>CAZTKP010000267.1:0-2501 GCA_964614215.1 uncultured Spirochaetales bacterium | reverse complement strand
AACGAACTTCTGATCGACAATGGCATATTTGCTGAGTCCGGCAATTGAATAGCTGACATCGGCTCCTACTGAAGCTGTGAGAAAATCACTCGTAAAAAGTTTGGTGAATTCCATTACATTGAGATAACCCAGAAGTCCCGTGATGGATATCTTCGGAAACAGATCCGCCCTTGCGGCACCGATATCCTGCCTTGCCGCCTCTACCTTAAATTCAGCTGACTTGATATCCGGTCTGTTCTTTAAAAGAGTTGAAGGAAGCCCCGCAGGAATAGGATCGTAATTATCAGGAAATTCCGCGTTACCTGTTTCAAGAAAACCTTTTGGATATTCACCGATAAGAACAAGCAGCGAGTTCATCTTCTTTTTAAGATCGCTCGATGATGAATTGAGAGTCGCCTGAGCATTTTCAAGCTGCTGGAAACTCTGTTCAACTTCGGTCAGACTCCCTGTTCCCGACTCATATCTCTGTTTTGAGGTCTTATAAATTTCCTTAGCAATATCAAGCAGTTCATTATCATAGCTTCTTACAGCCTGAAGCTCACGGATATCGTTGTAGAGCATTATCGCCTGGGAAATGACAGAAAGATAGACAGTCTGCATATCCTCTTTTGTAGCCATCAGGTTTGCGATCACCGACTTTTCCTGACTTTTAAGCCTGCCCCAGATGTCAATTTCAAAAGAAAGCCCCAGATTTAAAGTGTAGCTATCGGTAGTTTTTGAAGCGTAACCCATCTTCATGTCCATCTGACCGGTCTGCGGATCGACACCGCCACTAACAGAAACCGCAGGAGCCATTCCGTATGAAGCGCCTGCCTTTGAAGAGACCATCGGAAAACGAAGACGTCTCGCCATGGAGAACTGACTGTCAAGAAGCTCCACACGACTTACGGCAAGCTGAATATCGAGGTTGTTCTTAATTGCCTTATCAACGATCTCATTTAAAGTTGCATCGTTAAATCGCTCCCACCATCTGTATGGAGAAACCTCATCTTCCGTAACTGAAGCAGCCTGAGCAGCGAACTTCTCCGGAGCCTTTTCCTTCTGATCCTTCGCAAGGTCCTTTTTTGCGGGAGCCATCGAACAGGAAGCCAGAAAAACTGAAAAAACTATCACAGAAAGTAACTTTTTCATTGCGCCACCTCCTGTCTTTTTCCTTTCACAAGATCTTTAACATCCTCTACAACGACAATTCCCGCAGGAACAAGGATAAGCGTAGTGACAGTCGAGAACATGACACCGAAACCCAGACTGATAGCCATCGGAATAAGGAACTGCGCCTGAACACTTGTCTCGAATATCATGGGAAGAAGTCCCGCGAAAGTGGTCAGAGAAGTAAGAAGTATAGGCCTGATCCTCAGAGCCGCCGCTGAAATAACAGCCTTCCTGACAGGAACGCCCTTTTCTCTCACAAGCTCATTTACAAAATCAACAAGAACGAGAGAATCGTTGACAACAACTCCCGAAAGAGCAACAACACCGATAAGACTAAGTATGGTAAGGTCCCGTCCGAGCAGTACATGACCGAAAATGGCACCGATAAGTCCGAAAGGTATGGCACTCATGATGATAAGCGGCTGAAAGTAGGATTTAAACGGGATCGCTAGCAGAATATAGATAAGAAGAAGTGCTATTGCGTAACCTATGATCAGACTTCCCAGAGACTTTGTCTGTTCTCTCTGCGAACCCTCGAAAGAAAAGGTGACACCCTGAAATCTGGGCAGCACATCCTTCTGAAGTTTTTTCGCGATGTCCCTGTTTATCTCGTTGGCATTGGCAACCTCATCGTCCACATCCGCAGTTACAGATGCGATCCTTGTCCTATTGGCACGGTTTATCGAAGAGTATCCCCTGCCCATCTCAACCTCCGCAACATCACTGAACGGGATCTCGTCACCGTTTCTGGTCCTTATCATCATATTGCGCACATCTGCAAGCGAAGTTCTCTCTTTTTCACTATACCTGATCATCACCCGGACCTCGTCCTGACCACGCTGTATCCTCATCGCCTCGTCACCGAAAAAAGCCTGACGCACCTGAAATGCGAGGTCACTGGTCGTAAGTCCGAGAGTCGCGGCGGAAGGTTTCAGGCTGAGCTTTATCTCCTCCTTTCCTTCCTGAAGAGTGTTCTTGATGTCAAACACACCCTTATACTCGTGGAGAATATCCTCCGTCATCTTTACCGCTTTTGCCAGGTCCTCATCGTTATCACCTGAAAGTTCGACCTCAATTGCATTTCCGGAAGTGAACAGATTCGCCTGGAACGTAAGAGAACGTACCGAAGGAACCGGCCCTGTCAACTCTCTCCACCTGTTCACCATCTCCATTGTCGGAAAACCTCTTTCTTCCGAATCCATAAGTTCTATCGTTATCTGAGCTTTGGAAGGATCTGCAAAAAGTGATTTCTTACCGTTGGGACCTCCCTGCATTGAAGGCTGTTCACCAATGATCGAAAAAGTATTCTTCACAAGCTTATCAGCAACTTCGGGATACTTCTGCTTAAA
>CAZTKP010000266.1:0-2515 GCA_964614215.1 uncultured Spirochaetales bacterium | reverse complement strand
AAATATTTGCAGAAAAGATCTGACCAATGGGCTTATTGGGATTAGAAGTTGCCAATGACGATGGTTTAAACTCATTTTTTGTCTCAGGATATTCAGATGATGTTCAGGAAAAATATTCAATGTATGAAAGGGGTCTTGATCTTGCAAAACTTGCCTGCACAATTTCTGAAATTGCAGGAAGTCCGACTATGGCAGTCGGCAGGTTTTCAACTTTGAACAAAGATCTCGATCAGGTTTTTTATAGTGGTGCCGAAGATCTTGATTCGGTCAAGGAAGCGATCTTTTCCGCAAATCCCGGCTTGACACCTTCACAGATCAGTGAAATAGAAACAGCTTTTGAAAAGATCGGGGAAGGAACTCTTGAAGAAAATTTCGAGGCGATGCTTCTGGCGGTTGATATTCTCGGTTCTCTCGGTGCAGGAAGAGATGTGTTCACAACAAGAGACGAAGTTGCTGAAAACATTAATCTGATCGGTGGAGCGGCACAACTGGGATACAATCTTTCCAGAAGTCAGGGTTATTTCCATTTTAACGGTTATGATGAGAGAAAAACTCAGGGAAAGGTGACAACCGGGATAGTGCGCTCAATTCCTGTTAAGAATCTTTCGGTGACTGTTGATAAATTTCATCTTTACAGCGTTATGGAAAAAGCTCCTGTTCATCCTTTTACAGGTGACGCCCTTCCTGTTCCCGGAGGAGCAGAAAACTATCCCGGACAAGTCTGGGTACAGTCAAGAGTCGGTGTGGTATCTGACGGAACACCTGAATATGACTGCGAAGGTGCACAGTTTGTCGGAAGTGACGGAACTCCTTATTTTGAGAATGGAAACGATGATTACACAACAGTTGAAGGATATCCGTTCAGATCCCTTGTGAAACGGAAGTTTCCTGTTAAAAATATTCCGGCGAAAACAGATTATCCTTTTGCAGATGACAATCTTTTCAAAGCAGCTTATTCCGGTGATAACAACACCGCGGCAATTTATGTCGAGATCGGAGCTTATGAAGATGACGGAGGCAATGTCGATGACGATATGATAGGAGTTTTCTCTCAGACTTTTCTTCTGGAAGACTTTTTCTCAAAGAACAGACAGTATGAATGGACTGAGATCTCAGAAAATAAATACAGAATAACAGTTTCTGACTATCCGGTTTACGGGCCTTATCATCAGGCGACTTTAATAGCTGTCGGAACAGAAAACGCTGAAAAACAGGCACTTCACAATAAGGAAAGACTTCAATATCCTTCAGGAATGGTCACTTTTCATATAGATATAGAGCTTGACGAGCTTGAAAGCTATCCTGATTTCCCGACAGATATCAAAGAAGATGAAACTGAAACCTATGATATGGAACAGATAAATATTCAAACGGTTTTTTCTTCAGAAACCTATAAAAATCAAAGGTTTGCATCAGTCGGTGAAAATGTGGTCGTGACAAGGAATCAGAACCGTAATTCACTTAATGTTTATGAGATCAATGCAGGAGAAATAGGATACACTCTTGATTATAAGTTCAATCTGAATCAAACGATGTTTTTCAGAACTAATTACTACGGAGCGGAGCTTACGGGTGACGAGAAACATCTGGTTGTTCTTGCGAAAAAGGAGTCGACAGCTCCGTTTTCTCTTACAGTCATAAATATTGAAGGGGTGGAGCCTGTTGAAACTGATTCTGTGGAAATTGAAGGAGTTGCTTTTAAAATGGCAATGCTTGCTGACGGAAAATCTGTTGCCGTTTCACTTAGGAATGATCCTGAAGATCTGATTTTATACGAGATAAGTGGAAGCGGTACGATCACAAAGCTTTCTGAAACCACTCATCTGCCATACACGATAACCTCTCTTCTTGCCTATGAAAATGGACTTCTCCTTGCAAAATCAACAAGATTCGTTTCAGAACTTGATAAACTTGATAAAGAGAGTTTTTATACCGATCTTTATCCTGAAGAATTTAACAGAGAACACTACCTGATGCTTTTAGAAAGGGATGGCAATGATCTTATTCTGCTTGATAGAATACCTTTTTCAGGAGTTCTTAAAGATTTTACTGCTGGAGACAGTGACAGATCTGACTCTTTTTATAAGAAGTTTATTGAAGCAGACAGCAACAACTATCCGATAAGAAAAGATAGCAACTCCGCTTCTTTCGGCGGGACAGTTTTTTCAGTACTTGATGACAGTGGATCTACAGAGACTTTTGTAAGATGGATTCAGGAAGGAGGAAGCTATTTTCTTAAGGATCCTAAACAGTACAATGAAAAAGTTTCTGTTTATGACCACGGCAGCTTTGTATACAGCAGAAAAGTCGGAAAGAAACATCCTGAGAATCCTTTTTACTGTAGGAATGATGTTTTTGAGCAGTTTAATATGTGTAATTCAATGTACTGTGCACCGGCTGAAGGTTATCTTGAATGTCATCTACCTGGAAATGAAACAGTAAAAACATACGACAAACCGGTCAGACAGTTCGAATATCTCAAAAAAGACAGCAGATACATGATCGCAGTTCTTAC
>CAZTKP010000265.1:0-2550 GCA_964614215.1 uncultured Spirochaetales bacterium | reverse complement strand
GTTACAGATAAAATTGTTTCTCATAGCTCTTATGGAGAATCGTGTCTTCTTAATGATGCGATCTGGTGGTTCAGATTCAACTATTTAAAAGAACATCCGGAAACAAAGGAATTCCCCAGATTTTTCATGGACCCTTTGCGAGGGGCAATATTATACACATGTTCGCTGGAAGGTCTGGTTTATAAAGTATGGAGAGTATGCGAAAATGAAGATTTCAATGAGGTCTTTTTTGAAAACTACGATTCACCTAAAAAAATTACATTTGCGGACAGGTTCAGCATCCCTATGAAATTTGCCGAGTTTGGGCCTTGCACCTTGTATGTTGAAACAAATGACCCCTATCAGAGTATCATATCTTACACTAATGTTTGGCCTGATGAAACTACATCAGAAAAAAGCGAGCGTCTGACAATCAAACAGGAGGGAATTAACATTTCCGTGGAACCGTCTTCAGATGCCTGGTGGACTGCAAGCCCCACTTACCGAGCAAAAAAGATCAGCGATAAAAAATATGAAGTATCAACTTTGTTAAGACCTTGGACTGACGAGTGTGTGCCTCCCGGAGAATACATATATTTTGTTACTAGTGCAAACTGCGCCGGGTATGAAACTGAGTGCATTAACTATACCGGAATCACAATTTCTGAAAATGAAGACAATAAAGACTGCCCGCAACCGGAATACAAAGCTACGGTATTAAAAAATGAATTGGATAAAGTCCTCATAAAAAAACCTTTTCTAGAGCAGGAAAATCCACCGAGTTACCATACATATCATAACACCTGTGCAATTCTTCCCGGAGAAATCATGAATCGTTATTTGGAAAATTATGAAACTCTTCCGCCTCACCTTGCGTATCAATTTTCCGGAACAAAGTTATTAATTGAAAATTGTGGTGAAGATGAGCTTATGGTCAAAAGCATTAAAACTGAATGTGAAGACACCAGAAAATCTATTGAAATACTAGAATCCATAAAAATCAGTTCCGCAGAAACAAAAGAGATCGGTCTTAGTGGAGAACTGCCCTCAGACTGCTACCACAACTGTAATATTGAGATAGTTAGCAATGATCAAAAGAAAGAAAAAGTTTCAAGCTCCTTTTTAGCCTCATCATCAAGATATTCGCCTTTTGTTGAAGGGGCAAAAGCCTCAATAAAGGGATCGGTAGACTATACATACACAACTGATTGCAAAGATTCTGCGGATTTAAGCGTTATTTTTAACAATCTGGACTGTCTTGATATTGTTAACCCATCCATAATGGTTAGAAAAAACTTAAGAGAAACTTATGACGGCAAAAACACTACAGGCATAGATATCAACATAACTGAAGATGACATTGAAATTATCGGAACCTCAGAATTAAGTTTTGAGATGTCTGCTGATGATGACTTTCTAATTAACTTCTCAGGAAGTATCAAGCCTGAACAGTCAGTTGAAATTAAGATCCCAATCACTTTTTCAGGTTGCGATAAAAACAAAATAGATGATGACCAGTATCTTCCTATCTATGTTTTTCATGATTTTCATGAATCTGCTAATAAAAGCTTACGTATTCAGACAGTTAGTGAAGTTAATGATGATGATAACGATGTTGATTACCAAAATGACAGTGAATTGGAGAATGATGTATCTACAGATTCTAAAGAAACAAACGATGATAGCCCCGAAAAAGATAGCAGAGGCTGTTCTGCACTAACTCTTTAAAAGATTCTCCGCCCACTCTGCATCCTGAACTTTCCCTCTTTTTCTTGCACCGTTTGCATAGACCTGAATTTTTTTTGTGAGAACTTTTACAAGCTCCATTCTCCTGTTTTTTGCCAGGTCCTTTTCGAGTGTAAGAATACGATGAAGAGAGATTATTCTGTATTTATCCATTGCGGGAGTTGATGACAGCTGATCGTCGTGGCCACCGTACTTGATCACCAGTTTTTCATTTAAAAGACCGAACTTTTCTCTCACGGCCATTCTAAGCCACAGGTCGTAATCCTCGCAGACCGGGAGAGTCTCGTCAAAACCGCCGTACTGCTCATACAGACTTTTTTTCATCATAACTGCTGACGGAGATACTGTACACAGCTTGAGACTTGGAATAAAGATATCGCCTTCCGGCTTTTTATGCTTTTCTTTTTTATTGAGAAAACTGCCGTTCCTTATCCAGACCTCATCTGTCTGTGATATTTTCCAATTCTCCTTTATCATGAACTCTATCTGTCTGTGGAGTTTTTTCGGCTTCCACTCGTCGTCACTGTCAAGAAAGGCGATATAACTGCCATGAGCTTTATCCACACCGTAGTTTCTCGCAGCACTGACACCGTTATTCCTCGTTCTGAAAATGGAGATCTCGCCTTCATATTCAGCTAGTATTTCCGGAGTCTCATCCGTCGAACCGTCATCAACAACAATGATCTCATAGTTACTGTATGACTGTCTGAGCACAGAGTTTATGGCTCTTTTTACCTGCTGAGGCCTATTATAGACCGGAATAATTACCGAGATCGAAATATCGTGCAAAACGACTCTCCATAAAACCAACAGTTCTATTAAACA
>CAZTKP010000264.1:0-2594 GCA_964614215.1 uncultured Spirochaetales bacterium | reverse complement strand
TCTGATTGGACGCAAGTGCACAGATAAAGTCCAGCTCTTTCTGATCTTTTGCTTTACTGATAATGGTTATCATATCCTGTACACACCGTTCTACGACACGCAGCGGAATATTTTCAATCGCATCGGTCATCTTCTTATGTTCAAGATACTCCGATGCAAGAGTTCTGAATGTTTTTCTTATAGATTCCTCAACGGTATAAACAGGCAGGTTGCCTGATTCTTCGGGATCGTAAGCAACTACAGAAATATCCTGCAACTGGGGCATATCCTGCATAACTCTCTCAAAAGCCTGGACTTTAGGCTCTCTACCGACAGGGAATTTTCCTATAACTCTGAAGAAATCCAGGACTTCTTTATCTGTTACGTTCTTTTTAAAAGTAATCCCCGCCATACACAGAGAAAGAAACAGATCATAGATATCTTCGAAATATTTATCATCCTGCCGCTGGCCTCTTATCCTCACATTGTCGATCTTAATGTCGATACCGTCAAAAAGTATGGATATCTCTTCCTTCTCTGCGAAAAAGAAGTTAAGAACTTCTCTGAAATATGATATCGCCTCATCTATTCTTTCATTTTCCCCACCGTACATCTTAACTGTTTTCCAGAATGTAAATAAAGACTTAGAGAAGTTGTACCGCCATTTCTTGGGAGATTTGGCAAATTCCGGCTGGTTTCTCCGTTCTTCCATCAGGTCCTCCCTTCCACAATGTCAACAGTTTCCTTGTTCCCGATTTTAGCGGCTTTCTGAAGCCACTTTTTCACAGCACTGTTGTTGCTTCTCTTCAGATAGTTAAGCACCTTCTTTTTAAACGGAAGATATTTCTTTCTATTGAAGAAACCTCCCTGAAGATGAAATATGTATTCCATTTTCTCAAGCATTGAAACAACATCTGCTCCCCGTATGAGGTTAAGAAGCAGTTCCGTTTCATCCTGCTCAAGATCCATAAATTCTTTGCTTACAAGACGTCTTATTATCTGACTTGAAATGATACTCGGATCATCAACTTTATTGATAGATCTCAGAGCCGACATTCTGAGCTCCTTGTTATCTGAAAAGATCATACTTCCCGGCAGATCATAAAACTCTTTTCTGGGAGAAGACAGTATGCGGTCCATATATCTTTCATAATCAGTAAGATTGAACCTGCTTCTGTTCTTCGGCTTAAAGATATCGTTAAGAATGTGTTTGGCTTCAATTCCCTTAACTTTTAAAAGTGTTTCAACAGCGAGCAGCCTTATCTCTTCATCAGGACTGAAAACGGCTTTGCTCCAGTAATCAAAGTTCTCGTCCGCATCATACATACTCAGAACTCTGGCAGCCTCGACCCTTATCTGCCTAACCTGATGATTCATGACGTCTCTAACATGCGGTAGAAAATCCGGATGATAAGCGAACCTCAACATATAGAGAATATTTCTAACTACATGCCAGTCCTCATCATGAATGTACTTATCCGCCAGAGATGCATCTTTAAAGTTCTTTGCAACACCTTCAAGACAGTGAAGTCTTACTTCTTTTGATTCCAGCTCGACCAGTTTCTGAAAGATCATGTCAAAATTAGTCGTGCTGAGCATGTTCAGTATCTGTCCGAAACTTTTTATCTGTTCCTTATCGATCATAGTGGCGGCTTTGAACATCTGATCAATAAAATCATCATTGTTAAGTCTTTTCAGAACATCCTTCACCCTCATGTAAAGAACATCGTCTTTAGATCTCATTTCCTTTGCAAGAGCCATAAGGGTATCAATATATACAAGTCCTGAAATAAAGTCTCCGTCATGAATATTTCTGACAGTGTACTCACAGATCTTGTTAACAAGATTTCTGTTAGTTTCAGGATTCTGTGAATGTAATATCACCTCTCTCGACTTATCCAGATACTTCTTAACGACGTAATCCTTACCTCTTTTTAATAACCAGTCGTTAAACTCACTGCTTTTTTCTTTTCCTATATTATCAAACTCAGGGACTATCTGTGCCAGATCATGATAACTTCTAGGCTCCATAGACATAAGTTCCTGCGGTGTTAATGGATCAAATTCATTTTCAAAACCTTTTTCATTCCAAGGTTCAGGGTCACCCATATCCGGATCCGAGAGTGTTCCGATATGAGTAATACCGTAATCCCAGAGCCTGGTATTGAAATCATAGTCAAGCAAGGTGTAGTTCAATGTCTCCTGAATAACAGCAAAAAATTTCTTGATCTCTTTCTCAGTTATTCCCTTTACAAAATACAGCTGCCTGATCTCGTTCACCAGAAACACGTTCCTGAACTTTCTTTCACCCTCATCAAAAAGCTTGATCTTCTTTTCCTGATAGTAAAATCCAACCTTTTTGGTTGTAACTGAAGCATACGGAAGATTGTTATGAATAATATCGAAGTTCTGCTTCATGGTCTCGGTGAATTCATCAAAGATCTTGTCCTTGACAGAATAAAGTTCAGTCATCTTGGAGACTTTTACGAGCATGGCAATTATTGAGCGGACACCTCTGTAGAGCTGAAGCCTCTTCTCAAGAGGAATTCCGTTAAAATAATCCACCAACTCCTTTTTATTGCGGATATAGAGCAAGATAATCCTCCGAATTTACC
>CAZTKP010000263.1:0-2613 GCA_964614215.1 uncultured Spirochaetales bacterium | reverse complement strand
AAGATATACTACACCAGACAGATAAAGGACAAGGTAAGAGCGACATGAAAAGTATCTTTGAAATGCTCAAGATCGTCTCAATTGAGGACGGACTCATCATCACCTCTTCTTTTCAACGTTTTTCAATGTGGGAAAGCGAAGGCACAGACTGCTACTTCCGCGATCCGGAAAGAACAAGAGCCTACAGCGCCTTTGTGAGCGAACTACGCGAAGGAACAACTATCGAGTATTTCAGAGTCTCAAAACTTGCTCACCCGCAAATTGAGGACAGAATAAAAAACGAAAAAGACCTCGTCCTCAAACAGAGACTCAGACATCTTGAACGCTCCGGGATCAAACACATTTCAAACTACTTTCTCATCAGTGACGACCTTCCGCTTCGTGAAATGCCGGAAAAAGAAACCGACATCCAGTATCACAGAAACATCCTCTCATCCTTAGGTTCAAAGCTGAGAAGAATAGACACCGAAGAAATTAGAAAAATACTTTTCGGACTTATTTCATTTGAACAGACTCTTCACATTCATCCGGATATGACAGTGCGGGAACAGCTAATTCAGAAACAGTGTGCCGCTCACCCCGAGAGCTTTAAGATAGGAAACACATATCTAAAAACACTTTCACTTAAACACCTTCCCGAAAGAACTAAACCGTTTATGCTTTCCTTCCTGCTTGACTATCTGCTCTTTGATTTTGTCTTCTGTCTGTCCTTCACCGTCCTTCCCCAGTCAAAGGAGCATGTCTCCCTTGAAGCCAAGGAAAGGTTCTTTATTGCCACAAGCGGAAGAGGAGCTGCCAGAAACGCAGGTGAAACCGATGAACTTATGACTATCTTAAGTGAAACGAAACATAAGATCGGATTTCTGTCATCAAAAATGATCATCTGGAACAAAGACCGGAATGAACTTGAGAAAAATGCGATAGAACTGACAAACATTCTAAAGAACGAAAGCTGTTTTTTTGAAGAGGAAACCTGGGGTCACGACCTGGAATACTTTAAATCCCTTCCGTCTCAGATGAACCGGTCCGAAAGACAGCACCGGGTGATCTCTCCCAACTTTATAGACATGATCGCGGACTCCTCTCACGGTTACGGGAACTGGTCATCCACCCACCCTCTATTTTTAAGGAACAGGTTTGGTGAGATCTACGGATTCGATGCGGGAAGCCCTGACAGGAACAACCGCAACGGATCTATCTTCGGCTGTTCGGGAAGCGGCAAATCGGTCACAGTTAACGCGCTGATCGCACATACATTCTTTCCCAACATAAAAAAAGACATGAATTATCCGGGCAGGATATTCATCATAGACTTCGCAGGAGCGGAGAATTCCTCCTATAGGAAAATGGCGGATCTTTACGGGGGCGTGTTTATCCCAATCGATTCTAAAGGCAGGATCGTGATAAACCCGTTCCCGCAGAGATCACAGATCTTTAAAAACGGCAAGTGGGACACCTCTCTGCTCAACTTCCTTAACATCGCAATGGACCTGATCCTTGAAATAAGGGAAAAAAGCATGAATGCCGATCTGTACCGCAACATAATCTCAAAAGCGATACGCGCGATGTATAACAAACTTGAGAACCCTGTTCTGGGCGACCTTTTACAGTTTATTGAAGATGATGACAAGGATAAGGAGAACACCCTTAAAAAACTGCTTCAGGGTTTTATCGACGACCCGGTATCAAAAATAATCAACGGACAGTCCACAATTGATTACGGAAACGACCCCTTTGTCATCTACGATCTTCAGGGAATAACCGGCATAAACGAAAAACTGCGCGAACTGCTCACGTTCATTGTAATTCAGGAGGCAAAACGCACAGCCTTTGAGATCACAAACAGCTTTATACTCTTTGATGAAGCAGCTCAGCTCATAAAAGACCCCAGACTGGGCGACCTTATTGAAGAGCTTTTTGCGACAGCAAGAAAATACAGCACCGGAGTCTGGACAATAACCCAGAATTTTCTCAGCTTTAAGGAAACAAGTCTATCAAGCAAAATAAAAATAAACACAACAACAACAATCTTTCTGTCACATGCAAACGACGAGGAAGCCAAAAGACTCGTAGCGGCTGATTTCGGATTTACCGATATGGAAAGAGCAGCGTTTAACAGCCTCCGAACTGTCAAGGGTGAATATGCACTCGCACTTTTCAGGACACAGATCGGTGACCGCGAAGAATCCGAAGTCGTAAGAATAGAACTTTCGCCCTTCGATTATCTTGTGGCAACAAGCGACAAGGAGGACAACCGGCTGCTTAAAAAATATTCAGAGGCAATGAACTTTTCACTACTTGACAGCTGTGCACAGTCGGCCGCCTTTGCACGCAGGAACAACCTTTTTGCAATGGACGCAGTAAAAAAACTTCTGGAGAGCTCAAAGTGAACATCACCATCTACTACAATCCGCAGAAACTGCTCGATCAGGCAGGTAAAGGCTGGGTCTGGGACGTTCTCTTCAGCATAATTCTCATCGGGCTTGCGATATCCTTCGTGGTCGAAGTCTTTAAAATTCAGAAACAGCACAAACCCGATTTTCTTTCTGTGATATGGAAGACCGTGATCATCATACTGCTTTACAAGTTCCTTCCCTCAACCCTTGAAAGAAC
>CAZTKP010000262.1:0-2621 GCA_964614215.1 uncultured Spirochaetales bacterium | reverse complement strand
CCAGTGCATGAAACAAAAGCATTTAAAGGATCTGCAGGAACAAGTCCGACAGGAAAAACATCAACAAAATCAATATTCTCAGCAGGAAGATCCGCTTCAAGGTTGTTAACTCTGAAAGTGAGTGTTGTTATTTCACCCTCTGTCACAGTTTCATCTCCGAAAACCTTGGTAAAAACAGGAGGAACTGGGAAAACACTGATCTCTGCGGAAGCAGCAGGAGCAAGGAAAAGACCGCTGTGCATGAGATCGCTCGTGGTACCGGAGTAATCACCCGAGGCAATACCCTCGGCAAACTGAATATCAACATCGAAAGAGCAGGTTCCAGACGGACCAAGCTCTCCGCCTGTAAAAGTTAAAAATGAAGTTCCGTTTAACTGAGACCCGGAACCGCAGACATCATTTTTTGGCAGACCGACCGCAACGGCACCCGGAGCTAAAGCGTCCATATCATCGGTAAAAGCAACTCCTGTAAAAGAGTCAGAGTCATTGAGATTTTTTATACTGTAACTGAGCGTAGCTGTTTTTGTGTAAGGATCATAGGTGGAAAAAGACTTTGTAAATTCCACATTGCTAACCGTAAAACTGTCCGAAACAAACGGTCCTGCTGCATCAAAACCATCGACTTTTCCTGTTATCACACTTGTTGTGCTTATAACTTCTGTTCCTGAAGAAACAACTTCCGGGATCTGGAGAGTCACAGTAAAAGTGCACGAATCACCCGCAGAAAGACTGCCGCCTGTAAAACCGACAGTATCTGTACCGTCAATAATTGAACCTGCTCCGCAAATATCACTTAGAGGAAGTCCTGTCGCAGCAAGTCCCGCAAGAGCGGCATTAAAATTCTCCGTGAAGGTAATATCTGTCAAAGTTTCCGTGTCAGTATTTGTTATCGTATATTCCACATCTATTGTACTTCCGGCAACGGTGTAGTCAGCGGAAAATGACTGGGAAAAACCTATTACATCTGTTGTCACTCTAAGAATATCGCTTGCGGCCGGTGAGATAATACCGCTTCCCGCGACAGTAGCGCTCAGGTTACTCGTAACCGTCCCGTAAACTCCTGTTTCAACGGAAGATGAAACTGTGAATTCCACATCAAAACTACACTGTTCCTCTGCAAGCAGATTTCCGCCTGTAAAGATCATTGTACTGCCGCTTAAATTCAAAGAAGAACCTGTCCCGCAGACATCACTCATCGGCATTACACTGTCGACTGTAATGTTAAGACCCGAAAGACTGTGAGAAAAGGCCATATTTGTAACATCTTCCGTTGCAGAAAGATTTTCAATGGTATATCTCATCACGCCCGATTCACCCGGAAAAAGAGGATCGTCAATGAACTCAAGAGTGAAATCCAGACCTGAAACTTGCAGACTTGCACTGTTAGCCGGAGAATCAACAGGCATTCCATCCCAATCTGCACTTGCTGTCACTTCACTAGTCGGAAAATTATAGTTTTTCCACTGCGCATCTTCAGGAATTGTCACCGACACCTTAAATTCACATGTCGTATTTGTATCCAGTTCACCACCTGAGTACTGAATTACTCCACCAGAAAGTTCAAGCGTTCCGGATGTACAGACACCGTATTTGGGAAGCTCACTAACTATTATTCCCGGTATGACTGTTTGAAGATCATGTGAGAACTCAACATCTGTTGAATAGATATCGTTCTCATTAAAGTGAAGTGTATAATCCAGATCTAAAGTTTCACCGGGAGCGGCAACGTTTTTTTCAAAACTTACAAACAGTTGAGGAGCCCTGTAAACAGTAACATCATCAGAAGCTGATCCGCCTGAATACTGTGTCCCGCCTATTGTTCCCGTCACTTCTTCAACTGTATTTGTGAAAACTCCGGGCATCATATCTTCCGGAATTGTAACAACAACTTCAAAATCACAGGCTGCTCCAGCATCGAGACTTGCATTTGAAACCATCAGACCATAAGTATACGAATTAAAACTTACCGCCGCAATACTGGATCCTCCTCCACAGAAACCGGATGAAGGCAAAGAACTGACAGCTACAGGATAAACACCTAAAAATTCAGAAAGGTCGTCCTTCATTGAAATCAAGGTAGCACCTGAAACTGTAGACAGGTTTGTAATTGTGTATTTAAGTCTGATATCATCACCGGAATTAACAACATAATCACAAGACTCATCCATTCCATGCCATTCACAGCTATCCGGAACTTGATAATCTGAAATGATCTCAATTTTTGCCTCAAGTGCCGCATTCACATTCAGAAAACCCTCAGCAGATGGAAAAGTCACCGGAGATCCACCGACATCCATTGTAAGATTTGAAGAAGTGGACAAATATTTCCCAAAATCAGCAGCAGGCGGAATCTGTAACTGAATTTCAAAAGTGCAGCTTCCCGTAGGAGCAAGAGAACCACCTGTGAAAATTAAAAATGAAGTGCCTGAGATCTGAGATCCTGCACCGCAGATATCATTTCCCGGCAAGCCTGTTGCAATCAGTCCGGGGATAAGAGCATCAAGATCTTCAGTAAAAGTGATATCTGTTGCAGAATTATCCCTGTCCCGGTTAACGATCGTATATTCAAGGGTCACTGTTCCACCCGGGCCGACAGGATCATCTTTAAAAGATTTTGAAAA
>CAZTKP010000261.1:0-2672 GCA_964614215.1 uncultured Spirochaetales bacterium | reverse complement strand
GTGTGTAGGTGTAGGCATAGGCCGTGCCGTCTGTACCTATTATCCTTTCAAGCTGATCCTGCTCGTTGTAGGTGTAATCTGAATTAAGTATTTCGTAACTAATGCAAAATGTCGGAGAAAAATCAGAAATGGTAGCGGGAGAGTGATTCGAACACTCGACCTTCGGGATATGAGTCCGATGCTCTAGCCAACTGAGCTATCCCGCCACCTGACGAGCGAAAATATAATTATGTATCGCAAATTGTCAACCAAAAACTCACAAAAAAAAAGTTGTTTTGACATTTTGTTGAAATAACTATAAAATTCCGCCGATTTATAGGAGGTTGAGATATGAGATCTGTTGTTTTGTTTTTTCTGTTTTTTGCGTGTCTATCTGTTTTTGCTGGTGATTCCGGCAAGTGGGAACTTGTCGATGATGATAAAGACCTCAAACTTTACACAAGATCTGTCCCTAATTCAAAGATAAAGGAAGTTAAGGCCGAAGCCTACATAACAGGAACGGTGAAAGAAGCCTGCGACATCCTCTTTGACAGGCTTAAACATCCTGAAGTGTTCAAATACATTGAGCACTCTGCGGTTCTTAAAAAGACTGAAAAATGTGACTGGTCATACAATGTTATTGACACTCCGATGGTTACAGACAGAGATTATCTTGTAAAATCTTGCGAGGTTAAAAATCCTGACGGATCAGTCTCAGTCACCTGGGAACCTTTCACAGATGCAAAATATCCTGAAACCGATAAAAGAGTCAGGGTGAAGATCAATAAAGGATACTGGAAATTCACTCAGGTCAAACCCGACAGACTTAAAATTGATTACTACATTTATACAGATCCTGCGGGAAGTCTGCCTCTGTGGATTAAGAACATAGCAAATAAAAAGGCTGTCCCTAACACCATTGAAGACCTTGAAAAACAGATAGTTAAACGCAGAAAGAAAAAATAACTCAGACCAGAGATCCCTAATGTTCTCAGACAAAAGGAAAACTATTTCAATTCAGATGGCGCACAGCGCGCTTGAGGGCTCCGTTTACGGAATGCTCATCATGGCGGAAGTCATCATGCGTCGCGAGATGAACGCATCTCCGCTTATTATTGCAATTTTTACGATGCTCGGGCCGGTAGCGAACCTCTTCAGCATCTACTTTTCCCATCTGATCTCGAAATTTCCGGGAAAAATTAAACTGATAATCACACTTGCGGCAGTCGTGACCAGACTCCCTTTCGTTCTGTTCTTTTTTTACCACTCTGCAATATCCCTGCTTGTTTTTGCAATGCTCTTTTATCTGGGCATGACCTTTATGAAGCCTATACAGAACATCTATATGAAGACCAACTACGCAAAGACAGAACTTGGAAAGATCTTTGCCTACTCGATATCACTTAACAAGGTGTTCTTTATTATTGCAGTCCACTTGTTCGGAGTCTGGATGGACAGCAACAGCAGCATCTATCTAGTCGCCTTTTCACTTTGCGGCATAATATCTTTTCTCTCTTTTTTCATGCTCCGATTTATTCCGATGAGTGAATGGGAAAAGGAAAAAATGTCACAAGACAAAGCCGACCTGTATATTTTTCCTACCCTGATAGAAGTTTTCAGGAAAAACCGGCAGTTTTTCATCTACGAGGTGGCATTTTTTATCTACGGCGGAGGATTTATGGTCGTTCTGACTGCTGTCCCGATTCTTCTTGTCGATTACCTGAATCTGTCTTACAGCATTATTTCATTCGGCCGAGGAGTGCTCTCTGCAGTTGTGATAATCGTACTCATTCCGACTCTGGGAAAACTTTTTGACAGAAAAAACCCCGTTTATGTCGGAGTCCTTGCGTTTGCAATACTGATCTTCCATCCGCTTGCAATGGTGGCATCCTACTTCGTTCCGCCTGAATATTCAAAGTGGCCTGTTTATCTTTCCTATATTCTTTTCGGTGCGGGAATGGCCGCTGTTACACTATGCTGGAACATAGGTCCGATGTACTTTGCAAAGAACAACATGGAGGTTTCCAAATTAACCTCCACGCATGTTACAATGACCGGAATACGCGGACTGATCTGGCCTGTTACGGGATATTTTCTGATGAAGGTGCATATAATTCTGCCTTTTATCATCAGTGCAGGGTTCTTTCTGACAGCGACATTCATAATGAGAAGCATCCTGCCGCAGGACAATGTTGAAAATGAAAAACTACGTGATAATATAAGTATGTAGTGTGTAGAGGGTTTTACAGGAAGGATAAGATGAAAAATTATGTTCTTTTTTTGATTTCAGGAATATTCGCAATGAATGTTTCCTGCCTGAATGATTCGTACGAAGATATTCTTGATACTTCTGATTCCGATATCATTTCAGCTTCGGACAGTTCACAGGATGAAACTGCTGCTGCAGATGAAGATTCAAATTCTCAGGTAACGGACAACTCCCAGACTCAGAACGATACAGATAACGGCACTCAGACTGATGATACACAGGGAAATGACGATAACCAGACAGACAATGAAACAACGGATGATGACACATCTAAAACTGAATGCGGGAACGGAGTGGTTGAAACCGGAGAAGTGTGTGACAAAAACACTATTGACTGCACGGAACTGGATGACTCCTTTACCGGAGGAACCGCTACCTGTCAGGAAGGATGCCGCGGCTGGAACGTTGATACCTGCGAAGGCGG
>CAZTKP010000260.1:0-2675 GCA_964614215.1 uncultured Spirochaetales bacterium | reverse complement strand
TGGATGGACACTTAACGCTGACGGACACACCTGTGACGACATTGATGAATGTACAGACGGAACACACTCATGTCATCCAGATGCTGCATGCACGAACAACGGTGGTGGCTATGACTGTTCATGTAACTTCGGGTTCACCGGTGACGGATACAACTGTGCTCCGGATGAAGACGGTGACGGAATTGAAGACAGCATTGACATCGATGATGACGGCGACGGAATAACAGATGCTCAGGAAGGCGACGGAGCTGTTGACAGTGACAAAGACGGCATTCCTGACAGTCTTGATACAGATTCTGACAATGACAGCGTTCCTGATGCTGTTGAGGGTCATGACTCTAATTCTGACGGTCAGGCAGATATCGTTCCTTCAGGATTTGATACAGACAACGATGGTCTGGATGATGCCTACGATACAGATAACGGTGGAACTCCTGCTGTTCTCGGTGATACAGATGAAGACACTGTTCCTGACTTCCAGGATGAAGATGATGACGGTGACGAGATCGATACCATCGATGAGGATACTGATGATAATGGAGATCCTACCGATGATGACTTTGATAAAGACGGAACTCCGGACTACCTTGATCCTGATCAGATAGTTGTTTCTGATGATGATATGGACGATACGGACATGGATAACATGGATGACATGGACAACATGGATGATGTGGATAACATGGACGACATGGACGAAGTGGACGATGTGGACACGGATACTGGAGACACTGGAGACACAGGAAACACTGGCAACACCGGAGATACCGGGGACACTGGCAACACTGGAGATACCGGGGACACTGGCAACACCGGAGATACCGGGGACACTGGCAACACCGGAGATACCGGGGACACTGGCAACACCGGAGATACCGGGGACACAGGTAATACAACAGCTGATGACGATTCTGTGATGGATGATGATACTTCTGATACTGATGAAGAGACATTACCAGACACAGATGATGAATATTACGGCTATGAAGTTTCCGGTGGAGGCTGCAGCTGTAATCTAGTCTTTTAACTAAATTCTCACACTTTCCCTAACTGACCACAGGCGGCAAGCCTGTCCTCACCTCTTGATCTTCTTATCAAAGCAGTAACATTTCTATCTGTAAGATACTTCTGGAACTTAAGAATATCTTCCATCGGTGTAGGCTCAAAGGGTGCTCCATCAAAAGTATGAAAAGGAATAAGATTTATCTTGGCCTTTATCTGACCTGCGATTTTAACAAGACCCTTCGCATCCTGGACGGTGTCGTTAAAACCTTTAAGCATTATGTATTCAAGGACAACCCTCTTTCTCTGATGAGCGGGATAATCCCTAGCAGCTTTGAGAAGTTCCGCTATCGGATACTTATTGTTTATGTTCATGATCTGACTTCTTTTCTCGTCAGTTACAGCATGAAGACTAACCGCAAGATTCACGCCCGTCATCTCACCCAGAGGAACTATCTTATCAGCAACTCCGGCGGTTGATACTGTGATCTTTCTATTGGAAAAGTTCATACCCAGATCATCCATGAGAATTTTTATCGAATCCACGGTATTTTTAAAGTTCAGAAGCGGCTCACCCATTCCCATGTAAACTATATTGGTTATACGTTTCTCTGTCTTCTCAACATGCATCTGAGCTCTCAAAACCTGACCCGTTATCTCTGACACACTTAGATCTCTCCTGAACCCCAGAGTTCCTGTTCTGCAGAACTCACATTTTAAAGGACATCCCGCCTGAGTCGAAATACATAGTGTAACTCTTTTTCCGTCAGGAATTATTACAGACTCTACAACTGTTTCATCAAAAAGAGTAAAGGTAAGCTTTTCCGTTTCATCACTTGAACGGAAAACCTCAGGCTCAGGAATAAGCGTTATAGAAAAAAGTTCTGAAAATCTTTCACGGTCTGATCTTGAGATATTTGTCATCTCATCAAAGTTAAATACCTTCGAATCGTATAACCATCTGAATACCTGGCGTGCGCGAAAAGCCTTATACCCCGCATCTTCAAACACGCCCTCCATAATATTCCTAGTAATATCAAGAAGTTCCATTAGAACCTGTAGAACTTTCGATTTGTAATGTCCGCAAAGATCTGACTTAAAAGAAGACAAGTCACCGGAGCTGCAAGAAAAGCCTCCGGGCCGAATATTATCGGCGGGATCATTATCAGAACAAACCCCAGCATTGAGATCCATGGAGAAACATAGAGCAATCCAAAGAACAGAAAAACAACAGAAAGGATAGCTGCAAGTAAAGGGTTGACCTTTCTTTTTTCAATTTCACCAAAACGGAAATAGTTCCTTTTAGGGAGAAACGCCCCCTTATTCTTCTCAACGACAAAAATATCATCTCTTGAAATACTTTCTCCCTGATAGACAGCTATATCTTCTTTTAATTTCTCGGCAACTATCATGCCTGATCTGCTTCTATAAACTCTGGCATTATGAAAGAACTGGACTTCTTTCTCGGAACGGACAACCTCATATCTTTCCTTCAGCTCATAGAGCTCACCTGCAAATCTGAGGCGAATCTTCATCAGCTCCTTTTTCTTCATATTAATTCTGTGAAGAAGAAAGAAACCTTCCTTGTTGTTCAATATCAGAGCTTCCCTTTCAGGATCATCCTTATGCACGAGCTTAACTTCAATTTTCTGAAGGTTATTTTCTGTATCCAT
>CAZTKP010000259.1:0-2779 GCA_964614215.1 uncultured Spirochaetales bacterium | reverse complement strand
TCACTCAACAATTGGCTTTATTTTTGTAAAAAAATCATAAAATCCTGAATTTGACATCACGACAGTCACCGTATCATCACTACTGTTACGCTTCAGCCAGTCTATAGTATCTTCGATATTTTCATAATAAAACGCTTTTTCAGTTCCTGCACTTTCATTGATCCCTGAAACAACTCTCTCAGGAGAAAAACGCAGTTCAGGCGGGAACTTATCAAGTTTGGGAGGATGACCGATCACAACTTTGTCAGTCTTTTGAAAAATGTTACTGTACTGTTCTTCAAAAATATTCTGATTGTTTGAATTCGTAGCAGGATCAAAGATTACAAAAATCTTCTTTTCCGGGAAAAAATCCCTGAATGACTGAAAAGTAAGGTCAACTGCTGTCGGATGATGAGCGAAATCGCTGTAAATAAGGCCGCCGTTTATCTTTCCAAGAAGTTCCTGCCGTCTTTTTATACCTTTCATGCCGGCAAGAGCGTCTTTTACAGCATCACTATCCAGATCAAAACCTTCAAGTTTAAGAAAACTTATCAGGGCACAAAGATTCATCAGGTTCTGTTTCCCGAAAAAAGGTGTTGTGAACTTAAACTGTCCGCCATCTCTGAACTTAACAGAAAAGATCATCATATTTCCGTTTCTTCCTGTCTGACAGGCAAAGGCATCGGCAGTTTGATCTTCAACTGAATATGTGAAAAGTTTATCCTGTGATATCATTTCAGCAAGCAGCCTGTTGTGCTCAAAATCTTTACAGAGAATTACTTTATCAGTCGTTATTTCAGTAAGTTGCTTAAAGTTTGAAAAGATCTTATCAATTGAATCATAAATGTCAGCATGATCGAACTCAATTGAAGTTATGATCGCAACATCCGGCTTGTAATGAAGAAATTTAGGGCCCTTATCGAAAAATGCCGTATCATACTCATCACCTTCGATAACAAAATATCCGCTCCCAGGTGTGAAATGAGCGTTCGTACCGGAAAAATCAGGAATACCTCCGATAACATAGCTCGGATCTTTACCTAAAACTGTAAGAACCTCACTGAACATTGTGGTCGAAGTGGTTTTACCGTGAGTTCCTGAAAGAACTACAGACCTTTTTGATGGAAGAAGAAACTCTTCTATAAAAGAAGGCATTGAATAGTAAGGAATGCCGCATTCTATAATAAATTCAGCCTCTTTAGACTTTCCGTTTAGCGCATTCCCTACAACAATAATATCCGGTCTTTCAGAATTTATCAGATCATAGAACCTGTCCATCCCGTAACAGCGGACATTCTCTTCTTCAAGCTTTGTGCTTACAGGTGGATAATAGGCAAGATCAACACCTATCACCTCCGCTCCCTGACTTTTACATATCAGTGCCAGAGAACTCACACCAGTCCCGCAGATACGGGCAA
The DNA here is from genome assembly GCA_964614215.1 of uncultured Spirochaetales bacterium. Classification (GTDB taxonomy): domain Bacteria; phylum UBP6; class UBA1177; order UBA1177; family UBA1177; genus CAZTKP01. The sequence continues at coordinate 1,382 of CAZTKP010000259.1, read as the reverse complement.
AAAGTATCTTTTTTCCGGAAATTTTCATATTTAGAAAAGGAGTTTCAGGTTAAAACCCCAGTCAAGAACAATATACTGCTCAGCTACAAGCCTTCCCCCAAGACGGTTCTTATCTCCTGTTCCCACCCAGGGAGTCTCTTCACTGTCAAGACCTGAGATATAACCGTTATCACCGACATCGGCATTTGTAAGATAATGTTTGTGTCTGTAACCGGCTTTAATAAACCCGCCAAGTTCAACGTACTTATAAACTCTGGCTGATATTTTAAACATACCTGAAACCTGAACCCACGGATCTTCAACAGGCAGGATATCTTCCGCTCCGAGAGCGGCAAGATGATCTGACGGAGCGTCATAGCTTCCTGCAAGATTTGACGGATCATCAAGCCATGCCTCATTTGAAGCACTTCTTGCATCGGTTATCACGTTGTATGCATTTCCCTTGTTTGTATACATGATCTCAAGATCCGCACGGAATCTGATGAGCTGACCATGCTTTTTATTCTCATAGGCGTTTATATCCGTTCCCATGCTGAAGATAAATGCTTCTTTCGGATCCTTGTAGATCGATTTGGAACCTGAAACAGGAAGAGAGAAGATAAACTGAAAATAAGGCTCGGCTATTGAATATCTTTTTGAAACGGCTGTTCTGAAATCAAACCTGAAAAGGCCGTCTCCAACTTTGCCTGTTCCACCGTCAGGCTCAGCATAAACTGTGGTGCCGCTCTGCGTAAGTACGTTCCTTCCTTCCGGAGTCTTTATACTTGATGTCGGAAAAGTAACATCAAGACCAAGCAGCCAGCTCAGGTAGTTGTTCCGCCTCTTGTCGTTAAAAGGTGCCCACTGAAGCCCGAACTGAATATCTCCCACACCTTTATTTTCATAGTCAAGGTTTCCTGCCCAGGGGAAAAGTCTCTGCCCCGGAAGACTGGAAATTCCCGGAGTATTCGGATCCCAGAGAACCATCTTGTACTGTTCCGAGAAAACTATGGGAAGAGCAAATGAAAGAGAAAGGTCATGATAAAGACCGAACTCTGTATCGATCAGCATCTTATGCATGTAATAAAGTGCCGGATTCCCTTCATATTCCTTTGACTCGACCCTTCTGCTTTCGTTCGTATAGTACAGATTACCGTTTGCATCTTCGTATCTGTCATCCGTCATTGTGTTATATTCTCTCTTTATGGAGCCGAAGTGATGTGTCGACAGATATTTTATATCCAGATTGAAATCAAACGGATTTTCATAATCAAATGAACTGGCAACCTCAGTAACCTCGGCTGCATTAATTATAGAAAAAGCTATAAGCACAGAAATAATTAATAAAAACTTTCTGAACATAGAAACCTCCGGAATCCAATTTTATAGAGTATAGAAAATGT
>CAZTKP010000258.1:0-2781 GCA_964614215.1 uncultured Spirochaetales bacterium | reverse complement strand
TCCTGTCCTTTTTCAGGCGTGTTAAGACCGAGGAATACCATGTCTGCTTCCGCGCTGGTCTCATGGATGACATCAATGAAAGTTTTATCTTCAGGTTTTACGATAACCATAGGTTCAGCCTGAATTCTCGTGTGCGGAATAAGTTCAACGAGTGTTTTTTCAGTCTGACCTTTTATTGATTCATTGCTTGCGATACTTATAACTTTGATCCTTGAATTCTTCCAATTCTGAGACTGTTTAAGCAGGTGAGCAAGAAGAAGCATAAGGTCGCCGTTTCGCTGAAGACCGCCCCACCAGATATGAATGGTTTTCTGTTTTTTTGCAGTAACTGTCGGTTCTTTTACTTTACCGATAATAAAGGATTTATGAAGCGAGGCAATACGTCTCATGATCGAAAGGTATTTTGGTAGATATCCGATTTCATCAGGCCAGCAGATCATGATTGTGTTGCATGTCAGGCCCGCCATGCCGTTTGCCTGTATTGCAGAAAGAATGCCGCTTTCAAAAGTATCGATAACATTCACTTCGGGAAAGACGTGAAGATGTTCGTTTTTATAGAAATCACTCATATTTCCGGTGATCTTTTCGATAGGAATATCGTCTTCACCGAGGTTGCCTAGAATTAGCTGCGTAACAGTAACAATTCCTGTTTCCTGACCGAAGCTTGATGCAACTTTTACAAGATAGTTCTGCTTTTTATAGTCGTTGACAAAAACCTGAATGTAAGGTCTCCAGTTCCTTGCAGTCATAGGATGTTCACGGAGTTTGAAAAGTGAGTTCTTGATAAGAGTTTCATATACTCCGCGTCTTGCATCGCCGAACTTTAACTTGTCTGTTTTACGTTTTATGACCATGTAGATCACAAACTCGATCAGAACTGCCATTATTCCCGCCTGAGGGCTGATGAGGAACATTACTGCAAAACAGGCAAAACCTCCGACAATGCTTATCAGCCACGGAATTTTGAACTTAGGTCGCCAGGAAGGTTCTCCGCTTAAAGATTCAAATGCAGCGGCAATGTTAATGACTCCGTAAACTGTAAGAAAGAACATCGTTACAACAGTGGCAACAGAGTTCAGTTCGCCGAGAAAAACAGCGAAAAGAGATATGACCATTGAAAAAATGAAAATTAGTTTAAATCCTTTTTCACCGTTGAAGAAATTAACTATTTTAGGTTTTGAGAACTGATCGTTGAGAAGTGCCTGAAAAGTTCTTGGTGCTCCGAGCATTGATCCGACAGCACTGGAAAAGATAGCCCCTAAGAGTCCGGGAACGATGACATATGCTCCAAGCGGGGAGATATCTGACCATATCATCACATCTTTTTGAAGAGCAGTATCGCCGGCACCTTTCACAAGAAGAAAAGGCAGTGAAAAATAAACGATAAATCCTGTAATAACTGCAAGTATTGCTCCAGTCGGAATTGACTTCTGGGGATCTTTGAGATCTCCTGAAAGACCAAGTCCTGCCATAATTCCCGTTACTGCAGGGAAAAATATGGCAAAAGCTGTAAAGAACGACACTTTTCCTGAACTTTCTGAAAACCTCAAAGCAGTTGATGAGTCATTTAAAAAAGCTCCAAGTGCAACAAAAAAGACGGATATTGCTACAAAAAGCATGATAGGGACCTGTGACCGCAAAGCAAATTCGGCACTTTTAAATGAAAGAGCTGCAACGATAATTATCGTAACAAAGGCCACGGGACCAACCGGAAGAGCAGGAATGAGAAAGTTAAGAGTTTCAGCGAAACCGTAGCAGTAAAGTGTTACTGAAAATACCTGTGAGAGAAAGAGTGGAACTCCGATAGCACCGCCGATCGACAGTCCCAGACTTCTGGAGATGATGTAATATGCTCCGCCGACACCGACTTTCTGGTTAGTTGCAACGCTTGAAAATGAAAGAGTTGTTATAAATGTGATAATGTTCGCGATAGAGACGATGACAAGTGCTTTAAAAAGTCCCATATGTCCGACGACCCAGCCAAAACGCATATACATGATAACGCCGAGTATCGTCAGTATTGTAGGCGTGAAAACACCGAGAAATGTTCCTAGTTTTTTCTGTTCCATAGTTAACCTTAAGTTAATCGAAAATGTTCATTGAGCGTATACTTTCAATAATGTCGAAGATGTTCTCGACTCTGACAATTTCTGTCGAACTTTTTTTAACTTTTGAATTACCTTTTACGGGTGCGTATATCCTCTTCAGTCCAAGTCTCGATCCTTCTTTAAGCATCAGATCCATTCCCGGAACCTGTCTTATCTCACCGCCTAGGCCCAGTTCTCCTAAGAATGCAGTATCTTTAGGTAGGGCGATGTTAAACACCGAAGAAAGAAGAGATGCCGCAACAGGAAGATCTGCCGAGGGGGTTTTTATCTTGAGCCCGCCTACAACATTTGTGAATATATCAAAGTTTGAAAAGAAAATATCGGCACGTTTTTCAAGTACGGCTGTTATCATTGCAACTCTGCCGCTTTCAAGCCCTGTAACGACTCTTCTCGGCTGGGGAAGGTTCGAAGTGGAGGTAAGGCTCTGGATCTCGATAAGGAAAGGTCTGGATCCTTCAAGAATGAGAGCAAGCGCTGATCCTGACATGGTGTTCGATGTTTCTGAGAGAAAGAACTGACTGGGGTTGCTGACTTCACTGAGACCCTTTGATGTCATTGTGAAAATTCCAATCTCATCAGTAGGTCCGAACCTGTTCTTGGAGCATCTGAGGACTCTGTATCCCAGAGAAAGGTCTCCTTCAAAAAGCAGAACAGAGTCGACCATGTGTTCAAG
>CAZTKP010000257.1:0-2784 GCA_964614215.1 uncultured Spirochaetales bacterium | reverse complement strand
CAAGGGTCACTGTTCCACCCGGGCCGACAGGATCATCTTTAAAAGATTTTGAAAACCCTGAAGCAACAACTTCAATAGAACCCTGAGGGGAACCGCAACTTAAAACCTGATAAGACATATTTCTCACTTCAAAGTTTTCTATCCCTGCATCAAAAGTCCCCAGAGAAGCTCCCCTGACATCAAGAGATACAGAACAACTTGAGCCAACAGTCATTATTGTCTGACCGGTCAGTATAACCGTGTTCGATCCTCCTTCCGCTGTAACAGTAACTCCTGAACAGTCTGTCCGGACATTTGAAGGATCAGCAGCAACCAATCCATCAGACAGATCGATCTGTCCACCTGCATAAATAACATTTGCAGGAATTGAGGTGCTGTCAAAGGTTATTGTAAGCTCAGACACTCCGCCGTAACCGATAGGCGATTTTAAAAAAGAAACCGTAGCCTCGGGACATCCTTCATCCATCTCCTGGGCACTTAGAACTGAAAAAAGTAAAAGAAAGATAAAAACGACCGGTAATTTCCGAAAACAGCTTGTAAACATGAGACTCTCCATAAAAATAAGCTGGCTAAAAGTACCATTATTATTGAAAAAAGGCAATCAATCACTTGAAATCTCGGAACTTGGGGTTATTGTACTAGTCGCGTAATGTTTTTTATTTTTTATGGAGATAAATATGAGTTTTTCACTATTTCAGAATGAAGAAGAGGAAAAAAGGTTTAAGGCGACAGTTTCAAAAATTAAGAACATCATCGTTGTTCTTTCAGGAAAAGGCGGTGTCGGCAAAAGCAGCGTTGCTGTCAACATGGCTCATTTTCTTGCAATGCAGGGAAAAAGTGTGGGCGTTATGGACGTGGATTTTCACGGACCGAGCGTTCCCAAACTTCTGGGGATAGAAGGGAAAAAGCTGACTTCAAGCGAAGCAGGCATAATGAATCCTATTAAAGTTACTGATAATTTTCACGCCATCAGCATAGGACTTGTTCTTGATTCTCAGGATAATCCCGTGATCTGGAGAGGACCGATGAAAGTTGCGGCTATCAGACAGTTTCTCTGTGATGTCAACTGGGGTGAGCTTGACTATCTCATTATTGACAGCCCTCCCGGAACAGGTGACGAACCGCTTACAGTTGCACAGTTCTTAAATGAGAACACAAATGCAGTTATCGTCACCACTCCTCAGGAAATTGCGATCAGCGACGTGAGAAAATCCATTTCTTTCGCTAAGAACCTCAACTTCAACACTCTGGGGCTTGTTGTGAACATGAGTCACTTTGTCTGCCCTCACTGCGGCGAAAAGTCCTACATTTTCCAAAACGGCGACATTAAAAAAATGGTCGAGGATCACGGCATTGAAATACTTGGAGAAGTTCCCATCGAACCTCTTGTCGGCGAGTGCGGAGATGAAGGAAAATGTTTCGCCCACGTTTACGGAAAAACTCCTGCAGGCATAGCTTTTGAAGATATCGGCACAAAGATCATTACAAAACTGGAGAAATAACTTGTTTAAAGACAGATCATTTTCAAAAGAATGGTTCAGAAACTATCTTCTCATAATCCAGGGAGCATTTATTACAGCGGCGGGCTATAACTTTTTTCTCATTCCGCATAAGATCATTCCCGGAGGAGTTTTCGGTATAGGAACTGTTATCTATCACCTTTCGGGGTTCCCGGCCGGAATAACTTCGATCATCCTGAACATACCTCTTCTCATTCTCGGAATAAAAGTCCTCGGCCCGAGATTCGGAGCAAAAACTGTTGTCGGGATGGTTCTTGTTTCCATTTTCAATGACGGCATGAACTATCTGTGGCCTGATGTCAAACTCAGTGACGATATGCTCGTAAGCTGCATCATCGGAGGATTTCTTGTCGGCACAGGCGTCGCTTTGATCTTCAAGGCAAAGGCAACAACAGGAGGAACCGACATTATAGGTCAGGTATTCCATAAAAAATGGAAGCTCCCTGCAGGGCAGACGATGCTCTACACCAATGCGTTCATTCTGCTTTCAGGAGCTCTGTCTCTTTATATTTCAGACCCCGGAACCGACTTTTTCAGAATACTCATATACGCAGTCGTTGCCAGCTTCACCTCATCAAAGACAATTGATGTTACTCTTGACGGGGCTTCATTCTATAAAGGCATATTCATAATTTCCGATCATTATGACGAGATAAAACAAAAACTGATCAATGATGTAAAAAGAGGCGGAACACTCATCCCTGCAAGAGGCATGTTCAAAGACGGTGAAAAGAAGATCATTTTCACAGCAGTCAGCAGAAGAGAAACCGCTTACATTAAGGAATATATCAAAAAGATCGATCCGCATGCTTTTTTTGTCATATTTCAGACAAATGAAGTTTACGGAACAGGTTTTTTCCCTGTCGAGGATATCGACTAAGGTCTAATTCTTTACTCAAATTTCTAAACTGATACAATTACTGAGCAAAACTTCAGGGAGTAAACCATGAAAATTATCAGACACTTTCTTCAGGATGTACCGGAGGCAAGTCAGAAAACGTTTAAAAGATTCTACCTGCCGATGACCATGGCTATAACAGCAACGCTTTTTACCATCTTTCTTATCTATAAGGATGATATCTATAACGGCAGGCTTCATTCTCTGGAAAATATGGTAATGGTTCTTTTTGCAGGTGTTCCGCTGATGTCCCTCGTTTTTCTTGCAACTGAAAAGTTCGGACTCACCGGTAGGAAGAAATGCGCAATTAGCCTCTCTGTTCTTGCAGTTATGATCGGTTACTACTTCACGCTGCCGGACAAGTTC
>CAZTKP010000256.1:0-2808 GCA_964614215.1 uncultured Spirochaetales bacterium | reverse complement strand
TTTTCAGTAATTACCAATGACATCGACTTTAAAAACAGTAGACCGGCACCCTACAAAAATGCTCAATATTTCTCAAAAGACTTCGTTGCTGAATCATTTTATCAGCCGGGAGGATGGGAAAGACAGGAAAAGGTCGGTCTTATTCCAAAAGATTTCAACGGCAGATTTTTTCATACATCCGGAGGACTCAGATGCACATCTTATCAGCCTGAGAAATATGAAAATACAATACATATTTTTGGCGGGTCGACCCTCTACAGCATGGAAGTTCCGGATGAACACACTATCGCAAGCCATCTTCAGCTGCTTTTCAACAAAGAGCATCCAAATAAGTATGTTGTAAAAAATTATGGTCTTCCAACGATCTCAATTGTCGAGCAGGTTGAAAGACTGAAAACCGTTAACCTTAAAAAAGGAGACATCGTCATCTTTTACGACGGGATTAATGAGATAAATGAAAATATCTTCTACGCCAACCCCGACTATTCTCTTTTGCAGATCATTAAACAGAACATGGATGCAATGTCCTGGATACAGGGGATGCTTTTCAGACTTGCCTACAATTCATATTTTGTACGGCTTTTTCTAAGCCCTATCAACTATTCATTACCTAAACATCTGAACGATCGTCAGTTCATTGAGACAATGCTGGAAAAGACTTCTGTCAGATTCAAAGATAAGATCCAAGAAGCATATGATTATTCAACTCATAGACATGCAGCCTTTTTCCATTTTCTTCAGCCGCATCTTTTCGCTGATAACAAACTTACGACGTATGAGAAAAAACTCAGTGGAAACAAATATTTAATACCTATAGGGTTCGACGAGTCCTTTAAAGTCGGTTATCCGGAACTCCGGAAAGCCTGCAGACAGCTCCCTGAAAAGTACAACTGTTATGACATCAGCAGTGTGTTAAATCAAAGATTGGAAAATGAAGAGTTCTTTTTTGACCACATGCATGTAAATCACGAGGCAAACAAAAGAATAGCTAAAAGGATCTTCGAGACACTTACTGGATCTAAAAAGCTATCTGACAAGATTCAGTAACATCCGAAGGAACGGTGATTCCCGATCTTTGTCCAAGCACTCTGTAAATATCACAGACTGAGCTGTTAACTCCTTCTCCAAACGGAATTACATTTCCTGCCACGACAACTCCGAGCTTATTATTTTTATCCCAGAGAAAAGCTGTGGTCGTTCCGGCTGATGTTCCGTTCTTTTTATAAATTTTGAAATCACCTTCGGTTATCACACCAATTCCCAGACCCTGAGCGATAGATGTTCCATCTGCATCACGTTCAAATCTTTCTTCGGTCATCAGTTCAAGCGTTTTTGTCACATTTTCATCCGGAACTTCGTCAATTCCTGTAAAAATGCGAAGTAATCTGCCCATAGCCTGCGCATCCGAATAGATAAAACCGTCACCTGTGAACACCGGTGTAACAACAGGTTTTTCCATCGAAACGACCAAAGCACCACCATGTCCGTAAAAGAGATTGGCTTTCTGTTCTTCACTCAAATTTTCAGGAACAACTGTGTTTTCAAGCCCTAAAAGCTCTGAAAACTCAGCAAGCATCTCAGGGAAAGTCTTTTCATAGAGCATTTCACCAGCTTTCTGAACAAGTGCAAAACCAAAATCTGAATACTGATACTCCGTTCCGGGATCAAAACTCAGAGTTGTCTTACTCAGATCACTTTCAAGATCATTTATCGTGTAATCTTCCCACGCTGCATACATATCTTCAAGGCTTCCTACATTGTCAATTGATTCCTGAAGCGTCTTTGGATAGTGCGGCAACCCCGAAGTGTGAGTCATCAGATTGATCATCGTGAATTTCTTTCCGCCTGAACCTGATGGAACAGACCAGTTTTCAGGAAGATAATTCTCCGCCGGATCTTCAAGTATCTTTCCATCATCAACTGCCTTTTGTGTAAGAATGAACGACGTCAGCATCTTTGATACTGAGCCGATCACCCACTGTTCATCCCCTGTCGGTTTAACTTCCGCGTCTTTTACTTTTGATCCGAATGTGCAGGTTTCCGATACATCAGGACTTTCCATTCTGACTATCAGACCAATAGCTTTTCCGCTTTCACCTTCAGTATTTATGTGTTTTTGTAGAACTGCTTCAAGTTCTTCACAGATAGAGATCTCATCCTCATCAACCGTTTCAGCATCAGTCTCAATAAGATCACAGTCTTCAATAAAATCCGTGTCCTGGTCATTTGTAACAGTGTTGGAACATGCCGCTAAGAAAAAGATGCCTATTAAAACTATGAACTTCAATATCTCCTCCATTAAGTGATATCAGTTAGTTTAACGTATTGTGATCAGAAAAGTAAAAAATCTTAAAATATTGACCACGGATTTTTATCTGTAATAATTTAAAAGCAGTAACCGCAAATGGAGAACGGTCATAGAAAAATCAAAAAATCTTAAAAAGGAACTCGGACTTATACATGTTTTCGCAATAGCAACAGGAGCTATGATCAGTTCAGGAATCTTCCTGCTTCCGGGACTCGCTTTTGCAAGAACTGGCCCATCGGTCGTTGTTTCCTATTTTATTGCCGGGATGCTTGCGCTCACAGGACTGATAAGCGTTGCCGAGCTTGTGACAGCAATGCCTAAAGCTGGCGGCGATTATTACTACGTCACAAGAGGAATGGGACCTGCTGTCGGATCGATCGCCGGAACTCTCGCCTGGTTTGCACTTTCTCTGAAAACTGCATTCGCCCTTGTCGGTATTTCAGCTTTTACAGACCTTTTCTTTGACATTCCTTTTCAGGTCACAGGACTTGTTCTATGCT
>CAZTKP010000255.1:0-2812 GCA_964614215.1 uncultured Spirochaetales bacterium | reverse complement strand
GGGCTCTTAGCTCAGTTGGTAGAGCAACTGACTCTTAATCAGTGGGTCGAAGGTTCGAATCCTTCAGGGCCTACCACTTTTTTTGGTCATTTTATTCACAATAGTCATAAATGAAAATCGATATGGACTTTGCGAAAGTGGCGGAATTGGCAGACGCACTAGACTTAGGATCTAGCGGGAGACCGTGGGGGTTCGAGTCCCCCCTTTCGCACCAGAGTTTCTTTCAGGTGTTTTTGAAACGGTAAAACAATAGAAGAGGAAAAAATGGATTACAAGCTTAATCATCTCAGTGATGTTGAAAAAGAAGTCGAGGTTACGTTCTCTGCAGAAGAAGTTAATGAAAACATTAACACTTCTCTTTCCCATCTTTCAAAGACCGTAAGTATTAAAGGTTTTAGAAAAGGTAAGGTTCCTGTCAATGTTGTAAAACAGTTCTACGGAAAGAACATAGTGGACGATGCTCTTAATCATTTTCTTTCAACTGGTATTCAGGATACTGCAATAAAGGAAAAGCTGAGATTCGCCACCAGACCTGACATCGTTGAGCAGGGTGAGATCAAAGAAGGAAAAGATTTCGTTTTCAAGTATAAGGCAGAGATCTTTCCGGATGTGGATATTGAAGTTAAGGATTTTGAAGCTGAGTACTCTCCGCTTAAGTATAAGGACGAAATGCTTGAAATGGAGCTGGAATCACTGAGAAAAAGATTCATAGAATATTCTGAGAAAGAAGAAGCATCAGCTGAAACAGACAGACTGGTCATCTCTTTTGAAGGAACAATTGACGGTGAGCCCGTTGACGGAACTAAAGGCGATAACGTGCCTGCAGTTCTCGGTGAAGGAAAGTTCGTTCCTGATTTTGAAAAAGCTCTTTATGACAGGAAAAAAGGAGACAAGTTCGATGCCGATGTAGTTTTCCCGGAAGATTATCAGGCAAAAGAGCTTTCAGGCAAGACAGTTAAGTTCGCCATTGAGGTCCAGAAAGTTGAAAAACAGGACGAAGCCCCTGAACTTACTGATGAATTTCTTAAAGGCAAGGAAGGCTATCCTGATACAGTTGAAGAGCTCAGAACGGAACTTGACAAGCAGATAAACCTCTATATTGAGAACCTTAACGGTGACAACAGAAAGTATATCGCAAGTGATACCTATGTGAAAAACTATGATTTTCAGGTTCCTCCCACAATTCTGAACAATGAGATCGAACACAGAAAGAACGAGTACAGACAGAAGAACAAAGTTGAGGAAGTTGAGGGCGAAGCTCTTAAGAAAATAGAGGAAGATGCTCTCTGGGTAACAAAAAGATATATTATTCTTAATGAATTGTCAGAAAAACTCAATGTTGAGGTAACAGAAAAGGAAGTTGATCAGGTTCTTGCAATTGAAGCTGCAAATTATGGACTTCCTCCGGAATATGTTGATAATCTTAAGAAAATGTACGGCGAAGAAAAGATGGCGGCAAAGAGAATGGAGATCAGAGAATCAAAAGTTCTCGACCTTATAACTGAGAAAATGAACTTTATAGAAGTAGAGAAAAAAGAAGAAAGCGAGGAAAAGAAAGATGACTGAAAAGATCAATCACGAATCATCTCTTATTCCAATGGTCGTGGAAAAAGAAGGCGGTGGTGAAAGAGCGTATGACATCTATTCAAGACTGCTGAAGGACAGGATCATTTTTCTCGGAGATCAGGTGACGGACGATGTTGCGAACCTTGTGATCGCCGAGCTGCTCTTTCTTGAGGCTCAGAATCCTGAACAGGATATACAGCTCTACATTAACAGCCCCGGAGGTTCTGTTACAGCAGGACTTGCGATCTATGACACCATGCAGTACGTTAAACCTGATGTTGCGACTATCTGTGTCGGTCAGGCTTCAAGCATGGGAGCTGTTCTTCTTGCAGCCGGAGCTGACGGTAAAAGATTTTCTCTTCCCAACTCAAGGATCATGATCCATCAGCCTATGGGCGGTTTTAGAGGCCAGGCAACGGACATTGAGATCCAGGCAAAAGAGATACTTTTTCTCAAGGAAAAACTTACAGATATTCTTCATGACCATACAAAGAAAGATAAAAAAGTTCTGAAAAAGGATATGGAAAGAGATTTTTTCATGTCAGCGGACGATGCGGTCAAATATGGACTCATTGATAGCGTTGTAAAGAGAAAGTAAGGGAGGTTCGCCATGACACAGAAAGATGATAAATCTGTAATCAAATGTTCTTTCTGTGGAAAATCCCAGATAGAGGTTGACAGAATAATCTATGGCAGAGGAGCATACATCTGTAATGAATGTGTGGAGCTCTGTAACGAGATCCTGAAAGAGGACAATGTTTCAGATCTTGACAATGAATGCTGCGAGGGAGAACTTCCCACTCCGGCAAAGATAAATGAGAACCTTAACCGCTGGGTAATAGGTCAGGATTATGCAAAGAAAGTCCTTTCTGTTGCAGTTTATAACCACTATAAAAGGGTGAATGCTCCTGAAGGCAGTTCCACAAGGATACAGAAAAGTAATATTCTTCTTGTCGGTCCCACGGGCAGCGGAAAGACTCTGCTTGCAAGAACTCTGGCAAGACAGCTTAATGTTCCTTTTGCCATTGCCGATGCAACTGCACTTACCGAGGCCGGTTATGTGGGTGAAGACGTTGAGAATATTCTGCTCAGTCTTATTCAGAGCGTGAATTACGATATTGAAAAGGCTGAAAAGGGAATAATCTACATTGACGAGATAGATAAGATCTCAAGAAAGACGGATAATCCCTCAATAACCAGAGATGTCAGCGGTGAAGGTGTTCAGCAGGCACTGCTTAAGATAATC
>CAZTKP010000254.1:0-2859 GCA_964614215.1 uncultured Spirochaetales bacterium | reverse complement strand
CTGCAACGGAAAAGCTGTCGTGTTCTGTTACAAGTTCAGTTTTTCTGCCGTTGTAGAGTTTTGCAGTATAGAATTCACAACCTTCGTAACCACTTCCCGCACCTGCACATGCTTCAGTTGCACATTTTCCGTAAAAACAGACTTTTCCGTCCTCGCATTTTTCAACTGGTGTCTCATTTACGCCAGTTCCATCCTCACTGCACTGGTAAACTGAGTATTTGTCTGACGGAATGCAGACTCTTGCCCCGGGGGTACATGTTATTGACGGGTTTTCATTATCAGGAACTTCCTGGTCGTCATTAGTATTTGAATTGTTATCCTGAGTCTCAGATTCATTATTCTCAGCTTCGTCATTAGTTGAAACTGTGTCAGAATCAGTTGCCTCATTTTCAGAAAGATTTTCAGAGTCAGTAACAGTTTCATCATCCTTCACACAGGATGAAAAGAGAAAAATAAAAGCCGCAAAAATCACAATGCCGAATTTTTTCATTGATATCTCCAAAGTATACAAACACACACTTAAATAATATTATTCTACCTAAGAACTATGTCAAGAACTCAAAAATTGAGATAGTTGGCGGAGTAAATGGCGGAGTAAATGGCGGAGTAAATGAGGGAGTAAATGAGGGAATAAATAATTGATAGCCAGAGTTGCAGCCAGAGTGACAGCCAGAGTCTATGGCGGGGTGAGTTATCTCCACTTCTTAAACTGATCTATCAACCCGTTTGTGGAAGAATCATGAGATGTGACTTTTTTGTCATTTTGAAGTTCAGGTAGTATCTTTCCGGCGAGTTGTTTGCCGAGTTCAACGCCCCACTGGTCAAAGCTGAAGATGTTCCAGATGACTCCCTGGGTGAAGATCTTGTGTTCGTACATTGCGATGAGTGACCCTAGGGTTCTGGGTGTGAGTTTTTTAAAGAGTATTGAATTTGTAGGTCTGTTTCCTGAAAAGACTTTAAAGGGTAGAAGTTTCTGTATTTCTTTGAATGTTTTTCCTGCTTTTTCAAGTTCTGCTGTTGCTTCTTCTGCGGTTTTTCCGTTCATGAGAGCTTCAGTCTGGGCAAAGAAGTTCGCAAGAAGTTTTTCATTGTGATCTCCGATTGGATTATGTGAAATTGCGGGTGCAAGAAAGTCACATGGAATAAGTTTAGTTCCCTGATGTATGAGCTGATAAAATGCATGTTGTCCGTTTGTTCCGGGTTCTCCCCAGATGATAGGGCCTGTCTGGTAACTAACTGGATCTCCTGATCTATCTGCTGATTTTCCGTTTGATTCCATGTCTCCCTGCTGAAGGTAGGCTGCAAATCTGTGCATATACTGATCGTAGGGGAGAACTGCATGAGAATCAGCATCAAAGAAGTTGTTATACCAGATCCCGAGAAGTCCGAGAATTACAGGAATATTCTTCTCAAAAGGTTCGTTGTAGAAATGTTCATCCATTTCAAAAGCGCCTTTCAATAACTCTTCAAAATTGTCATAACCGATTACGCAGGCAATACTTAGTCCGATGGCACTCCAGAGCGAATATCTTCCGCCGACCCAGTCCCAGAATTCGAACATGTTAACCGGATCGATCCCGAACTCCTCAACAGCTTTTAAATTGGTCGAAAGAGCTGCAAAATGAAGTGAAATATCTTTTTCCTTTCCTCCGTTTTCAATAAACCAACTCTTCGCTGAGTTTGCATTTGTCATAGTTTCCTGAGTTGTGAAAGTCTTCGATGCAATAAGGAATAGTGTGGTTTCAGGTTTCAGGTCTTTTAAAGTTTCAGCGATGTGGGTTCCGTCGACATTTGAGACAAAATGAACTTCCATTCCATCTTTCCAGTAAGGTTTGAGAGCCTCAGTCACCATGACGGGACCCAGATCACTTCCACCGATGCCGATATTGACGATGTCAGTAACAGGTTTTCCTTTAAATCCGAGCCATTTACGACATGAAACTTTGTTGCTGAACTCCTTCATTCTGCACTGCACTTTTTTGATCTCAGGCATCACATCGATCCCTTCAACCTCAACTTTTCTCTGACTGAAATTTCTAAGAGCCGTGTGAAGAACTGCACGGTCTTCAGTTTCATTGATCTTCTCACCGCTGAACATTGCAGATACTGCATTTTTAAGGTCACATTCCTGCGCAAGAGATATCAGCTTGTTAAAAACCTCTTCGTCTATCAGGTTTTTAGAGTAATCAACAAAGATATCGTTGAAGTTAACAGAATATTTCAGGGCACGTTCAGAATCGTTTTCAAAAAGTTCTCTCAGATTAAAAACGGTGCTTTCTTTAATGTCTTTAAGTTTTTTCCATGTATCGGTTTTTGTCGGGTCTTTCCTGCTCAGCATACTCCTCTCCATAAAGATAATATCTGACAAATAATAGGAATTAATTGAAATTAAGTCAATCATCCTGAGAGTTTTTGACACTAAATAAATAATGCTGTATTATTAATGAGTTGAATTTCCCAGAGGTATGAAGATGAGCTTTGAAGCATTGCTTGGAATATTGAACAATGCCGCATTTTTGCTGGCGCTTGGAGTTTTATACAACACTTTTTCAGAAGCATTTTTCACGGATTACAGCCGGTATAAGGTTATAATCGGTGTTTTTATCGGTCTGATCGGAATTGCGGTCATGCTGAATCCATGGGATTTCGGGCATGGGGTTATTTTTGATACCAGATCTATCCTTTTGTCAGTTTCCGCTTTATTTTTCGGATTTATTCCGGCTTTAATTTCAGTGATAATGACGGCCGCACTCAGGATCTATCTGGGCGGAGCCGGAGTTTTTATGGGTGTGGGTGTTATTTTAACTTCAGCGTTCTTCGGCCTTCTGCTTAGATTTTTACTCACAAGATGCTCCAGAA
>CAZTKP010000253.1:0-2867 GCA_964614215.1 uncultured Spirochaetales bacterium | reverse complement strand
CCAATTCTAACTGCCGGCCATCTTTTTATTGTCTCGATGACATCGTGTCCTCTTGTCTGAACATCGCGAACCATTCTTCGGATCATTCTGCAGTCAGTTGTAGGAATTCTGTTGTGGTGATCAATGTTAAGTGCGGTAAGGGCACTGATGTATATCCTGTATATTGAAGCAGGATTCATCTCTGTGATGAGTTTTGGGTTAAGACCGTGAATTCCTTCAACGATCAGGACTCCTTTTTCAGGAAGAACAAGCTTCCGTCCACTTTTCATACTTTTTCCAGTTAGAAAATCGTATCTCGGCAGCTCAACTTCGTGTCCTTCCATTAAATCCTTGAGATTCTTATTAAAAAGAGGCACATTTATCGCAGAAAGAGATTCAAAATCATGGAGTCCGTCCTCTCCGATCGGCGTTTTATCCCTGTCAATAAAGTAGTCATCAAGAGATATGAGATAAGGTTTTAGCCCGTTAACCCTCAACTGAACAGCAAGCCTGTTTGCAGTCGTAGTTTTCCCACTTGAACTTGGTCCGGCGATCGCAACAGCCTTGATAACCTTGTGTCTGCGATAGATCTCATCAGCAATTTCAGCCAGTTTTTTCCCATGAAGAGCTTCGCTTACAAGAACAATATCCTTAGCCTGACCTTCTCTTATCTTCTCGTTAAGTTTTCCACATGTATCAAGCTCGAGAATATCAAGCCACTTGTCATTTTCCTTAATTACATTGAAAAACTTGGGACTTTCCTTAAAAGCTTTTACATTTTCAGGGTTCTGAGGATCAGGAAGAAGCAGAACGAGACCTTTTCTATAAAAAGTTAGTTTGAAATTTTTTAGAACAGACGTTGAAGGAACAAGATATCCGTAAAAATATCCAACACTTTCACCTAAAGTATAAACGCTTGTGTGCTTCTGTTTTCTTCCTTTAAAAAGAAGCACTTTATCATCAAGCCCGGATTTCTTAAACGCTTCAATAGCCTCAGATGTCGGCATAGTCTTCCTCACAAATGGAAGATCTGCCTGTACGATCTCCTGCATTCTCTTTTCCAGAGCTTCAACTTCCTCTGCGTTTATCCACTCTAAACCATCAAACCAGCAGTAATAACCGTTGCCTATGCTGTATTCGATCCTCAGCTTAGCATGAGGGAACATCTCTTTTGCAGCCTTAATAAGAAGAAATATCAGGCTCCTGAGATAAAAAAGATACCCGTCTTTGTGAGAAATTGTAATGAACTCAATAGCGGCATCCTCACAGATCTCTCTACTCAACTCCGCTATTTCGTTGTTATATATCGCCCCAAGGACAGGACTCTTAAAATTATCCTTAAACTTTTCAGCTAGTTCAAGAAGAGTTAACCCCTTTTCCGTTGCTACTTTTCTGTTTTTTTCAGGAAGAATAATTTTCAGCTCAAGTTTTTTCATTTTCAGCTCCCGTTTTTGAATTTAGAGAATTTCTTTTCCAGCTTTTTTAAGTGCATCCTTGATTTCAAGCTCCGGCTCAACCTTTAAAACAACATTCAGGTTTCTGTTAAAATTCCCGTAGGAAAAATGAGGGTAGAAAAAGATCCTGTTTTTTAGATGCGCCGCATCAGTTGAGTATCTTTCACGAAGTCTTTCAAGATAAGTCTCGAAGAGTCCTTTTCTTTTCATTTCACTACACCCGACAACCCAGATATCACAGTTAAATATCTTTTGAATATCGACCAGAACATCTGCCATATAGATTTGAGATTCTTCACCTAAACCCTTAAATTTTTTAAGCTTTCTGAGATCTCTTGTCGAATGTGTATGAACACAGCTCTTGTTTAGAACAGCCACCTCGCTTTCAAAATCTTCAACTAGTTCGTGAGCACGAAAAAAGTTTCTCGCCATTTTTCCCGACAGTCCGACAAGATATCTGGACTGTTTCTGCTCTTCCATTCCCGGATTATCCGCCACGAGAATGTATTTCGGCCCTTTTTTTCCAATTTCTCTAAGATCTGTATTGAAAACCAGGCTGTTTACAACATCGTACTTCGTTCTGTTTTTCTCTGTTTTGTTTATAGAAGAGATACTTTCCTTCAGTTGAGGATATTCAGACTGCCAGAAGGCAACTTTTTTTTCAAAATTATCAACTATCTGAAGGTATTTATCTGTCATGCGTATCAGTCTTTTATTCCGCCATCATCCTTGATCCCGGGAACTATGATGTAGACATCTCTGGTATCAAGAAGAGCTCCTTCACCGTAAACTGTTATTTTCGCTCTGAAAAGAGTGCTTTCAGTTGTCATGGGCTCAAAGATCGTGTTCTGAAATGTCACATCAAAAAGAAGTTCCGTATTGGGGCGGACGTTATAAAACCAGTCATCATCCTTTGAATCGTAATTATTCGGAGGAATTGAAGAATCCGTGATGATGTTCTTAATAAACTGAGTAGTATCGATACTGTGAACGTTTGACACACTTTCCATTCCTGTAGTTATATCGCGCTTGATATTGAGCAGAAGATCCTGGATCGCAGTCACCATCTCATTGCTGAGTCCGCTTCCGGAATATCCAACCTGAAAGATAAAAAAGTCTCCGGTGGCCGTTTTTGAATCAGTGTCATCTGCAATATCTTCCATTCTATCCTGAATAGTATCAAGAAGTTCTGATGTGAGCGAAGTTCCCATAATTCCTATGAATTTTGAATTTATCGCATTCATTGCAGAAACCACTTCATTGTGATAATGACCTTCGTCAGGTTCTGAATCGTTCCACTTATATCTGTATGCTGTAACAAGTCCGCCTGTATCACTAAGAAGATCCTTATTAATGTCATACATCGCCTCATCCGTCATCAGGATCTGAATAGGAAGAGCCGCCTCTCTGAAACATCCTCCACCGATCGTTCCC
>CAZTKP010000252.1:1331-2993 GCA_964614215.1 uncultured Spirochaetales bacterium | reverse complement strand
GATTACATGATCAGAAACGGCAGGAAGAGATTCCTGTGACAGCGACCTTTATTTTTCTGTTGTCTTGCCTATCAGTTTCTTTATTTCTCTGTCAAAATCAGATTCAAAGTAGCGGTCTTGAACAGGACGATATTTTTCAAATTCACTTTCAGCAAATGACTGAGCAATTTCTGCTGTGACTTTGCCGGCATTTTGTAAAACTTCCTCATCATTGAACTTTAAAAAAGCATTCAACTTCTCTGCCCAGTCATTCATTGTCATCGGAATACCTTTTTCTGCCTGATTTTCAGCATAATCAAGATACATGGTGACAATTCGGTTTAATATTTTGATTTCTTCTTTACTCAGATAATTTTTGGCGACTACAACATCAGATTTAATGATCTTTCCGTCAGGAGCTTTTTTCCAAGTAGTCAGCCCCATATTGTCTTTTTTGTGATTTGCACGATTTACAATAAGTTCTGCTGCAGTATGACCGTGAGTTGCATAGTGAAGTTTGTTCTGCACCGTTGCAAAAAATGTTTTTGTAGTCGGTGAATGAAGATCATAATCTATTGCAGTTGAATAAATGTCTGTGATCTGCTGATAAAAATTACGTTCGCTTTCTCTTATATCCCTTATTTCAAGGATCAAGTCTTTAAAATACTGTTTGCTGAGATAAGCACCGTTTTTTAATCGCACATTATCTAAAACATAGCCGCGAAGGGAAAAATCTTTTAAAACCTGAGTAGCCCAGCGTCTGAAATTTGTAGCTCTTTCTGAATTTATTCTATACCCGAGGGCAATAATCGCCTCTAAATTGTAATGCTTCGTGTTATATTGTTTGCCATCATCAGCAGTTATTAGGAATTTCCTAACAACTGAATTTTCCTGTAATTCATTCGTGGAAAAAATGTTTTTCAAGTGTTCGTTAATAGTCGGTATTCTGACATCAAACAGTTTTGCGATCAGCTTTTGAGTAAGCCAAATATTTTCATTTTCCACTCTTACCTCAATACCGTCTTGCCCAGCCTGAATAGTAAATATAAGGAATTCAGCAGTTGAATTACGAATGGTCAACTTTTTTTCTGCTTTATTTCTTGCTTTTTCTTGTTTGTCTCTGTTCATATTGATCTCCTCTGGTAATTCAACAAAACTATGTTAATTTTTTAAGAGTTTAAATCCAGAAAAATCTAAAAAAGAGATGCGCATTACACCTGAACCTTAAGTGTCAGAGCATGATTTTCAAACCTTAAGTGTCAGAGCATGATTTTCATCATTTAGCTCTGGTTCTAAAAACTGACGTTTTTGAGATTAAGTTGGAATTATCTCAGTCAGGACTTTTTCAGTTCGAGCAAATATTTCATCGATGTCGTCTTCTGTGACGATGAGGGGGAGGAAGAAGTAGATCATATCGCCAAGCGGACGGAGGACTATTCCGTTATCAAGTGAATGTTCATAGATCTGATTTCCGATCCTTTCTTCCGGGTCAAAAGCGATGCCGTCTTTTCTGGATCTCACGATGTCGAGTGCACCAATGAACCCTTTGTAGCGTATATCGCCGATAAAATCATACTTTTCCATTTCACGGAGCTTTTTCTGGAAGTGTTTCATAACTTCGAGATTGGAGTAGGGAAGGTTTTCATCCTTTAGTATTGTCAGGTTTTCTGCTCCGATAGCGCA
>CAZTKP010000252.1:0-1231 GCA_964614215.1 uncultured Spirochaetales bacterium | reverse complement strand
TCCATTTTTTCAAAACACTGGAGCTCACAGTTACAATCCTCTCCGTCATAGGTGAATTCAGACTGTCTGTAAGGACAGCATGAACAGTTGGGAGAGTCAACTTTGATAGCGTTGAACATTAGCGGTTTATAGAGCTGGTGATAAAGTTCAACTCCTCCGAGACTTACAGCACCTATAGTATCTCCGTGATAAGCGTTATCGAGCATAATAAATCTGGTTTTTTCTTTTTCTCCTTTATTCTGCCAGTACTGAAATGACATCTTAAGAGCAACTTCAACAGCCGTGGAGCCGTCATCAGAAAAAAAGTAACGACTGATCGACGGATGGATCATGCCTGAAAGTTTGTCAATAAATTCAGCAGCATAAGGATGTGTGAATCCTGAAAAATTAACATGTTCAAGAGTGTCGAGCTGTCTTTTTGCAGCCTCGACTATTCTTTTATTGCAGTGACCGAGAGTGTTTGTCCACCAGGACGAGATCGTATCGTAAAGCTCGTTGCCGTCCGCGTCGGTAAGTTTAACGCCTTCGCCGCTCACGATAACCTTATGGTCCTTATTCTCAAAATCCTTCATCTGAGTGAAAGGATGCCAGATATGTTTCTTATCAACTTCCAGTGTCTTTTTCTTGTCGTACATATTCAGTCCCGTTACAAAATCAGCAAAAAACAGTTGCAATATTACCTTTAAAGATGTTTTGTCAAGGATATGGATAGGATAATTTATTCCGGTTTGATCGTGAAACTCTGAATGGCAGATATTTTTATTGCTCCGTCAGAACTTTTAGAGATCACATTCCACTGGTATTCTCCGGCTTCAAGAGCGAAAGAGCAGTTATCAAGATCTTTTTCGGGTCCCGCGTAAATTTCATGAGTCCAGGATTTAGGAGCATTTCTTAAGACAAGCGAATAGCTTATATCAGGGTTTTCGGGGATATCCCATGTAAAGATAACGTTCCCCGGATACTGTTCATGTCCTTCTTCAGGCAGCACAGGTACAGCTGCTTCAGGTTTTATCTTCCATGCTATCGTCTGCATGTTCCCTGACAGCTGCGAATCGTGGAAAGGGTGAGCCCAAGGTCCTTTGATCTGTCCGGGCACTTCAAAGACGGAAACTTTATAATTAATAGTAAATATGTAAAGATGATGATCATTGAACAATAAATATCTCGGTTCATAGGTGGTATAAAAAGACCAGAGCTTTTCAGTATCGATATCGAAAGAATAAACGGAGTT
>CAZTKP010000251.1:0-2996 GCA_964614215.1 uncultured Spirochaetales bacterium | reverse complement strand
TTTCTTTCTGCCGACGTTATCCCCGAGGATTCCCATGAAGTGGAAAAGATATTAATGATAGAAGATACTGAAGAACTTAGATTTTACCCTGGAGCAACTGTTTACGGGTATCACACTGGTGGAAAAGTTGATGATGCGGAGATCTATAAAGTGAAGTCAGGAACTGAGCTGATAAAAGGATACAAAAATAACGACTTTTACCTTTATTGGGCTTTGGATGATACTTTCAACCTGTCTATGCTTACTTTAGATCCAGACTCGGAAAACCCTCTTTCTCATCCGGGACTTAAACTGCTTTCAGATGAAATAAATCCCGGAAATTACTACATTGATGATGATAACCCGCTTATAAAAGAAGAAATAGTTTACAAGGTTTACTATGACTATCCGATAGTCAGGGTCTACAAGGCAAGACAGATTAAAACATATAGTGATGACACTCCTAAGAGTCTTGAGGAATTTTCACCTGATGAAACTGACCTGACTGCCGGAGATCATAACAACACAGAACCTCCTGATGAAAATGAAGAACAGAATGATGCTGCCGCCGAACTATCTGACGATTCAGATCACTCTTCAGGTGGCAACGAAGTAAATGTCGGCGGATGCTCAATAATTATTATTAATTAATGATAGGATCAAGCCGGTCCACCTGAAAACAAGCAGACCGGCCCTTCGGGTTCGCACTTAAGCTTCAGAATGTTTGAATACAAAGGGATAGTTGACAACGACTATTCCGCCGCCTTTGGGTTTAGGAAATCTAATCTTTTTGATCTGGTTTGCGACACATTTCTCAACTGTTGAGTTTCCCATGGTGGTTCTTATGACATTGCTATTCCTGACTGATCCGGATTTCGTGATAGTGAATTCAACTTTTATCCTGCCGAAAATATTGGGAGATTTAGCAAGTTCTCTTTCGTAACACCATCTGATCTTTGCAAGGTTTCTTCTGATGTAGGAATCAATTACAGATCTTTCAAGAGCACCCATCACTATTGCTCCTGCACCTCCTGATTGAATTGCACTTTGCCCTTTCCGGCCAATACTTGAAGCTGCGACAGCCCATTTACTTGAATTGTTCCCGCCTCGACCTCTTGTATTTAGACCACCAATAGTAAGTGCATTTCCACCGCCACCATTTCCAAAACCTCTGACGGACAAACCTCCTGAACCGAACTGGTCAACACCTGAAAGTCCTGTCACAGAACCGAGATTTTTTTCAAGTCCTGCACCAAGTCCGCCACCTCCGAAGATCTTATCAAATGCGGCTGCTCCTGAGGTCAGAACACCCATAATTCCAGATGACATTGCAACCTTTTCTGTTATCGCAGCTCTTCCCGTTCCTTTAGTGTTCGCAATTTTACTGTCTTTTTTTCCAATGCGTCCTTCATCTCCTAGCGATTTTCTTGAAGAAGCATTTTCCGCCACTCCATCCAGTGTGACATCAATTTTGATCTTTTTCACCTCCGGGATCTCTTCTGCTTTCTCCTCAACGACAGGATCATAGATCTGGTTTACAAAACGTCCGCCCTCATCATCTTCAAAAATATCGACCTCAATAGGCGGAACCTCATACAGGAAGTGGAGTCCACCAAATCCCAGAATAAAAACTGCCAGAAGGATCATCGCAAACTCCGGGTCAATGAGCTCCATGATCTCTTCCATGTACCTTCTTTTGTAAACAACCTTTTCTTCCTTTTTTTCTTTAAAGTTCTTCATAACGTCCTCCATTATTTTGATGAAGCAATAAGCTCTGCTTTTTCAATTAAATTAATAAATTCAGCCCTATACCCTGACTTATCTGCACCTTTTGAAGCTTTTGCATAATTAATAATGTCGTTCCATTTCATGTTGCGGATCTCATCAGAATTCTTAAGCATCATTCCTGCTGCGGCAACTGTTACAGCAAACCTTGTATCTCTATCCGCACTCTCAAAATTCTTAAGAGAATCCTTTTTCACGACCTTCTTTATCAGTCTGCTTTTACTTGATTCAGGCTTTTTGTATCGGACCTTTACAGTTGCTATCTCATCTGGAGAAAGGTCTCTGACAATTTCATTTTTCTGATATTTCAGGTCATCAACTATCGGTCTTGTCTCACTTCCTGCGGGAATGATCTCGTAAAGAGCTGTTACAGTGTGTCCGGCTCCGACCTCACCTGCATCCTTTTTGTCGTTGTTAAAATCCTCCTTTTTGAGCATTCTGTTCTCGTAACCGATAAGTCTGTAACCGGCAACAGCGGCAGGATTGAACTCGACCTGGATCTTCACATCCTTGGCTATTGTGAAAAGAGTTCCGGACATCTGATTTACAAGAACTTTTTTAGCTTCAAGAAGGTTGTCAATGTACGAGTAGTTTCCATTTCCTTTATCGGCGAGTTTTTCCATTTTGGCATCTTTGTAGTTGCCCATTCCAAAACCGAGAACAGTGAGGAAGATGCCCTTCTTCCTTTCCTTTTCAATGAGTTTTACAAGCTGACTGTCACTTGAGACCCCGACATTGAAATCACCGTCAGTTGCAAGAATGACTCTGTTGTTCCCGCCTTTGATAAAAGACTCCTCAGCAAGTTTGTATGCGAGCCTTATTCCCTGAGCACCGGCAGTTGAACCACCTGCACTAAGCTGATCTATCGCCTTCAGTATCTTCTTTTTGTTACTGCCCTTTGTCGGTTCAAGAACCGTTCCCGCTGCTCCGGCATAGACTGCAATTGAGATGGAATCGTTGTCTCTTAAGTTGTTCACAAGCATTTTGAATGATTTTTTAAGAAGAGGAAGCTTGTTGTAATCGGTCATTGAACCTGAAACATCAATGAGAAAGACAAGATTTCCGGCAGGAGCCTTTTTAAGATCTATGGATTTTCCCTTTATACCTATTTTTAATATGCTGTTCGTCTTTGACCATGGACATTTTGCGAGTTCCGTATTGATCCTAACCGGGTCAGTGTTAGATGGTTCTTTATAGTTATAGGTAAAGTAGTTGACCATCTCCTCAATTCT
>CAZTKP010000250.1:1533-3024 GCA_964614215.1 uncultured Spirochaetales bacterium | reverse complement strand
AAAGAAAAAGCTTGACAGGTAAGGGTCTATCGGTAAAATGCCTCGGCGTTTATGTGGTTAAAGCTCTTTATTGGAGGAGTCTGATGTATGCAATGATCGATTTCGGCGGCAATCAGGTGAAGGTTGTTCCCGGTGAGAAAGTTTTAGTTTTCAATCTCAACAAAGAAGCAGGTGAAGTGTTCGAAAATACTAATGTTCTTCTTGTGTCCGACGGCGAAGATGTTGTCATCGGAAAACCTTATGTTGAAAAGGCTTCAGTTAAACTTGAAGTTGTAAAGAACATGAAGGGAAGAAAGCTTATAGTTTTCAAGAAAAGAAGAAGAAAATCAAGTAAGGTTAAGAGAGGTTTCAGACCTTCCTTCACACAGCTTAAAGTTCTTGAGATCAATAAATAAGGAGATAAGTTATGGCACATAAGAAAAGCGGTGGAAGTGCTAAGAACGGTCGCGACAGTCAGGGACAGAGACGCGGCATAAAGAAATTCGGCGGCGAAGTAGTTATTGCTGGAAATATCATTGCACGTCAGCTTGGAACCAAATGGATCCCGGGCAACAACGTGGGAATGGGTAAAGACTACACACTTTTCGCTCTTTGTGACGGAGTTATCAAATATGAGACTTTCCGTAAGAATGGTACAGAGAGAAAAAGAGTCCACGTAGTTCCTGCCGAAGCTTAAGCTTCCAATCAAACTAGATTTACAGCTCCCGTTTTCGGGAGCTTTTTTTTAGATATCGGAGTCTAAACGATGAAGTTTGTTGATCAGGCGATAATTTCTATAGCCGGCGGAAACGGCGGAGCAGGGGCTGTCAGCTTCAGACGTGAGAAGTATGTTCCTCTCGGTGGTCCTGACGGCGGTGACGGCGGAAGAGGCGGAAATATCGTGCTTGTCGGTGATGAGAACGTTGCTACGCTTTATGATGTGCGTTACCAGAAACATATAGAGGCTGAGAACGGTCACAACGGTATGGGCCAGAAAAAGTACGGCAGAGGCGGTGAGGATAAGTTCGTCCACGTTCCTGTCGGTACTCTCGTCTATGATCATGACACTTCTGAACTTCTTGTCGATATCGTTGCTCACGGGCAGGAGTTTATTGCAGCTCAGGGCGGACTCGGCGGTAGAGGGAACGTTAAGTTCAAGAATTCTGTCAACAAGGCTCCCAGATACGCTCAGGACGGACTTCCGGGTGAAGAAAGGAAGATCAGACTTGAGCTTAAACTTATGGCCGATGTCGGAATTATCGGTTTCCCGTCAGTCGGTAAGTCGACTCTTATCAGTGTTGTAAGTAACGCAAGACCTAAGATCGCGGAGTATCATTTTACAACTCTGATACCGAATCTCGGAATGGTGGAAGGTCCTGATCTTATTCCTTATGTTGTCGCTGACATTCCCGGACTTATCGAAGGAGCTCACGAAGGTCAGGGGCTTGGACACAGATTTCTCAGACACGTTGAACGTTCAAGATTTCTTATCCACATGGTCGAAATAAATCC
>CAZTKP010000250.1:0-1433 GCA_964614215.1 uncultured Spirochaetales bacterium | reverse complement strand
AACTAATCTTCTTCAGATTCAATAAATTCTCTGATTATCTGTTTATCTTCTTCAGAAATCTCTGTGAACTGGATTCCCATTCCGGGAACTGAACTGTCCCGATCAGCAGTTAGAAAGAGGTTGTATTTATCTTCGCTTCTTGCAACCTTGCCTTTTGCAACGATCTCTTTTTCGGAGTTGGGCAGCTTAAAAACGAGATCGAATTTCTGGTCAGGTTCCCAGAGGATTGACGATTTTATGAAAATTCCGCCTTCACTGAGGTTAGCTGTATCAAATTTTATGCTGTAGTCGTCTCCGCTTTCTGAAACAGTTATCTTAAGTGAAATAGGAGCACGTCTGAATGTTCTGTTGTCTCTGCCCATCATCATTTCTTTCTCCTCAGATAGGGTTGTTGTTATCATCGACAAAGACAAGTTTAGGCTCGGAAAAAGCTTCGTCCTTCTCAATGTAGTTGTGACTGGCAATTATTATCAGGTCGTTCTTTGAAACAAGTCTAGCCGCCGCACCGTTAACACATATCTGCCGGCTTCCTCTTTCCCCCTCAATTACGTAAGTCTCAAATCTGGCACCGTTCGAAACATCCCAGATATCAACAAATTCATAAGGTTGAAGGTCAGCAAGTTCCATAAGCTCGCGGTCAATAGTTATACTTCCCTGATATTCCAGATCAGCTCCGGTAATCTTCGCTCTGTGTATTTTAGACTTCAGGACTTTCCTGTACATTTCCACGCCTCAAAAAAGAAGAACCACAAAAACTGACCGAATAATAAGCAGAACAGGTTATGTTGTCAAGAGTTGTCAGTAAGAAACGACCTCATACATATCCTCAATCCACGCCATACCGTTTCCAAGTTGACCGTAATTGTTTTGACCCCAGCAGAAAAGCTGTTCATTTTCATCAAGAGCGCATGCATGCCAGTTACCTACAGAGATCCTGGTCCATTTTTTATTTCCAACTTTTTGGGGAGTATCTGCATAGTATTTATCACCTGAATCTATTCCGAGAAGTCCGGAAGTGTTGATTCCCCAGCAGTAAAGGTTACCTTCAGAATCAATTCCGCAGGTTCTCTGATGTCCTGTTGAAACATTCTGCCATTTTTTTTCTCCGACTTTTGTAGGTTCACAGACATAAAAGTCATCAAATTCTCCTATTCCAAGTTCTCCGGATCCTGTAAATCCCCAGCAGTAAAGATCGTCGTCTTTATTTATTCCGCAAAAAGTTTCCCCATTCATATCGAAGTGTTCCCATTTTATTTCAGAGATCTGTCTGATTGATCCATCGTATGTTTCTTCTTGGCACTGAGAAAGATAGTTCCCCCAGCAGAAGAGCAGTCCATCCATGTTTAATCCACAGGTAGTCTGACGCCCTCCGGCTTTGACAGATTTCCACTCATTATCGTCCAGTTTATGAGGTGTATCTGTTCCGAGGATAG
>CAZTKP010000249.1:0-3063 GCA_964614215.1 uncultured Spirochaetales bacterium | reverse complement strand
GCAGCGTGATCGTATTTACCAAGTCCACCGGCATGGATATAAGCTTCTCTCTGATAGTCCATTACAGAGTTGTATGTGTAGTAGTTGATGTCAGATTCAAAACCCTTCTTGTATTCCCAGACTCTGTCACCGACAAGAGCAGGATCAACACCGTCTGCCTCAGCCTGCTCAACGAGGTTCTTAACACCTTCCATCATTGCAGGATAGTTCCTTGATGCATAGTAGCTGTCAAGATAGTTGTCAACGTCAGCTGAACCGGCGAAGTTGTGACGAAGACCCATTGTGTGGCCCATCTCGTGCTGTGCAACACCCTTATAGAGAAGCTTCTCAAGGTCATTGTAAATAGCATAGATAAGATCTTTCTCATATTTCTCGGAACCGCCTTTACCATCATTCCAGTCAGGGTTGGATGCCTGAAACTCCTTCTGTTTTTCCTTAATGAAGTTAATGATCGATCCGTCAAGGAAACTTTCATCAAAATCAAAGTCGTATGACCTTGCATCAATGAATCTGATCATTTCAGCTTCGATCAAGCTCTTGCCGCCATACCACGGCTCCATGATCTCTCTTTCTGCATCCGTATATGAAGGATTATCAGCAGGATCATTCCACGGGAAAAGAGCTCTTTTGATGGAATAAGGAACCATCTTGCTTTCCCATTTAGTGCCCTTAATTGAGCTGAAATCGAATCTGTCATACTTCTTAGTTTTTTCCTGATACATATCATTGTACTTCGAAAGAACATCTCCCTGTTTGTCCATCGGAATACCCTTAACAAATGTAGGAAGCTTTTCGTTTACCATTCTCATGGTATTTTCAAGATTGTACTTCTTACCGGCAATCTTCGGTTCATATTCATCAGGATCGTTATCCCACATAACTTCGGGATATTTTGTATAGTCAGGGTTAACAAGCTCTGACCAGTCCCAAGCAGCGGGATCATCCTGATCCATAACCATTCTTGCAATATCAATAGCTCTGGTAACAACCCATGCGAGAACTGATCCGGCTATATTTGATCCACCGGCCATTGACATTCCTGTCTCGGGGTTAACGTTCCACTGGGAAACACCGAGAATACCGTAATCGGTAGGAGTATCAACCCAGTTGATAAGAGCAGCTCTGTTGTTACCATTATCATATCTGTGACGAAGAACCGGTGCGCCGTCCTCGACTTCACATGTTCTTTCATTATTCATAACACAGGCTGCCTTTGCCTCAACATATCCATCGGGACATGACTCATTTTCTCCGAAGATCTGGCAATCCCAACGGTCGCCTCTCCATTCAGCCATTCCGTTCTCATCAACGTAAAGCTCAGACATCTTTTCGTTATTTTTGTAACAGGTCTCAAAAACCATAGCCTTTTCACCTGTGTAGAGCTCTGCCTCTTCAGGAAGAACACAGACCTTTACTGCATTTTCACGACTTGTAGTGGAAAGATTATAGTAATTAGCATATCCAAAAAGTGACTTTCCATCCCTTGCAGGAAGATAAGCCTCAACAGGGTTCTTTATCATAACGACCATTTCATTCTTGTACTGATCGACAATATCTGCAAGATTTTCGTCGACTTCATCTATGAAAGAACCGTCCCAATTCTGGATCCATGCATACTTCTCAGGAACGAAACACTTTTCTTCCCAGTTGCTGTGAGGATTTGAAGAATCGTTAAGATCGCTCATGTACCAGTAGTTGTCACGAACTTTCTTTCCGTCAACTGTTGTGAAAAAATCATTTTCGTAGTTGTCAAGATACCATTTGTCGAATTCACGAGGATCACTGCCCGGATTCATAGCCGCGTATCTTGCAGCAAGAAGTGAGTAGTTATAATCCTTTGTGATCGCACAGTTGATAGGGATCATGCGGAGAGGAGTCTTCGGTGAAGAAACATAAACAACTTTCTGCTGATATTTAAGTCTACCAAGGCATGTGTTGTAATCTTCATCGGCTCCGCATTTGAAATTCCAGTTCTTGTCTGTATCAGCCCATGCTGAATTCCAGTAGTTAGCAAGAATATGGAAGTTATCATCCTTGTATCCGTGATAGTTATCATAACCCTTGAAGTTATTTGTGAAATAACCGAACTCACGGAAAAGTTCATCCTGGAATTCAAGAGGTCTGAAACCGTTGTCCTTTGAACCTTTTTCCCATTTGAACTCTCTTGTGGCGATATCGTAGTCTCTCTTACCGATCACATCTCTGTTAACCTTTGTGAAGACATAACGGTATGTAACCTGAGCAGGCTCATTTCCAACGAACTCGTTAACATCTTCCATCGTGTAGATACTATTCCAGTTATTGATAGGCTCAAAGTACTCAGTTGAGTAGAACTGGAACCATTCAACTTCCTTGTTGAATCTTTCTTCGTCTTCAGCAATCGCTGTGTACTCACGGTAATCCTTAGGAACGATAAATGTACCGTCATGAGCATAGAATTCCCAGTCTGTTGCATTTGTAAGGCCTGCTCTGTAAAAAGGAGCACCCCATTCCATGGTCATTCTGAGATACTTGAGCTCATAGTTACTAACACCGCTTCTTGAGTCATCTGCAAGAAGAATGTAGCGTCTTTCGTTCCATGGTCTGTCCGTGTTCATAGAAAGAACCGGCAGAGCTTCTCCTGTTGTAGGATTCTCTGAAGGAACGATGTCGTAGTGACCGGCGATCCTGTAAGCAACGACCGGTGTCTCATTGACATCAACAGCTTCATTCGTGTCAATAACATTAAGCTTGTCCCAGATGCTGTAAGCAACAAGCCAGTTTTCAGTAATTTTCCATTTTACGATCTTTCCGTCATTTGACTCACCTATAAATGCATAATCTGCAGTATAGGGAAGTCTTGTAATTGTCTGACGGAGGAAAAACTCACCCTCGAACAATCTTTTGTCAAGAGAGAGCTCAGGTGATTTGTCCACCGCTTCACGTTCTGTAGTACATGATACAGCGATCATGACTGTGATCAGAACAACGAGCAGTGTAAAAGCTCTTTTTAACAAATTCATAATAAAACCTCCTTAGTTAAAAACTGTATGAATAGCCAATATTAGCAAAAACTCTTGTATA
>CAZTKP010000248.1:0-3064 GCA_964614215.1 uncultured Spirochaetales bacterium | reverse complement strand
CATGTTGACAGCAAGATATTTGACAGTAAATCCAAGGAGTTGCTTAAAACCAGAAAAGTTAAGTTCAATGCACAGGACTTCTTTTACAAAAAACCTGAAGAAAAAGCTTTTGAGTTCTATGAGAATGGTAAAAAAGAAGATCCTGATGACTACAAAGGCGGTAAGAAATCAGAACCGACATATCCTGTTTTTGATAAGGACAGCAAAAAGAACTATACACTGAAGATCGTAGGTTCAAAAACTCACAGAAAAATCGACTGTTACAAGATAAAAGTCATCCCGAAGAGAAAAAACGAAAGACTTTTTAAAGGAGAGTTACTCGTCTCAAAGAAAACTCTTTCCGTCATGTATGTTTCAGGAACAATTGCCAAATTTCCCAGGTTTATGGAAGATTTCCGGATAACGGTGGATTACAAGTCCGAAAACTTTCCTTCTGAAACTGTCGGTGAGATAACACTTCAACTCGATGTTCCCATATTTTTTTCCGATAAACTCATAAAAAGTAAGTTTAAAACCTTTAAACCTGTCCCAATTAAGAAGAAATAAGTCCAAATAGTTTAGTCTGGACGACAAAACAACTTAATTCCCTCAAATTAAACTAGTTTTTTAACTAAATGCGAGCGAGAGACCATGAAATTATTAACTACAATTTTTATCTGTATCATCTTTTTTGCCAGTTGTTCAGACGAAAAAAATGATTTAAACGATTCTGATGAAAACACGGTTGTAGCTGACACAGAAGAGACAAACGACAATGAGACTGATCTGGAAGTTATTCCGGATGAAAGTGAAGATGAAACTGCTGATACTGATTCTACGGTAAATGACGAAACGGAAACTGATTCAGACGTAATTGAAAGTGATGAAAAGATCGATGAAATAGCTGATGAAGATGCTATCAACCCTGATGACTACATAATTCCACCCGAAGTTACCTGTAAAAGCAGCGCCGCCTTCTGTGACCAGACTGTGACGCAGGATAAGACTTTTGCAATGTTCAGAAGAGATTACTATTTTCCAAACTCACTTTACAATGAATATACAGATGAACCTGTAGACGGAAAAAGATTTATGGTTGCTGCAATTTCTCAAGTGACCGGAACAGTTACAGAAATTACCGTTGACGGAAAGAACGTTGATGAAATGCTCGTTAAACCGCAAATGGAATGGTATCACGTCTGGCCGAAAAATGTTGTGTCAGGTGAACCTGTCTGGTTTGCATTTCATTCACACGATCCTAAATGGAATTCAGCTTCAACAGCTCAACTGGTGATAAAAACTGCGGAAGGAAACGCTGTTGATACGAGTTTTGATGTTGGCGAGACGAAGGTGGACCTGACCTATGTAACTGCAACTCGAGATATGAGCAACATTTTGATATTCTTAAAAAATACTGATTCAGTCTCAAGAACTCTCACTAAACTTTATGTGAACGGTAGAGAGGTTTTTGAAAGCGGTGTAGCCTGTATTCCTGACAGCACTATCGACTCTATGCAGTCAGTAATGTGGAAAGTTCCGCTTTGCGATCCAACAAGCCCCGGAA
The DNA here is from genome assembly GCA_964614215.1 of uncultured Spirochaetales bacterium. Taxonomy (GTDB): domain Bacteria; phylum UBP6; class UBA1177; order UBA1177; family UBA1177; genus CAZTKP01. The sequence goes on along the minus strand of CAZTKP010000248.1, from coordinate 1,521 downwards.
AACCATGGACAGTAATCGCAGAGTTTGACCAGATCAATCCCGCAGTCGGAGCAGGAAGAATAATTCGCCCCGAGTTTCCTATCGAAACATGGCCAAGTGGAAGTCAGTGTCCCTTCCCTACAGCTCTGGAAGATAACTACGAAACTCATAAAAAGGCCGGCTTTGATTCCTACTACATCTATGCAGGCGGCAGAGACAAAGATGACTGTCATTACAGCACAAAAGATCTGATCAACAACGTTGCTTCTCTTCACAATGGAGATTTCAACATCCTTATTGGAGATGACTTTCTTCATCAGCCCGAACCGCTTGATGAATTTATAACGGATTCAACTTATGTTACAGGATTCCTCACTGGAGATGAGTCAGACGGCAAGATCTGGGAGGGTGAGAACGAAGATGAACCTGCACCTGCAAATAAGGCTGCAAAAGCGAGAAGGCTCTGGGATATGTATCCTGAAATTCCCGTTTATAACGGTGCAAAGACCAATAAAAATGTTGGATCTTTTGCAGGAATGGTCGACATTCAGGGAATAGATCTTTACGTTGCAGCCTGTGCACCTCATATTACTAACTGGGGAACTCATCCACCACTTAGAGCTGCTTATGACTATCTTAGAAATGCAAGGAACAACCACATGCCGCTTACGACCTGGTTTTATGCTCAGGGCCTTTCAAGCGTATGGAACAAAGACGCACTTATCGGAGGTGGAGAAATCCATGTTCAGCCTGACCCGCAGGAAATTCTTGCGCAGGCTTTTTCAGTTCCAATTAGTGGCGGAAAAGGTCTCATGTGGTTCATGAGCGATCTTGAGGAGAAAGAGCATAAGGAATACCGCTGGGATGCAATAAGAACATCAAATCGAATTATCCGCGGTGTAAGAGAGTATCTCAGAGAAGGTGATATAACAGGAGCTGTTTTTTCAAACGAGAACATTCTTGTAGATATGATAAGATCAGAACGGGCATTGATAATTCCGGTAGTTTCTCTGGAGACTGACCCTGAAAAAGATCCGACAGACATTAAGTGCGGCGCATCACTCACAAGCGAACTTGCAGTTCCTCACTGGACCTTTGTTGATTACAACGTGAATCTCGATGTTTTTATTCCTGAAGATTTCGGTGTAGTAGATATATTCGAAGTTCTGGACGGTTTTGTCACAGATCTGCCCTACTCTCAGACAATTAACGGCAGACAGCTTACTCTGAGTCAGATTCCTTTTAACAACGCAATGCCGGCAAGAATGATAGTTCTTGCAGCAGATGAAAATGTACGTCAGGAAGTCATAGATGAGATGAATTCTTTTTGAATAACTCCCTTAATCCCTCTTTCAAAAAGAGGGAGATTTAAGTCCCTTTCCTTTTTGAAGGGACTGACGAAGAAAATGGAAAGCTGCTAAATGCAGGTTTGCACTTCGGAAGCCGGATTTAGGGATTGGGTTTCATCTTCCCTCTTATGATCTCAAATGCAAAGTAAGCACCGAAAATGATGTAGAAAAGTGCTGTACTGATAAATGCCCA
>CAZTKP010000247.1:0-3076 GCA_964614215.1 uncultured Spirochaetales bacterium | reverse complement strand
CTCAGAACAGGGTTCGGGGCACTTTTTCCAAGTCCGCAGAGACTTCCGTCGATAACTGTTTCGCTTATAGCTTCAAGTTTTTCGATATCACCTTCCTCGCCTTTACCTTCGCAGATCCTTGTGAGTATCGTTCTCATTGCAAAAAGCCCTTCTCTGCACGGAGTACACTTTCCGCAGCTTTCATCAACGAGGAAATCAATGAAATATCTTGCAACATCGACCATACATGTGTGGTCATCCATAACGATCAGTCCGCCTGAACCCATCATTGAACCAGCCTCTGTCAGGCTGTCAAAATCAACAGGCATATTAAGAAGTTGTTCCGGGATACATCCTCCGCTGGGCCCGCCGCTCTGTACTGCTTTGAACTTTCTTCCGTCCGGCACTCCGCCACCGATATCCTCGATTATTTCTTTTAAAGTTATTCCCATAGGAACTTCAACGAGTCCTGTATTTCTGATGTCACCGACCAGAGAGAACACCTTCGTTCCGCTTGAGCCGTTCCATGGATTTTCCTTAACATCACCTGTTCCGATCGAAGCAAACCAGTCAGCACCTTTTGTGATTATCGGAGGAATATTCGCCCATGTTTCAACGTTGTTGAGAACTGTGGGTTTATTTCTGAAACCGAACTCTACACTTCTCACGTATTTAGCTCTGGGCTCTCCTGCACGTCCTTCCATTGAGGCCATAAGCGCTGAAGATTCACCGCAGACAAATGCGCCTGCACCTCTGTGAACTGTAATATCGAATGAAAATCCTGTTCCCAGAATGTTATCACCTAAAAGTCCGTACTCTCTTGCCTGATCGAGTGCTTTTTCAAGTCTTACAAGTGCAAGCGGATACTCTTTTCTAAGGTAGATGAAACCTTCTTTTGCTCCCAGAGTGTGAGCTCCGATTATCATTCCCTCGATCACTGAATGAGGATCAGTTTCGATGATGGAACGATCCATGTAAGCACCGGGATCACCTTCGTCAGCGTTGCAGACAACAAAGATCTCTTCATTTTTCTTTGTCTTTATCTCAAGTCCCGATTTCCATTTCATACCGGCCGGGAATCCGCCGCCGCCGCGACCTCTGATACCGCTTTTAATGATGTCGTTTATCACTTTTTCAGAGTCATTCTGATCAATTACGGTCTTTAACGCCTTGTAACCGTCTCTTGCAATGTAGTGATCGATATTTTCAGGATCGATAAGTCCCTTGTTGCGCAGTGCGATAAGTTCCTGCTTTGAGAAAAATCCTATATCTTCCATTTTCTCGTTCTTCGCACCGCTTACCGGATCAGTATGAAGAAGTCTTTCAACAACTTTTCCGCCTAAAAGATGCTCTTTCACGATCTCTTCCGGGTCTGCCTCACCAAGTTTCTGGTAGAAAACACCCTGAGGCTGAATAACTGCTATAGGTCCCATTGCACAGAAACCGTTACATCCTGTCGCAACTGCCACCCAGTCATTTTCAAGACCGTGTTTTTTAAGTGCCTCGTCAAAGAGATCCTTAATTGTAAATCCGCCTGAGGAAACACAACCGGTTCCTGTGCAGACCATTATCATCCCTTTGTAGGCCGCCTGTTTTTCCTGTTCATTTTTTGCAATTATTTCAATATCTTTCAAATTCAGCTTACTCATATCAACCCTCCTTTGAATCAGCGATGAGATGCTCAAGATCACCGACCTTTACATTTCCGTGAACTTTCTCACCGATCTTAACGACAGGAGCGATACTGCATGCACCGAGACATGCGACAGCTTCAAGTGTGAACTTGCCGTCCTTAGTCGTTCCACCGGCCTTTACTCCGAGCATTCTTTCAAAGTTGGAAAGTATGTTTGCCGCACCTTTAACGTGGCAGGCTGTTCCCATACAGACCTGAATGGTCTTTTCACCTTTTTTCTCAAGGCTGAACGTTTTGTAGAAAGTCGCAATGTGGAAAAGGTAAGCTCTGGGAGTTCCCGTCTTTGTCTGAATAACATCGATAGCATTTTCAGGAATACAGCGGTAGGCTTCCTGAACATCCTGAAGCATTTCAATAGCAAATTCAGGATTATTGTCCCATTTGTCACAGATCTCTGCGATCTTTGCCGTGCAGTCGCATTTGGGAAGTGTTTTCGGTGTAACAAGTTTAGCAACCTTATTTTCCTCTACGGTCCACGCCGGGCTGATTCCCTTGCTCTTTATCACGAGAGCCTTAATTTTCTTATTTCTCAGAACTGTTCCGATTCCGCCTCTTCCGGCCTGTTTAAGTCTGGCAACTCTTCTTCTCCAGTCGTAGAATGAAAAATTAAGAACACCCATTCTTGTGTGCTCGGCACCTTCACCGGCGGAAACTACTGCGATATTTCTCTTATCAATTTCGTTATCCGCATACATTTCTGTAAGCTCTTCAGCAAGAATATGACTGTTCATCGTTTCAAGAGGAGCTTCCATAATTGAAACTTTATTCTTAGATGCATCTATCAGAACGATAACATCTTTTTCAGCCTTTCCTGTCACAATGAGGGCATCAAAACCCGCAAACTTGAGGAATGGTCCGAAGTATCCGCCGACGTTACTGTCCATCATTCCGTCAGTGAGCGGAGAAACAGCCGTTACAAGTGTTTTTCCTGATCCCGGGAAGGAAGTTGTTCCGCCCAGAGGACCACTTGAAAAACAGATAGGATTTTCAGGACTGTCCCATTTTGTGTTCTCGTTGATCTCCTGAAAAGTGAGCCACATATCAAAACCTTTTCCACCTGTCCACAGCTTTTTCATCTGATCGGTTACAGGGTTGGTCCTGATCTGGCCGGATGAGATGTCGATCCTTAAAGAACGGTCTGCATAACCCTTCTTCAATTCTTTAGGCTCAAAGTCAAATTCAGCAATGACACGATGTGCGCTGCGCATCTGTTCGATTCGCGGATCTGTCATGTTAACCTCCTCGCAATTATTTAAAAGAAACAGTTACTTAGTCAAGCTCTCTTCCTTTCCAAACACGGGAGGCAACAGCTTTTCAGCTGAAACCCTGGTCTTTTTCCATAGCCAAAAGCCTTAGGAAAAAAGACTCGGAATCTTTAGGCCCGATTACTTTATATAATTGAGT
>CAZTKP010000246.1:0-3200 GCA_964614215.1 uncultured Spirochaetales bacterium | reverse complement strand
TATTTTACAGTAAAAGTTATCGAAAGTACAGGATAGTAAGACGGTGCTTTGTCGGTGTCGTAACCGGTGACAGATCTGTCGTTCGAGTAGTCCGGTCTTTCTCCTGAAGGCATTGCTGAAGGGTAGGTTCCCGTGATGAAAACAGTCATGGCGTTCTTTTTCACCCAGCCTGTCGTATCAATTATTTCCTGAACCATTTCCTTGAAATCTCCACGCATTGTGTATCTCACTTCTCTATCCCAGCAGTCTTTAGCTCTGTCTTTACAGTATGAGCTTTCCGGGTCGTAACAGTCGTCAAGTTCAATACATTTAAGAAGGTGTTCATCGATGCTTGCTGTTGTTTCTGATCTCTGGTCAGGTCTGTCAGTAGTATAGTTCGATGTGTCAAAAGGCTCGGAATCAACTGACTTTTCCATAGCTGCACGAAGATAGAGTTTTTTGCTCGAGTCAACTTCATTTGTCGGATGAAAGGAAAATTCAGCGCTTTCTATTGTTGCTCCTGCAGGAACATCGACATCGGTAAATCTGAACGCTGAGTGATAGGCGACATACTCATCTTCAAGAAGATCGTAAACTCTAAAACCCACATTTATGCTGCTTCCGTAAAAGTAGTTCCATGAAGATGAAGCTGCATCCATGAGATAACTTGTCACAGCATCTTTTTCAGCATTTAAAGTCACGTTCACAGTTACTGACCCATCGGTATTGTTGATAACCTCAACATGGTCTGAAGTCGCAGTGTCTTCATCAGGAATCTCGGACTGGTCGGACTGCTCGTCAGACATCTCGGACTCATCGGACTGGTCGGACTGGTCGTCTGACATCTCGGACTCATCGGACGTGTCGGACTGGTTGTCTGACATTTCGGACTCATCGGACGTGTCGGACTGGTTGTCGGACATCCCGGACTCATCGGACGTGTCGGACTCTTCGTCAGACATCTCTGACTCATCGGACGTGTCGGACTGGTTGTCGGACATTTCGGACTCATCGGACTGGTCGGACGTGTCCTTATCGTCTACTAAGTCCGTTTTTTCAACCGTGCAGGCTCCGAAGAGCAATATTACAAAAATTACTAAAAAAACTTTTCTCATATTAACCTCCTGAAAAAAAACCGTTGGAGTTTACCATAAAATTCAGTCAATTCAAGAAGATGCATGTGCAATCTTGCTTTTTTCCAGTTAAAAGTGTAAGTTACCGTGTCGTTATTTAATAAGGAAAAACAGTATGAAACATAAAGTTTTTAACAATATCAAGCCTCTGATCGCAATAATCGGAAGACCTAATGTCGGCAAGTCGACACTGTTTAATAAAATTCTTAACAGAAATTTTGCAATTATCGATGATATGCCCGGAGTTACCAGAGATCTCAACTATCAGGATATGGTATTCGATGACAAGCCGTTCACGATCATTGATACCGGCGGTTTTCATATTGATGAGAACGAGGTCGATGTTATCAACAGAGGCATCCGTCAGCAGATAAACGAAGTTCTTGAGCAGGTTGACGGAGTTATCTTTCTTTGTGACGGAGAGGTGGGCGTTACTGAAAATGATAAGGAAATTTATGATCTTATCAGAAAGAAGGAGATAAGGTCCTGGCTTGCTGTTTCTAAAATAGACTCTGAAGAAAGAGAGTATCTTGCATCGGAGTTCTATGAAACCGGCGCTGAACAGGTGTATCCCGTCTCAGGTAAGACTGGTAACGGACTGTATGATCTTCTCGATGAGCTTACAGAAGATTTCTGGACAGAACAGGAGATCGCTGAGAAACTTCCGCCTAAAAAGGATGAACTGAAGATAGCTATACTTGGAAGACCCAATGTCGGGAAATCGACTCTTACAAATGCGATAATCGGTGAAGAGAAGATGCTTGTAAGCCCTATTCCCGGAACGACTATGGATCCGATAGATTCCTTTTTCAAATATAAAGACCGTGATTTTAAGGTTATTGACACTGCCGGTATCAGAAGAAAGAAAAAGGTCGATGCATTGATGGAAAAAGCGGCAATTGTGAGAGCTTTCAGGGCGATCGACAGATCTGATGTCATAGTTTTCATGATGGATGCAAATGAACTTTCGACAGATCAGGATCTCAGACTTCTGGGTCTTGCTCATGACAAGGGAAAGGCATCGATAATCGTTATAAATAAGTGGGATACTGTCGAAAAGGAGACTGGAACCTATGAAAAGTTTGTTCTGGATCTCAGAGATAGAATAAAATTCGCTCCGTATGCTCCTGTGATCTCGATATCTGCGATGAAGGGTCTCAGAGTCAGTAAACTGCTTGACAAGATCCTCGAAATTCATGAAACCTACAACAAAAGTGTGGATCAGCAGTCACTTCAGGACTGGCTTGAGAAATGCGTAAGGAGAAATCCTCCTCCTTTGACAAGAAAGAACAAGCTCATACATTTCAGAGCGATAAAGATGGTTGATGTTGCGCCTCCGACGGTAATTATCAAAACGAGTGCTCCTTCTGAGGTTCATTTTTCCTATCACCGGTATCTGCTCAACCGTTTCTATGAGACTTTCGGATACGACGGTGTGCCGGTAAGATTAATTTATGCAAAGGGTTCAACTCAAATTGAAAAGAAGTAAGCTCAGAGAACTGAAACACAGTGCAGTTAAGCTGATCAGACACAACAAAGCGGCCAGAGTTCTGTTCGATACAGGCTGGAAATTCTACATTGATGACGGTTTTACCTTTGCCGCGGGAATCAGTTTCTACTTTATGCTCAGCTTCATTCCCTTTATGATCCTTCTGGGAGCTGTTACAGGCTATGTTATTGAATATGTTAAGGAAGTTCAGGATATTACCTCTGCCGATATGATTCAGTATATTCATGATTATCTGAAAATAGCCATTCCTTTTCTAAGTGAAAAATACATCTCGGGATTTGTCGAAATATCCAACTATAAAACTAGTCTTACGACTATTGGTATTGTCTCGCTTTTTATTTCCGCGACGCTTCTTTTTTCGACGCTTCATTACTGTTTTTACAGAATATTCGGCGGAAAGTTCGTCAACTTCCTTCTCAGCAGGCTCATGGGTGTCGTCTTTCTTCTGACGCTGACTTTCATTTTGTTCTTCCTGCATTATCTGACGACCATTTTAAGCTCAATAACCACATTCGTTGTTGCCCATTTCCCTTCAATGCAGTGGATCGTGACAACTCTAACCGGTGGCTGGATCTATA
>CAZTKP010000245.1:0-3204 GCA_964614215.1 uncultured Spirochaetales bacterium | reverse complement strand
TCATATTGATCAATAAAAGCTGTTGCATAAAGAGGAATCGAATAAATCTCGTCTTTTTTTGAAAAATTTTCTGCACAAAGTCTTATACCAAATTCAGACTTTTTTTCTTTCATGAAAATATGCATGCTTTTCATCTTGCGCCCTAATGCCGCCTTAACTTCAACGGGAATGATCCTGCCGTCTTTTTCAATAACATAGTCGACTTCTGCCTGACTCGATCTGGATTCCCTGTGCCAGTAATAAAGATTGTCAATACTGTATGGATCCTTTGATCTTTGAAGCTCAGCTCCGGCAAAGATCTCTGCAAGCTGTCCACGATTAATAATCGTATTAAAATCCGTCGTAACATAATCAGAAAGATTCAGATTCATAATTCTTTGAAAAATACCGGTATCAAATATCATGGTTTTGAAAAATTTCGGGTTTATTCCACTGCCGAGAGGATTCCCGGATGCATTTGTATGATAGATCCTGTAAACAAGACCCGCTTTGGATAAAAGCTCTAACGCCTCTTTATACATTCCGGATGAATCACTCCCCACATTACTGTACTTGAATTTTGAAGCAGACTGATCGGCAACAGACTTAAAAGTCTCGACAAGTCTAATTACCGGAGATCGTTCTTTGTACTTTATAAAATCGTTATGATAACCCTGAATTAGCACATTGAGTATCCGTTGACATTCTAAAAGATCTCTATCTTCAACATAACTCTGAACTACTTCCGGAAGTCCGCCGGTGATCTGGAAAACCTTCAACTGCTCGATCAGTTTATCATGAATAACTGGATTCACAGGGTTTTTAAAGGAAGAACTTTTTATCATATCCACCATTTTCTGACCGTTCATCTCAAGAAGATACTCTTCAAAACTCAGAGGATAAAGAAACATTGATTCCACTCTTCCGACACCGAATGAAGGAATATCAGACAATGCAAATTCTAAAAGAGACCCTGCTGCAATAAGATGAAGTTCAGGAATCTTTTCATAAAAATATCTCAAAGCACTGATCGCATTTTTGCAGGACTGGATCTCATCAAAGAAAAGAAGTGTTTTCCCCGGAATAATTTTCCTGTCTAAATACAGCTCAAGATCATTAATTATTGCAAAAGGGTCCAGGTCTCCATCAAAAAACTGATGAACTTTTTTCTGCTCGTCAAAATTCACCTCAATAAAGTCTGAAAATTTCTTTCCCAACTTTCTGACAACATGTGTTTTCCCCACCTGTCTTGCACCTCGAAGAAGGAGAACTTTCCGATTCTTTCTATCCGCCCATTTTAACAGGTTTTTTTCGATATTTCTTTGCATTGGATTCGCCTCATATTTCAAAATATCAAGGTTACTTTAGCATAGTTACCTCAATTTATCAAGGTTACTTTCGGGATTTTATTTCAAAATATCAAGGTTACTTTTGGTGTTTTATCTCAAAATATCAAGGTTATCAGTCTAACTTGAACTCTTCTTTCCAGTTATCTTTGTTGTCCCAGTTGGGCTGATCGGTTTTCACGAAGAAGTAGTCTCCTACAACGAGAAAATCCATTTCAGTTCTCATGAAACAGCGGTATGCATCATCAGGTGTACAGACGATGGGTTCGCCACGGACGTTGAAACTGGTGTTTACGATAACTCCGAAACCTGTTTTCTGTCTGAAAGTGTCGATTAACTGCCAGTATCTCGGATTTGTCTTCTTTGAGACTGACTGGATCCTGGCGGAAAAGTCAACGTGAGTTATTGCAGGAACATCGCTTCTGAGGTGATAGAGTCTTTCATAAAGAGGAAGAGAATTGTAATTTTCAGGAACTTCGTTAAGCCTCTTTTCCTGAACTGGAGCAACAAGAAGCATGTACGGAGTGTTGCCTTCCATGTCAAAGAAAGTCTTTATTTCCTCTTCCATGACTGAAGGAGCAAAAGGTCTGAATCCTTCTCTGTATTTGATCTTCAGATTAAGCTTTTTCTGCATTTCAGGATTTCTTGCATCACCTATGATAGAACGATTTCCAAGTGCTCTCGGTCCAAACTCCATCCTTCCCTGAAACCAGCCGATTACATTTCCTTCATCAATTAGCTCTGCAGTCTTTTCACAAAGCTTTTCAAAGTTCTCTATCTTTTCAAACTTGGCGTTGTATCTGATCTTCAGTCTTTCGATCTCATTATCATGGAACTGAGGGCCAAGATATGCTCCCTGCATTGAGTCATCTACTTCAGGAGTTCTTTCATTTCCAAATGAAATATGATGAACGGCAAGTGCGGCACCAAGTGCTCCGCCCGCATCACCTGCAGCAGGCTGTATCCACATTTTCTCGAAGATCTTTTGCCTTAAAAGCTTTCCATTAGCAACACAGTTAAGTGCAACTCCACCTGCAAGAACAATATTCTTTGAACCGGTAAGTTCTTTTGACGTTTCAGCAAGCTTAAGCACAACTTCTTCTGTGATCTCCTGAATTGCAAGCGCCATATTCATATAACTCTGATTTAGATCGCTTTCAGATTTTCTTCTTGGCAATCCAAAGAGTTTCTCCCATTTATCGTCATTTGTCATACTTAGGCCCGTCGCATAGTCAAAGTACGCCTGATCAAGCAGAAGTGACCCGTCCTCTCTGACATCGACCATATTCTCAAGTATCTTTTTCTTAAAAGTTTCCTTTTCTTCACTTTCAGGATCTCCGTAAGGTGCAAGTCCCATCAGTTTATACTCGCCGCTGTTGACTCGAAATCCGCAGAAATGAGTGAAAGCTGAGTAAAGAAGACCGATGGAATGAGGGAAGTGAAGTTCCTTTAAGATGCTGATCTCATTACCTTTTCCGTGACAGATGGTCGTTGTCGCCCACTCTCCCACTCCGTCAAGAGTAAGTATCGCCGCATCTTCAAAAGGTGATGGAAAAAAGGCACTGGCAGCATGAGAAAGATGATGCTCCGGGAAAACGATCTTAGGCATCTTCGTACCGAGTTTAAGCAGATCTTCTTTGATCATATCCTTCATGAAGAGCTTTTCCTTAATCCAGACAGGAATTGCGGAAAGAAAACTTGTGAGTCCCTTCGGCGCAAAAGCATGATAAGTCTCAAGCAGTCTTTCAAACTTTATGTATGGCTTATCGTAAAAAGCAACAACAGTAACATCATCAAGTGTCAGACCAGCCTCTTTAAGAACATATCTGCATGCATTTATCGGAAATGATGAATCCTGCTTTTTTCTGGTGAAACGCTC
>CAZTKP010000244.1:0-3215 GCA_964614215.1 uncultured Spirochaetales bacterium | reverse complement strand
GCGGATAAAGGCTTTTTAATTCTTACTATCACTGGCGGCGAACCGTTTTTAAACCCTAAGCTGTTTGAATTTCTGAAAATCGGCAGAGAGCTTAAATATATTCTCAATCTAAAGACAAACGGTACCATGATCGATGAAGATGCTGCAAAAAGACTTGCCGATCTTAAGCTGAAAACTGTAGATATCTCAATTTATTCAGCAATTCCTGATGAGCATGACTCGATAACAGGTGTTAAAGGCAGTTTTGAAAAGTCTGTTAACGCTGCAAAACTGTTGAAAAAAGCAGGTGCGCGAGTTGCTCTGATCACAGTTGTAATGTATAAGCTCAAAGGCTGGAAAAAAGTTTACGATCTAAGCCAAAAACTCGGTGTCGAATTCAGCATGGCTCCCGGAGTTTTTTCGTCACTTGACATGAGGTCTGAAGTTGAAGATCTGAAAAATTCCATGGAGGATTTTGTCGATTTTTATAACTATTGTGATTCCATCGGCGAAAAATATCCGCTTCCTTATCATGCCGATTCAGTTTTTTCAGGTTGCGGTGGCGGGAAAAGCATTATCTATATAGACAGCTCTTTCAACGTCCGACCCTGTGCCGCCTATCCTGAGATCACAGGAAAGTATGAAGAAGGTAAAGTTTCTGAAATTATTGATAATTCTACAAAAAAGATGAAAGAGCGTTTTGACAGGATGGAGTGTCATAACTGTGAACTTGTGAGATACTGCTCTCCATGTCCTGCAAGACTAAAAGAGGCAGATGGCATTTTTATCTGTGATATCAATTCAAAAGCTTTTGCACTTGCTAAAAAGAAAATCTATGACCCGGATGCCTGAAAACTAAAAACTTGATTGTAACAGCATAAAAGTATAAAATTTCAGGACAATTTTTTTGAGGTGAAAAATGAAAAAGGAATTGAGAATTTGTACTGCTATTAGAGATAAGAAATACGAGGACAAGGTTACTCTGATCGCCAAATCGCAGGGTTGGAAACATTCTCTTGTGAATATGGATGATATAGTGAGTGAGCATAGAAAAGATTCGCTATTCTTTATTGTTGAGGACAGTTATACGTCAATTCTTGATCTAATTGAGATCCACAATTCCTGTGAACTCAATTTTATTCCGGTAATTGTTCTTTCACCAAATGATTCAAAATATTTTAACTGGGTGAAAAGGGTCAAATGTCCGGAGAAGTATTTTCATGCCGGTATGGATTGTTTCTTAGAGATGATGGCTCCTTCCGTAAAAGCGATGGATTCACTTAGAGACACTTATTACTATAAGAAAATCTCAATATTCAGGGAAAATGTGGCGGATTCCTTTAATAGGCATGAAGGGTTTTCAGACTTTTTAAATGAAGTTCTTCCGGGACTTCTTGAGCTTTTATATACCGAACGCGGATCCATTATGCTGCTCAACAGTAAAAACAACCTTGTTGTCGAGGCCGCAACTAAAAAGGAGATCGTGGGTATTGAATCTGAATATAAAAAGGACAGTGTTTCATGGACAGTAATCGATACGCAGAAGCCTGTTTTTGTTGAGAATATTGAAAATGACTCAAGGTTTAAAAAGATGTCAGGTTACTCTAAAGATTACTTTCTGTCACTTCCAATATTTATCAAAGGAGAGATCAGCGGAGTACTCAACCTTTCAGACAAGATAGTTTCGTTGCTTTTTGACACGAATGACTACAATAACGCAACGAATTTGTTAAATATTCTGGAACCTTATTTTTTATTAAACAAAAGATCTTTTTCAAAAGAATAGTGTAATTTGGAGAAATAGATGAATTCAGGAAAATTTGATGCAGACAAAAGAGATAAAGATGATGTTTTGATCTCAGATAAGAGAATCCACCGCAGAATGGCTCATGAACTCGATGTTAAATTTGAAGTTTCTGTTGACGGGCCGCATAATTTCTTTGCAGGTCTAACTCAGGATATAAGTAAAGGCGGTGTTTTTATTGCGACGCATCAGGTGTATCCGATAGGAACAAAAATGAGACTTGCTTTCGAGATAGAAGGTGAGCATATTGAAGTTGAGGCTGTTGTCAGATGGGCAAGAAGCCCTGAAAATGTTTTCAGTGAAGATATCCAGCCTGGAATGGGTCTCCAGTTTATTGATCCTGACGAGAAGCTTATCTCAGCATTTGATAAATTTCTTGAAAAAAAAGAGCCGCTATTAATTGATGAAGACTAGGTATTTGTCTTTTTAGAATAATCTGAATAAATCGCTTTTTTTTCTCAATCTGATAAAATTTACGCGCAGGTACTAATGTAATTCAGGAGCGGACTATGGAAAAAAATAGCTGCAACCCCGGAAATGTTATGGTTTCAAACAATTTTGATTGTTACAAGATAATTGATGTCGCCAAGATGTTTCTTGAGGAACCTTTATCTGAGATCACCCATCAGAAGGTCTGTGATACAGCCGGAGAAGTCTGTTCGGCAAAATACGCCATCTTCAATCTCTATGAGTCTGACGGAGTTTCATACTACTCTGTTGCTGTTTCCGGTATCGGAGATATGATAAAAAAAGTGACAGAAATTCTCGGATTTAATTTTTCTGAGAAGAAATGGGGAAGTGATCCCAATAAGGACCGGAAAATAGCCGCTCAGACAATTACCTGTTTTGAAGAACTTCATGAACTTACCGGAGATAAAATTCCGTTAAAAGTTGTTAAGATCCTGCAGAAAACTTTTAATATTGGAAAAGTTTACGTCGCTAAGATCGAAAGAGAATCAAAGATGATCGGAGATTTTACGCTTATCTTTGAGAAAGGAAAAGCTATAGAAAATCAAGGGCTTATGGAGTTGTATTTAAAGCTTGTCGGAATGTTCATTGTCAGGAAACAGTCAGAAGAACAGCTTGAAAAAAGTCATGAGCAGTATATGCTTGCGGTTGCCGGAAATCATGACGGTATCTGGGATTGGGATATTGAAACAGATGAACTTTTTCTTTCAAAAAGATGGAAAGAGATTGTTGGATATAAGGATGATGAGCTTGAGAACAAAGTTGGTGTTTTTGAAAGTCTTCTTCATCCGAATGATAAAGACAGGGTGGAAAAATATCTATCAAGCTATCTGAAAGGCGAGTTCCGGCATTATAGCACAGAATTCAGGATGAAGCATAAAAACGGGACTTACCGCTGGATACTTGCAAGAGGTGAAGCTCTTTATAATGATGATGGAAAACCTTACAGAATGGCCGGTTCTCA
>CAZTKP010000243.1:0-3228 GCA_964614215.1 uncultured Spirochaetales bacterium | reverse complement strand
TTTACTTCAAATCTTGTTAACATTTTGATTTTCCTCTTTGTTTTAAAAACATAAGCATAAGTTTATACCACAAGTATATTGGCTTTGCAAGATTTGCCGTAAAAAAACTACGGCAGAAGGTTTTTTTGTTTTCTTGAAACATTTTTTCCAAAGAGTTATATTCGCGCAGATTTTGTTTTTTAATTTATTAAAGGAGTCGTGCGATGATAAGTAATCTCGACATTTCAAAGGCAATGAGGGTTAAGCTGGATGATGTTCTTCCTGAGTATCCTGAGTTTAAAGAGGGTTTAAGAAGAGCACCGAAGCGTGAGCTGACTTTAAACGAGCGTGAGATCGAACTTGCACTGAGAAATGCTCTCAGATATGTTCCTTCTCAGTTCCACGAAACTGTTGCTCCTGAATTTCTTGAAGAGCTTATGAATCATGGAAGAATTTACGGATACAGGTTCCGTCCGGAGGGTCGTCTTTCAGGAAAACCGATCGAGCAGTACAAGGGAAACTGCATCGAAGGTAAGGCTTTTCAGGTTATGATCGACAACAATCTCGATTTTGAGATCGCACTTTATCCTTATGAACTTGTAACTTATGGCGAGACTGGTCAGGTCTGCCAGAACTGGATGCAGTACAGGCTGATAAAGAAATATCTTGAAGTGATGACTCAGGATCAGACTCTCGTTCTTCACAGCGGTCATCCTCTGGGTCTTTTCAAAAGCCGTCCGACAGCTCCGAGAGTCATCACGACAAACGGCCTGATGATCGGACTTTTTGATGATATGGATAACTTTAACAGAGCTGCTGCACTCGGTGTTGCAAATTACGGACAGATGACTGCCGGCGGCTGGATGTACATCGGTCCTCAGGGAATCGTTCACGGAACTTACAACACAATTCTCATCGCCGGAAGAATGAAACTCGGTGTTCCCTGGGACGGAGACCTCAGAGGAAAAATGTTCGTTTCAAGTGGTCTTGGCGGAATGAGCGGAGCACAGCCCAAAGCTGTTGAAGTTGCTAAGGGTGTTGGAATTTTTGCAGAAGTCGATATGTCGAGAATTAAGACACGTCACGATCAGGGCTGGGTTTCTCTCGTGACAGATTCAGCAAAGGAAGCATTTGATAAAGCCTATGAATTTATTGATAAAAAAGAGCCGATCAGTATCGCTTATCACGGAAACATAGTCGATCTTCTGGAATATGCGGATAACAACAACGTCTACATTGATCTGCTCAGTGATCAGACAAGCTGCCACGCAGTTTATGACGGTGGATACTGCCCGGCAGGGATCACATTTGAAGAAAGAACTGAGCTCCTTGGAAAAGACAGGAAAAAGTTCAACACACTCGTCGATGAAACTCTCCGTAGACATTACGAAGTTATTAAAAATCTTGTTGACAAGGGAACTTACTTTTTTGATTACGGCAACAGTTTCATGAGAGCTGTTTTTGATGCCGGTGTTACGGAAATTGCGGCAAACGGGAAGGACACTTTTGAAGGATTCATCTGGCCGAGCTACGTTGAAGATATCCTCGGGCCGGAACTTTTTGACTACGGATACGGCCCGTTCAGATGGGTTTGTCTCAGCGGAAAAGAGGAAGACCTTATAAAGACTGACGCAGCAGCTGCCGAAGTTATCGCAAACTGCCGTGAAGAGCTCAGATATCAGGATAAAGATAACTACAACTGGGTTAAAGACGCGATGAAAAATAAGCTCGTTGTCGGAACTCAGGCAAGAATTCTCTATCAGGATGCAGCAGGAAGAAAACAGATAGCTCTCAAGTTCAACGAAATGGTCAAAAACGGAGAAGTCGGTCCCATCATGCTCGGAAGAGATCACCACGATACAGGCGGAACTGACAGCCCTTACCGCGAAACTTCCAACATCAAGGACGGATCGAACATAATGGCCGATATGGCGACAAATGTTTTTGCAGGAAACTGCGCAAGAGGAATGAGCCTCGTCGCTCTTCATAACGGCGGCGGAGTTGGAATAGGAAAAGTCATAAACGGCGGTTTCGGAATGGTTCTTGACGGATCTGAGAGAGTTGATGCGATCCTTGACATCGCCTTTCCCTGGGATGTTATGGGCGGAGTTTCGAGAAGAGCATGGGCAAGAAACGAACACTCAATTGAAACATGCATGGAATACAATCAGCAGAATGCAAAAACCGATCACATCACACTTCCTTACATCGTTGATGATGAACTTTTGAAGAAGGTTCTTAAAAAGTAAGGAAGAGAAAGTAAGGGGTCCAGCTTAATTGTGGTGTCACTGACCCCACAATTGGATAATTTTTGATTTTATTTTCTGCACAGAGAGCAGTCCTGAAAATTTCGGTTGAGTTAGAAAATGTTCATATGATAAAATTATGTTCGTGAATATTGGATTAAAATAAATATTATATATAATTAAAGAAACTTATTTGAATAAGTTAGGATGGTTAAGAGATGAAAATAAAGTTATTTCAAAAACAAAAGGTACGCACTTATTGGGATGAAGAGCATGAAAAATGGTATTTCTCTGTTCAGGATGTTGTGCAGATACTTTCTGAAAGTAAAGATGTGAAGCAATATATAAAAAAAATGCGCTCTCGTGATAAAGAGCTCAATTCCAACTGGGGTACAATTTGTACCCTCCTTCCGATGTTAGCTGCAGATGGAAAAATGCGAAAAATTCAGGCATCTGATACAGAAGGTTTGTTTCGTATTATTCAATCTATCCCATCAAAAAAGGCGGAACCTTTTAAACAGTGGTTAGCAAAAGTAGGTTCTGAAAGAGTTGACGAAATTGAAGACCCTGAATTGGCTTTTGATCGTGCTATGAAAACATACCTGGAAAAAGGCTATTCAAAAGAATGGATAAATCAGCGTCTAAAGAGTATAGAAGTCAGAAAAGAGCTCACGGATGAATGGCAGACACGAGGAATGAAAGAAGGATTGGAATTTGCCATTTTAACTAACGAAATAACAAAAGCCTGGACCGATATGGATGTTAAGTCGTATAAAAAGCTAAAAGGTTTAAAAAAGGAAAACCTAAGAGACAATATGACTAACTTGGAACTGGTATTAAATATGCTTGCCGAAGCGTCAACTACGGAAATATCAAAAGAGAAAAAACCTGAGGGTTTGGCAGAAAATAAAGATGTCGCCCGGAAAGGTGGCAATGCGGCAAAAAAAGCACGATTGGAAATTGAAAAGCAAACAGGTAAATCAATAGTGTCTAAAAAAAATGC
>CAZTKP010000242.1:1466-3300 GCA_964614215.1 uncultured Spirochaetales bacterium | reverse complement strand
AAAAGGTCGATCCGGAAGAGTTTATCAAGGCAATTCAGAAGGGTGATACTCAGAAAGTTGTTTTCTTCCTTAAAAAAGGCGTGGATATCAACTATAAGGATAAGAACGAAGGTACTCCGATAATGCATGCCATAGGTTGGAAGCAGGATTACATCGTTGATCTTCTGCTTGAAAAAAAAGCTGACCTGACTCCTGCAAATAAAGACGGAATGAGCGTTCTTCACTTTGCTCTTACTGAAGGTTCAAAAGCTGTGACAAAAAAGATAATAAACGCAGGAGCTCCGATAAATGTTAAGAATTCCTACGGTATTACACCGCTCATGTATGCTGCCGGAAAAGGTGGAAAGGCAAAGCCTGAGATAGTTGACCTGCTCATTAAAAAAGGTGCTAAGATCGATATTCAGGATAATGACGGCTCTACTGCGATCATGTATGCAGCTGGAAAAGGTCGTCTTAAAACTGTAAATATCCTGCTTGATGCCGGTGCAGACATTTCAATAAAGAATAAACTTGGTCGTGATGCAATGTACTATGCAAACCAGGTGGTAAGTAAAGACGCTGATAAAATTAGAGAACTTCTGAATAATTATAAGAAAAAGAAATAGTTTCTACTTGTGAATTTCCATAGTATCAAGGACTGTTCCGTCTGTTTTCTTCGCTTTGAAGTAAAGATCTGAATCCTCGACATCAACTATTGTGTAATGATATGCCTGAGCTGTGTAGGCAACCTTTGAACCGTCTTTTGTTCCGTAAAGAGTTGCTCCTGCTCCTGCAGCTACAACGTAGTGTGTTCCCTGCTCATTTCCTACAACCATGTCGTTTCTCAGAGGCATTGATCTCTGGTAAAAGTGATCGTGTCCGTTAAAGACCATGTTTACGCCTTTTGCATCGAAAACGCCTCTCCAGCTTGCAAGGTCCTGATTGAACTTTCCACCATGTGTCAGATCACTAGTCTCACTGTAAAGCGGTCTGTGATGAGCCGCAAATTTCCAGGTTTTATCTGAATAGATATCGTAAGACTGATTCAGGAAGTCTTTCTGAAAAGAATCAATAGAGTCACTTTTCATAAGATCACCGTTCTGTCCGGAAATAGGTGAGTATACAACTCCGCCTGCAATATCGTTGAGAACAACAAAGATGGCGTTTCCATACTCAAAATTATACCAGTGCTCGTTGTTAGGAAGAGCAAACTGGGCAAAGTAGTTCTGAGCATTGTACTCATGGTTTCCGTGAACGGCCATGATCGGAATGTAAGGAAGAGAGTCTTTTGAAGCATTGAAAAAGTCATTCCAGTCTCCCTGATCCTTTCCGTCTGAAACAAAATCACCTGTAAAAACAATAAATTCAGCTTCTTCTTCAATGATTTTTGCCAGGTTTTCAGCAACTTTTTCCGCAGCACCTCTTGAATCTCCGAGAACAGCATATCTGAACTTATGAGTTTCATCTCTCGGATCGGGTCCGGTCTTAAAGTTGTAGATATCTGAAAAATGTTCATCAGTTCCGTCTGTTGAACCGACCTGATAGTAGTACTTTGTTCCCGGTTTAAGTCCGCATATCTCAGCAACGTGAACAGTTTTGTAGTTGCCGTTGTAAGGAAGAACATGAGCAGACCCTTTCATCTTTCCGCCGTTTGATCCGTTGATCTCAAGATAATCGCTCATGTCATCTTTTTCGCTGACTCGCAGAACGGTGGATTTGGTCATGTTGCCTTCAGAAGAGTCATTGGTTTTCCATGTAACGGTAATTGATATAGCAGGATTGCTCTGCCAGCTTAAGCGAACCCATTCGGGTGTCGGAGAGTCCCCAAGCTCATCAGTTGCCTGCATTGGTTTTA
>CAZTKP010000242.1:0-1366 GCA_964614215.1 uncultured Spirochaetales bacterium | reverse complement strand
TTGTTGTTTAAAAGTTCACCACTGTCCCTTACATCACAGGAAACAGTCAGAAACAGCACTAAAGCTGTGAAAAAAAGTAGTTTTCTCATACCCGCACCCCCCTATAGTTTGAGTTGAACTTCAAAAATAAAATTATCGTTTCTGATCTGAGTTTTTACCTTATCACCGTCTGAGTTCATAAAAGGTTCAAGCTCATCTCTCCAACTGTATTCAAAACTGGCCTTTACAAGATTCTTCCTGCCGAGAAGGTCAAGATAAAAGTTAATTCCTGCACTTATCACTCGAGCTTCTCTATCAGTAAGGTGAGTTACAGGAACAAAAAAGTTTGCATAATCATTGTATTCTTCGGTGTCAGCAGGTCTGTGGTCGGATGATACTTCAGAAAATGGATCGTATTGCTGATATCTGACCTTAAGCTCAATATTTCTGTTGAACTTCGGGATAGGCAAAAAGCCTGCAAGCTGAATAAAGAAGCCCATTGACTGCCAGGCGTAATCATAATAATCCATTGACTCATAAGCCTTGTCTCCGGCAGAACGCCACAGGTACCAGCCGCCGCTTAAAGCTATTCCCATCCATCCCATGTACCCATCTACACCGAACATTTCAGCATCCTTGTCTTTTTCGTAGTTGGAGTTCGAGTCGATGTTCTTTGCAAAGTTGAATGCGACGGTCATATAGGGGTCTTTAAGGCTGAAATCACTTTCCTTAATTCCTTTATATCCGAAAGGGTTGAGCTCTCCGCGGAACGCATACATGAACTTTTCGTTCTTTGAAGCTCCGGCTTTAAAAGAGTCTCCGTTAGTGATCGAAAAGTAATATCTCAGGATACCCTTTGGCCAGTTTTTAAAAACAGTAAGCTCCGGCCAGGGGAAAATATCCCCTTCTATCATGACGCCTTCATCTTTTGACGGAAAATTTTTCTGTCCGGAATGAGTTGATTTTGTTCTTGTTACATGTCCTGAAACGACCATCGGAGTTTCAGCGAAAAGATGTCCTGAACCACTCATCATGTTCTGATAAACGATAGGAACTTTAATAAGTCCAGCTTTAAGGTTGAAATAACGGATCAATGGGAATCCCGCATAAACTTCAACAGGAACCATTGAGTAGGTCTTGTAATCCCATACATCAAATTCGATCTTAAAGTGACTCCACCATGCAAGCTGGCCTTTGAAAGACAGTCTGGCTTTGTTGAGATAGAACTTGTCAAGAGAGTCCGCTTCATTGTTTTCGTCATTGTTAACGTGTTCAAATCTTGCCTGAAGATATCCACCGAGCTTGACGTACATGTTGTTCCATTCCCAGACTTTAATTCCATTTGGAACAACTTCCTTTTTTTCTTCAATTGGTTTTACGACAGGTT
>CAZTKP010000241.1:0-3324 GCA_964614215.1 uncultured Spirochaetales bacterium | reverse complement strand
CTTGAGTGCTTGTACGGCGCCCGCGGCGTCGAGGCGGAGGTGGGCGAGCCCGGGATGTGCGCGAAGCCCAGAGAAAGAAGAAGAATCGGGAATTGATCAGAACTGAAAAGCAGATGGCCGCAGATCAGAAAAAAGCTGAAAAGACCCGCTCCATTATGATGGCAAAATTTGAGAAGTTCAGAGTTGATGGAGAGAAGAGGCTGAATGCTATCGAAATAGCTAACGAAAAGAAAAGAGAGCAGAACGAAGCAGCTATGGAAAAGGAAAACCAGGGTGTTTTCATTAAATATGATAAACAGGCTCAGATAGATAGAAAGAAACTTATCGCAAAGATAGACCAGCTTGAGAAAAAGATGAAAGGACTCCTGGGTCAGCGTGGAAACGAGGAGAAACGCCTTAGAGCTAATATTGAAAGGGCTGAAAAGCAGACCGATGCACTTCAGGCGGCAGCTTCAGCCGCAGCTAAAAAAAGACTTGCTGCTAATGAAAGAGCTCTTCAGATCGCTGAGAAAAAAGAGGTCGCAGCTAAGCAGAAATACGAAGCAAAGGTAAAGGCTCTTGATAGTCAGTATCAGGCAAAGGTTGATGCTGTGCTCAAGAAAGCTGTAAGCAGTAACAGCAGAACCGGGAAACCTTACAAGAGAGAGCGTGACAGAACTTATGAATACAGTTCTTTTACCAAGGAACTTATGAAGGTAAAGGCCGATGCGTATGCAACAAAAGGCATGGAAAGACTTAAGAATGATGATATTGCAGAAGCAAGAAAAGAGTTCTATCAGGCACTTTATATAGATTCTAATTCCCAGTCGGCTCTGAACGGTCTGAAAGCTATAGAAAGCAAATCGAAAGAACTTTACGAAAAGGCCTATAAACTTCTTAAGGAAGATCCTGACAGTGCAAAGAGAATACTTATAAATCTTAAGAGAGATCTCGATCCGTTCAGTGAATATTACCTTAGAACTCTGGCGTTGATCGAAGAAGCAAAAATAGTCGACTGATACCCTTTTAATTATTTTTCCATTCAGTTATAATTAACAGTCTGAAACATTTAGGAGGATAGTGTCATGAAAATATCATTCCGGGCCTTATGGATCCTGATTTTTTTAATTCTTACTGCATGTGAGGCCGACATAAACGATCCTTACACAGGCTATGATGACTATGTGGATAAAAGTGACAGGGACTACCAGGAAAGACCGGATACTGATAATCTCACTGGCGTTGCGGATAAAGATGACGCTGCAGATGCTTCAGATGATGATAATTCTGCAGTTGAAGATCAGGATAATGAAGTGCCTGATATTGATGAAACGGAAGGGGCTGTCTATTCTGAGGAGCCGGAGGTGGGGTCCTGCGTGGCAGGGGAAGTTTCTTCTTCGGAAAAGGATAAAGTTCTGGAACATGTTAACTATATACGCTCTCTTCATGGTCTTCTGCCTGTTGTATACGAGGAGGAGGACGATATTTATACTTCGGAGTGCTCACTTGTAATAGCTGCGAACAGAAAACTTGACCATTTTCCGGATAACTCATGGGACTGTTACTCTGAGGATGCGCTTACGGGGTGCAGCAACAGTAACATTTATATTTACAGTGGAGGCAATCCTCTGAGTGTTTCCAGTGAAAGTATTATAAATGCCTATATGACAGATATCGGTGTTGATTCTCTTGGTCACAGAAGGTGGCTCATTGATCCGTGGCTTGCTCATGTTTCATTCGCGAGAGTTGATGACCTGAACAAAAAGGTGCTGGGATCGGCGATAAAAGTGATAAATGATGAGCAGCAGGATATTACAGGTAGCTCAATAGAGTTCGTGGCCTATCCCTACGAAGATTACCCTAAAGAACTGTTTACCAGTGATGTTCAGATGTCCTTTACTGTGGTCAAAAACACATCGGGTAAATGGCATAACCAGAGCGTCGATTTTAAAACTGCTGCCATAAGTATAACCGATGAAGATAACAACAAGTTGACAATATCGGGAAGAGCTTTTGATAACGATGGATACGGAGTTCCCAACATTCTACGGTGGACAGTTGATTCTGTTCAGGAAGGAGTGAAATACGATGTTGTTATTTCAGGTGTATGGGTAGACGGTGTTTCAGAAAATTATAGTTACTGGTTTCAGTTAAATTAAGATTCCCGCAATATTCGCTGTAAGAAAGCAGGCGAAGGTTCCCGCTATCAGAGCTTTTATTCCCAGACTGGCAAGTTCGCCGCGTCTTGATGGTGCCATCGTGCCGATTCCTCCAAGCAGTATCGCTATTGATCCGAAATTTGCAAAACCGCATAGAGCATAAGTTGCAATGACGGTACTTCTTTCTGAAAGGGCGGATATCGGATCGGCATTCATTTTTGAAAGTGAATCATAGGCAATAAACTCATTAAGAACAGTTTTCTGTCCAAGCAGTGTACCTACGTTTGCCGACTCTTCCCATGGAACTCCCATCAGGAATGCAAAAGGCCTGAAAATATAGCCGAGAATTGCTTCCATTGACGTGCCTGCAAATCCGAAGAGATAGTTAAAAAAGGCAACGAACGCGATAAAGGCAACAAGCATAGCGGCCACATTTATTGCAAGGTAAACACCTTCACTTGCACCTCTGGCAGCAGCATCAAGGGCGTTTTTGTCTGCAATTTCAATTTTAATTCCATCAACATTTGATGTCTGAGGCTTTTCAGTTTCAGGAACGATGATCTTTGCAAAGACAATGGCGGCCGGAGCACTCATAACACTTGCTGCAATGAGGTGGCCCGCACTTATTCCCATGTTCACATAAGCCGCGAGAACTCCGCCTGCGACAGTGGCAAGGCCACCGGTCATAAGACACATAAGTTCGCTTCGGGTCATTTTCTCTATGTAAGGCTTGACCATAAGAGGTGCCTCTGTCTGACCGATGAAAATATTGGCAGCGGCTGAAAGTGATTCGGCTCCACTGGTTTTCAGCACTTTTTTTATTAGCCAGGCAAAAATGCGTACGAAAAACTGAAGTATGCCAAAGTAATAAAGCACTGCAAAAAATGAGGAGAAGAAAATAATAGTAGGCAGTATGGAAAATGCAAAAGACCACTCCTTCAGAAGTCCTCCGAAGACAAATTCAGCTCCTTTATTAGTAAAATCAAGCATTTTAGTGAAGATCTTATTTAGAAAAGAGAAAATTATCTCTCCGGGAGGAGTTTTAAGAATAAAAAGTGCAAATATGAACTGCAGTCCGATTCCGTAACCGACAACTTTAAAGTCCACTTTCTTTCTATTTTCACTGACCAGCCAGGCTAAACCTATGAAAACAAATATTCCGATAAAACTTATGAGTCTATACATG
>CAZTKP010000240.1:0-3428 GCA_964614215.1 uncultured Spirochaetales bacterium | reverse complement strand
TGCACTTCTTAACTTCACTCCTGTCCGTGGACTTCAGGGAATTAAAGAAGCTTCCGTTACTTTTGACAAGGTTGCAGAAGGTTTTGAGTTCCTTAAGGGCGTAACAGTTAATATCGCTGTTGTAAACACCACAGGTCATGCAAGACAGCTTCTTGACGCTGTTAAAGCAGGTGAAAAGAGCTATCACTTTGTTGAGATCATGTGTTGCCCCGGTGGATGTATCGGTGGTGGCGGACAGGCTAAGCCTGCCAACTGGGAGATCAAGGCAAAGAGAGCGGCAGCTATCTACAAGGAAGACGAAGGCCGTGAACTCAGAAAGTCTCATGAGAACCCTGCAGTTCAGACCCTTTACAACGAGTTCCTTGGAAAACCGAACGGACACAAATCACACGAACTTCTTCATACTCACTACACGAACAGATCTCACCTCATCAAGTAAGAAGAATTGTCCGACGATATTTTACGGGAGCCTTCGGGCTCCCTTTTTTTTTGTGTTGTAGGGGTTGACCAACGTGTCAACCCGGATAAGGCAACGGGCAGACACATTGGTCTGCCCCTACATTTTATTTTGGGGATTAGCTTATCTGACTAACTTTTCCGTCTTTAAGCTGGTAGGTGGTGTTATCTGTGGGGTCTTTTGCGATCCCTTCATCGTTGAATTCAAGTTTTTCGCCGCTTATGCTGACCCAGCCTCTGACTTTTGCGGGAGAGCCGTAGGCAAGTGCAAAATCGGGAACATCTTTTGTGACGACTGATCCTGCCCCGATAAAGGCGTAACGTCCGACTGTGACTCCGCAGACTATTGTTGCGTTCGCACCGACGGAGCAGCCTTTTTTCATGAGCGTTTTTTTGAATTCAGTTTTTCTTTCAATGAAGGAGCGGGGGTTGATGACATTTGTAAAGACCATGGAAGGTCCGAGGAATACATCGTCTTCAACTTCAACTCCGTCATAGATGGAAATGTTGTTCTGAACTTTAACGTTGTTTCCGATATTTACATTTGCACCGACAACACAGTTCTGACCAAAAATGCAGTCTTTTCCGATAGTTGTGTTTTTTAGAATATGTGTGAAGCACCAGATCTTAGTACCTTCACCGATCTTTACATTGTCGTCCACGATAGCAGTTTCATGAACGAAGTAGTTTTCTGTCATTATCTTCTCCAGGATTTGAGGAATGGGTGATAGTCGCCTCTGAGGCCGACTGCGCAGGAGTTTCTGATATTAAAAGCTATTTCAACAGCTGGTCTTGAATCTTCAAGTGAAAAGCCGTTACCTTTAAGAATCTCTTCGTAACTTCTTGTGTGCAGATCTGTAAAACCGTCACTGAACTCAAGTTCCTGTCCGTCAACAGAGATAGAGCGGTATGTTTTCTGACCTTTTTCAACGATAAAGCCCGGAAGCATTTTTTCGCTGACGCTTAGGAACCAGCGGACTCTTGCTCTTTCAAATTCAAGATATCCGGCTGCAACATCTCTTTCCTGAACGTGAACAATATTCTTTTTCACATAGCCGAAGATCCACTGAAGCATATCAAAAAAGTGAATACCGATGTTGGTTGCCATTCCACCTGATTTTGAGATATCTCCTTTCCATGAGATATCGTACCAGCGACCTCTGCTGGTTATGTAAGTAAGATCAACATCGTAAATTTTGTCGGCAGGGCCTTCATCTATCTTTTTCTTAAGGTCCACAATTGTCTTATGAAGTCTAAGCTGTAAAATAGTATTTACATTATAGCCTGTTTCTTTTTCAATTATTTTCAGGTTATCCACAGTCCATGGATTAAGCACGAGCGGTTTTTCGCAGATAGCATGAGCCCTGTTACGAAGAGCAAGTCTGATGTGCGCATCATGAAGGTAGTTGGGAGAGGCAATGCTGACAAAATCTATTTTGTTCTCTCTTCTTCTAAGCTTATCAAGATGTCTGTCAAAACGCTCGAATTCCACAAAATATTCAGCTTGTGGAAAGTAGGAATCAATAATTCCGATACTGTCGTTAGGATCCATGATGGCAAGGAGATTGTTTTCAGTCTCTTTAATGGCCTTCATGTGGCGGGGAGCTATGTATCCTGCGGCACCGATAAGGGCAAAATTTTTCATTTAAAGTCTCCCGTTAACTTTATCTCTGTCAAAAAAACCTTTTATATCGTAAATAACAGTCTGGTTTGTAAAAAATTTCGAGAAATCGTAATTTTTGAACTTATCATGTGCAACAGCGAGGATCAGTGCATCGTAATCAAATTCAGAGCACTGCTTATAGTCTATCAGTTTAACACCGTATTCCTCAGCAACTTCAAAGGGATCGGCAAGAGGATCACAGACATCGACAATACAGCCGAACTCCTGAAGTTCGTTAATAACATCAATAACTTTTGAATTTCTGATGTCCGGACAGTTTTCCTTAAAGGTCATTCCAAGGACAAGAATTTTAGAATGTTTTATCTTTTTATTCTTCTGGATCATCAGCTTAATTACCCTGTTGGAAACGTGGATTCCCATATTGTCGTTGATCCTTCTTCCGGAAAGAATGACTTCGGGGTTATACCCCACAGCCTGAGCTTTGTGAGTAAGGTAGTATGGGTCAACTCCTATGCAGTGTCCACCGACAAGCCCTGGTCTGAAGGGAAGGAAGTTCCATTTACTTCCTGCAGCTTCAAGAACATCCAGAGTATCAATTCCAAGTCTTTCAAAGATGAGAGAAAGTTCATTTACAAAGGCAATATTGACATCTCTTTGAGAGTTTTCAATGACTTTAGCTGCTTCAGCTACTTTAATTGAAGAAGCCTTGTGTGTGCCTGCTTTAATTATCTTTTTGTAAAGTTCATCAACTTCATCTGCAATTTCAGGAGTTGAGCCGCTCGTTACTTTTTTGATCGTTGTAACTGTATGGACCTTATCTCCGGGATTGACTCTCTCAGGAGAAAAGGCGCAGAAAAAGTCCTTGTTGAATTTCATGCCTGTTTTTTCTTCCAGAATTGGTACGCAAACTTCTTCTGTACAGCCGGGATAAACTGTTGATTCGTAAATTACGATGTTCCCTTTTTTGAGAACTTTTGCAACTGCCTCTGTTCCCTTAATAACGGGAGTCAGATCAGGCTGTTTATGCTCGTTGATAGGAGTGGGAACTGTAACAATGTAGTAGTGACAGCCCTCTGTATCTTTGAGGTCAGAAGTGTAGGTGAGCTTTGTTGCTTTCTTCAGGTTTTCACTTTCAACTTCAAGAGTTTTATCAACACCTTGCCTTAATTCTTCAAGTCTTTTTTCGTTTATATCATATCCAACTGTTTCAATTATCTTACCAAATTCTACAGCCAGTGGAAGTCCTACATACCCGAGTCCTACAACACAAATTTTCTTATCAGCCAATTCAGCCTCCATTTGAGCAACATCTAAATAATAAGAACAGGTTCAATATTGATAAAACTTC
>CAZTKP010000239.1:0-3463 GCA_964614215.1 uncultured Spirochaetales bacterium | reverse complement strand
TTACATGAGGTTTCGACCTCTCAAATTTCGCTTTTGCCATCTCTTCTTCTCCTTTAAAAGGTTATGCCAAATTTCTGTTTTTTAATATTTTCAGGAATTTCCCTGTAAGATGAGAATTCCATCGTAAATGTTCCTCTTCCCTGGGTCTGTGAACGCAGGTTCGTCATGTATCCGAACATCTCTGAAAGCGGAACCATTGCATGAACCAGTCTCACTCCGCCTACACCGTCCTCAAAACCATCGACTTCAGCTCTTCTTGACTGAAGATTTCCAATAACGTCACCTGTAAACTGCTCTGGCACGCTTATCTCAACTTTCATTACCGGTTCAAGTATAACCGGTGACGATTTTTCCTCAGCTTCCCTGAAACAGTTGATAGCTGCCATTCTGAAAGCTATTTCTGAAGAATCAACTTCATGTGTCGATCCGTCAAGAAGTTCAACTTTCACATCAACGACAGGAAAACCGTATCTTCCGCCGTTAACTGCAACTTCAACGCCTCTTTCAACTGATCCGACAAAAAGCTTAGGGATAACACCGCCCTTTGTCTTATCTTCAAAAACAAGTCCTGAACCGGCTTCAAGTGGACTGATCCTCATTTTTACATGAGCGAACTGACCTTTTCCTCCGGTCTGCTTGACAAGTTTATGTTCCATTTCAACAGGTTTTCCGAAAGTTTCCCTGTAGCTCACCTGAGGCTTTCCGACGTTTGCATCGACCTTGAACTCTCTTCTCAGTCTTTCGACAAGAACTTCAAGGTGGAGCTCTCCCATTCCTGAAATAAGTGTCTGGCCGGTCTCGTCGTCAATACGGACCTTGAAACTCGGGTCTTCCTTTGCCAGCTTTTCAAGAGAGAAGCTCAGCTTATCCTCGTCAGCCTTTGTTTTCGGCTCTATGGCAATGCTGATCACAGGTTCCGGGAATGTAATGTTCTCAAAAACGATAGGATGAGACTTGGGACACAGAGTAGCTCCGGTCGTGGCGTACTTAAGTCCAACAATAGCACCGATGTTTCCAGCCGGAATTGAGCTAACGTCCTCTCTCTTATTTGCGTGCATCCTCAGAAGTCTGCCGATACGCTCAACCTTTTCAGAAAGAGGGTTGTAGTACTGCTGTCCTGCCTGAAGCTCTCCGCTGTAGACCCTTACAAAACTGAGTTCGCCCACAAAAGGATCGGACACTACCTTAAATATAAGGGCACCGAGTCTCTCGTCAGTCGGAAGAACTTCCTCTGTCTTTCCGTTTTTGGGATTTTCAGCAGGTATAGGTGGAAGGTCGATCGGAGAAGGAAGGTAGTCAATAACTGCATCAAGAAGCTGCTGAACGCCCTTGTTCTTAAAAGCGCTTCCGCAGAAAACCGGAAAAACCGAATTTTCAATAACAGCCTTTCTGAGAGCTGTCTTAACCTTGTTACATTCGACGTCCTTTCCTTCAAGAAAGCTTACCATGATCTCTTCGTCAAAATCCGAAAGAGCCTCAAAAAGCTTTTCCCTGCATTCCTGCACGGTTTCCTCGAGATCTTCCGGAACACCTTCGACTGTTGTGAAAGTTGCACCCAGAATATCGCTGTCGTAGTAGTATGTCTTCTTCTGAACGATATCCACCATGCCTTTGAACGAGTCTTCCTTTCCGACAGGAACCTGCAGCGCAAGAGCCCTTGCACCGAGCTTAAGTTCCATCATCCCGATAACTTTGAAAAAGTCAGCTCCGATGCGGTCCATCTTATTTACGAAGGCCAGTCTTGGAACCCTGTACCTGTCAGCCTGTCTCCACACAGTCTCGGACTGCGGTTCAACGCCGCCTACAGCACAGAAAACGGCGATAGCGCCGTCAAGAACTCTGAGAGATCTTTCAACTTCAACTGTAAAATCAACATGTCCGGGAGTGTCAATGATATTGATCCTCTTTTCTTTCCAGTAGCATGTCGTAGCCGCAGAAGTTATCGTGATCCCTCTTTCCTGTTCCTGTTCCATCCAGTCCATGACCGCTGTGCCTTCATGAACCTCTCCCATCTTTCTTGACACACCGGTATAGAACAGCACTCTTTCCGTTGTGGTGGTCTTACCCGCATCAATATGGGCCATGATGCCTATATTGCGGATATCGCCAAGTGCTATGTTGCTTTTACCGGCAGCCATTTTCCTACCTTTTTCCTCTTACCACTTAAAGTGAGCGAAAGCCTTGTTAGCTTCAGCCATCTTATGGGTATCCTCTTTTCTCTTAAAAGAGTTTCCTCTCTTGTTCAGTGCATCATCAAGCTCTGCAGCAAGCTTTTTCGCCATTCCCTTCTCACTTCTCTTTCTTGTGAAAGTGATGAGCCATTTCATAGCGATAGTCTGGCTGTTCTCGAGAGTTACTTCGATAGGAACCTGATATGTCGCACCACCGACTCTCGTTGACTTGACCATGACCTGCGGTCTGATGTTGTCAAGAGCTGTCTTAAAAAGGTCGACAGGACCTTCTTTCTTGCCTTTAGCGATCTCGTCAAGTGCTGAATAGACTATATTCTGTGCAACACTTTTCTTGCCGTTAAGCATTACCTTGTTGATGAACTTCTGAAGAAGTACATCCCCGTGTTTAGGGTCAGGCATGATCTGTCTTTTAGCAATAACTTTTCTTCTTGGCATTTGTCCTTACCCCCTGAATTACTTAGGTCTCTTGGCGCCGTACTTTGAACGGGCCTGTTTTCTACCGTCTACGCCGGATGTGTCGTGGGTTCCTCTGACGATGTGATAACGCACACCGGGAAGATCCTTGACTCTGCCGCCTCTGACAAGAACAACACTGTGCTCCTGAAGATTGTGGCCTTCGCCCGGGATGTAGCAAGTAACTTCAAATCCACTTGTAAGGCGCACCCTGGCTACCTTTCTAAGTGCTGAGTTGGGTTTCTTCGGCGTTGTTGTGTATACACGTACACATACGCCCTTTCTCTGTGGACAGGACAGAAGCGCAGGACATTTACTCTTCACTTTCTGATCCTTTCTTCCTTTCCTTATTAACTGATTAATGGTCGGCATCTTTAAACTACTCCTAAAAAGTTACCATTAACAAAAAGCTCCAAGGATTATATGAACGCCCCCTACTCTGTCAAAGAATTGTTCTCTATTTGTTCTAAGAGCTTGAATTCGTTTAGCAAATAGCTATAAGTCTTTTTTTGATTTTTGTAATTTTTACTTTTTTAGCCTTTTTATAAGGAATTGGACCGCCCACTTTTTTCAACCCTATCCCTAAATCCCTTTCCCTTCCGAAAAGGAAAGGGACTTAAAAAGCTCCCCTTCTTTTGGACAAGAGAAGGGGCTGGGGGATGAGTTGCAAAAAAAAGCCCCGAAGAACGGGGCTTAAAATTGGATAGGAATTAAACCTATTCGGTTTCAGTTTCCAGAGATTCAACTTCCTCTACTTCAATCTCTTCCTCTTCCGGGAAAGAAACTTCGTAGTTTGAAGTGTGATACTTCGGAAAACC
>CAZTKP010000238.1:0-3466 GCA_964614215.1 uncultured Spirochaetales bacterium | reverse complement strand
TAAAAAGGACGCCTGTGTTCAGGCATTCCATTAACTGGGGGAAAGGAATACTTTTCATTTTTCTTCCATTATTTTCATGGCTTCAAAAGCGTCACCGGCATAAAAGGCACCTTTCAGGCTCAGAGGCGAAACTTCTTTTTGAATATATTCCTGCGTAAGAGCCGCACCTCCACAAAGTATTGGAACTTCAACACCGGCTTCTTTAAGTTCCGATGCTACATTTTTCATTTCAATGGAGCTTCTCACAAGCAGAGCGCTTAGTCCGATGTAGTCGGGGTTATGTTCTTTTG
This sequence comes from uncultured Spirochaetales bacterium, assembly GCA_964614215.1. Lineage (GTDB taxonomy): Bacteria > UBP6 > UBA1177 > UBA1177 > UBA1177 > CAZTKP01. Next base: position 3,176 of record CAZTKP010000238.1, on the reverse strand, counting down.
CAGCAGCAACAATTTCAAGAGCGGATCTGTCTGTTCCGATGTTTATGACCTTGTATCCGTTATTTGAAAGAATGATGTCGATCAGATTTTTGCCGATATCGTGAATATCGCCTTTAACGGTCGCAAGAAGAACAACAGCCTTACTTTGCGAATCACTGCTTTGAATATGAGGCTCAAGGATATCACAGCTTTTCTTAACAACTTCAGCACTTTTTAGAACAAAGGGAAGCTGAATGCTGCCTTCACCGAACTTAACTCCGATCTCTTTCATCGCATCAAGAAGAACTGTGTTAATTATTTCAAGTGCCGGCATCGTTTCAAGAACTTTTTCAACTGACTCTTTAAGCTCCTTCACCCTTCCTTCGATCACTCTTGTTCTTAATGCTTCAGGCGGTGAAAGCTTCTCCTGCGAAGATGTTTCCTCTTTTGTGTTCTTTGTCTTTTCATACCACTGGATAAGGGAATGAAGCGGATCATAGTCTTCTGTTCTTCTGTTAAAAACGAGGTCTTCGGCAAACTTTCTTTCCTCATCTTTTATCAAATGCATGGGAAGAACTTTTCCCGCATGAAAAATTGCCGCATCAAGCCCGGCAGCGACTGCATGGTAGAGAAAAACAGCATTGAGTATCTTTCTTGCTTTTGCTTTCAGTCCGAATGAACAGTTACTTACGCCAAGAACCGTCAGAACTTCAGGATATTCTTTTTTGATCTGACTTATCGCTTCAAAAGTCTCAACTCCCGCATTAAAGTAATCAGGATCTCCTGAACCAAGTGTAAAAGTAAGTGTATCGATCATAACATCTTTTTTGCTCAGTCCCTCTTTTTCAGCCAGTTCAATTATTTTGCGGGCGACTTCCACCTTTCTCTTTGCAGTTGTTGCAAGCCCGTTCTCATCAATTGTAAGCCCGATAACAGCAGCACCGTACCTTTTTGCGATCCTGATAACTTCTGTCGCCTTTTTTCCGCCGTCTTCAAAATTTATTGAGTTTATAAGTGCCCTTCCGCCGTAACATTTCAGAGCCGCTTCAATGCTTTCAGGTTCAGTTGAATCAATGCACAGAGGCAGCTCAAGATCACGGTTTATTATCTGAACCATCTTCACAAGATCCGCTTTTTCATCTCTTCCAGCGTATGCAACTGTAAGATCAAGAAGGTGTGCACCTTCCCCCTGCTGATCAAGTGCAACATCGAACATCGCATCAGTATCTTCAGCCAGAAGTGCTTCTTTAAAAATTTTTGAACCGTTGGCATTGGTCCTTTCACCTATTATCAGCGGCCTGGGCTCGATCGCGTAGCTCTGATCTCTGAAATTTGAAGCTCCTGAAGATGGATCTTTTTCGACTGGATTCCTGAATCCTTTCAAGCCCTTAACCTTCTCACAAACGGCCTTGATATAGGAGGGAGTTGTCCCGCAGCAGCCACCGACGAAGTGTGCTCCGTGATCTTTAACAAAAGATGCAACATGATCTGAAAACTCATCAGGACCGAGGTTGTAGACCAGTTTTCCGTCAATAAGTTCAGGAAGACCAGCATTTGGAAGAACTGAAATAAGGAAAGGAGACTTTTCAGCAAGCGTTTTTATAGTTCCGTGCATCGAATCAGGTCCGGTTCCACAGTTTATACCCAGAGCAAGAATATCAAAAGGAGTAAGAGCCGCGATCACCGCTTCAATTGGAGTTCCAAGAAGCATTCTGCCGTTTCTCTCAATTGTCACCTGAACGATCACGGGGACCTTTTTTCCACATTCTTTCATTGCATCAAAAGCAGCAGTAAGTGCTGATTTCACCTGAAGAATATCCTGAGAAGTCTCGATCTGAATGACATCAACTCCGCCATCAACAAGTCCTTTCATCTGAACGAGATAACTTTCATAAAGTGTGTCAAAATCCACCTGAAGAAGAGTCGGAAGTTTTGATCCGGGACCAACAGATCCTGAAACAAATCTCGGCCAGTCCGAAGTTGAAAATTCATCAGCAACTTCACGCGCGATCTCAGCTGAACTTTTTGCAACTTCGTAAGCTCTGTCACTTATTCCCCACTCGGAAAAAGTAAGAGGATTTGCACCGAAAGAGTTGGTCTCCACGATATCGCAACCCGCTTCAAAATAAGCTGCGTGAATCTTTTTAACAACATCAGGACGGGTCACACTCAGAAGATCGTGACAATTCTCGTGCCCCTCGTAATCATCAATACTTAAATTATAACCGATAAGAGAAGTCCCCATCGCACCGTCAAATATCAGCGTCCGCTCTCTTACAGCATCTTCAATTCTTTTCATATCTCAAATCCTCACAAAATCCGCATTGATGTTAATTATCAGCACTATCTTTGTCAATTGTCTGTCTTTTATTTTCCCCGAAACAGAGAATAGACCGGGATCAGTTCTATTCCGTCAACAGTTTGATATTCTTCTCCGAGATAGATCAAATATCCTTTTACAGTTCTGTCAGCACTTTTGACATACTCTTTCAGATTTGAAATATCTTTTGAAGAAGGAACTTTCACGGCCTTGATCTCAACGGCATGAAGTGTTCCCTCAGTTTCAAAAACGAGATCTATCTCACGCCCGGAAGAACTTTTATAATAATAGAATCTCTCCGCATTAATCAGTCCCAACTTTCTTCTTTTTTCAAGTTCTGAGATTACAAAATTTTCAAGCAGTTGCCCTTCGCTCACTTTAACGTTGAAAGCTTCAATTATTCCATTATCACAGAAGTATGTTTTTGCAGCTTTCACATATCTTTTAGCCGGCCCGTACTGATATCCGTAAAGTTTAAAGGCGAGTTCTGACTGATAAAGTGTGTTGAGATATTTTTTGGCTGTCGGAAAGCTTAAACCGGACTCTCTGGCAAAGTTACTGACCTCAAGATGAGAACCTATTGACCGGCAGATGTTTGAATAAATTGCAAAAAGGCTTTCAGTATTTTCAATATTTGACATCTGCATCACATCTTTAGTGAAATAGGTGTTTTTATAGTTGTTCAGCAGCTCCTTTTTTTCAGTTTTATTCTCTGTTGTGACAATTTCGGGAAAAAGCCCGAAAGCAAGAGTATTCTCAATATCTCTCATTCCTTTTTTTAATGCAATAGGATTGAGCTTTTCTCCAAATATCGAATGCGTAGGCATTGACTCGTTCTCTCCCCAGCAGACTGTCGGCATTGAATAGATGTTGATCC
>CAZTKP010000237.1:0-3523 GCA_964614215.1 uncultured Spirochaetales bacterium | reverse complement strand
AACAATGAAAAAGATCATTAAAACAGACAAGGCTCCGGCAGCGATCGGACCTTACAGTCAGGCAGTTGAGACAAACGGAACGCTCTATATTTCAGGACAGGTTCCGCTTGATCTGAATACCGGGAAACTCGCTGAAGGCGGTATCGTCGCACAGACTGAGCAGGTATTTAAGAACATCAGCGCCATTCTTGAAGCCGCAGGATACGGTTTTGAAAATGTCGTTAAAATGACAGTTCTTCTTGCAGACATGGGTGATTTTAAGACCGTAAACGAGATCTACGCCCGCTTCTATCCTGAAAATCCTCCCGCAAGAGCCGCCTTTCAGGTCGCCGCACTTCCACTTGGTTCAATGGTGGAAATCGAGACAATAGCAACGAAATAAACGACCCTATGACCGCGATTCGTAGGGGTTGACCCGTGTGTCAACCCATTTTCGTGCGAATATTTTTGTTCGGGCGGACACATAGGTCCGCCCCTACGACTAATATTTGATTATTCAGACAGTTTTCAGTACAATACCCATGTCAGGAATAATCCGGAGCGTAACATGAGATCTATATCAGAAGTCCTTGTTTTTCTTATCGTTTTAATTGCCGTCAGTGTCTCTCTTTCAGCAGAGAAATTAAAGGCGCGCCTTGCGGAGGCTCCATCGGGAAAGGATACCTACATATACATTGATGATAAAACTCCCGACTATATCGTGAAAAAGGCTATGAAAAAGAGAATAGGTGTTGCATTCTTTCTTAAGGGAAATAACGCCGAATGGATAGCTCACAAACTTCCGCTTTTTAAGAACAGTTCCCCCATTATCTTTGTAAACGCCAAACTTTCAGAACTTGAAAGAGGTCACCTCAACGAACTTGCAAAGATCACTGATTTCCGCATACAGATCTACTGTTTCGGAGATAAATGCAAAGACAGCACAGAATGGAAGCATTCTCTCATAAAGAATTACGGGATGATCTATCATAAAAAGACAAAAAAGGAATCGTGCATCATCTTTGAAAAAAAAGGAAAGAAGGAAAAAGCGAAGCCCGCATCGGTGGAAGATACAAGAGATTTTCTTAAAACTCCTTCAGTAAACGGGTGTCTTTATTTCAAAAACATGAAAACTGCCTTTATCTCTCTTGACGCGAAGATAGATAAAAAGTTCTATAAAAATGCAGAATTTCTGATAGTTTACTCGGGTGACGAGAAAAAATTGAACGACTTTATTGAGAAAAATTTTTAAAGTAATAGAATAACCGGGACTAATTGTTAATTATTGAGGTATATTTATGAGACAGTCAGTAAAAATTCTTTTTCTTCTCTTAGTTTTTCCAATTGCAGTCAGCGCTGCAGAAGTATGGAAGTCAACGGAAGAGATAGAAGTCAATGGTAAAAAGGTCACAAAAGAGATCTATGTCACCGAAAATATAATGAAAACCATTAACACGGCTGACACAGGCGGAAACGAGACCATCGTTGATCTTGCAAACGATAAGATCACTCTTATCAACCACAAGACCGAGTCCTATCAGATCATCAAGCTGAGCAAGTATGTTGAATTTGCAGAGCAGCTTGCAGCGGATATCAAGGCTCGTGGCCACATCAGCACAGATGAGGTTATCCCGGAACTTAAGTTCGAAAAGAAAAAGAACACAAAGCTCAACGACTGGGACTGTGAAGAGTGGACTGTCACCCTTGACGGAAAAATTTACAGGAACATCTGGGTAGCACCTGAACTTAAAGATGCACCGATACTTAAGTTCAAGCAGAAGTTCAGCAAGATACTTCCGGACACACTTGTGAAATATAAATCGATAAATTCAAGGATCGATGAATACTTCCTTGATAAGGGCATGGTCATCAAGTCTGTGAGAGTTTCCACATCGAAGAAGTTCACAGCGGTCACTCAGACAGTTAAGAACATTAAGCCTGTTACACTTAAGTCTATCTCAGTGAAGATCCCTGAAAACTACCTTGATAAATCCGCACCGGAAACAGCAAAGACAAGTGAAACAAAAAGTAACTGAAACCTGCTTTAATCTATTCCCGAACTCAATCCAGGAGGACAAAAATGCTTAGAACCCATACCTGCGGTGAATTGTCACTTTCAAACTTAGACCAGACTGTAACGATCAGTGGCTGGATAACCCAGAAAAGAGAGATGGGCCCCATACTTTTCTTAATCATCTCAGATAGATACGGAATCACTCAGGCAATGATAGAGCGTGATGAGCTCGTTGAGAAAGCTAAGAGATTCTCACTCGAGGATGTCGTTACTCTCACGGGTAAGGTCATCGACAGAAAGGAGAACCGCACAGATAAATATTCGACAGGAAATATCGAGATAGAGACAACGGATATTGAGCTTCTTTCCTCTTCAAAGCCTATGCCCTATGACCATAAAAAGGATGCCTCGGATACCATTAAGCTCAAGTACAGATATCTTGACATCAGAAAGTCCGAGGTAAAAAACAACCTCATCGCAAGGGCGAAGGTCGCAGGAATGATAAGAAGCTATCTTGACTCAAAGGATTTCCTTGATATCGAGACTCCCGTTCTTAATAAATCAACTCCTGAAGGTGCAAGGGACTTTCTCGTTCCTTCAAGAATATCAAGAGGTTCTTTCTACGCCCTTCCGCAGTCTCCTCAGATCTTCAAACAGCTTCTGATGATCTCGGGAATGGACAGATACTACCAGATAGTAAAATGTTTCAGGGACGAGGACTTAAGAGCCGACAGACAGCCTGAGTTCACGCAGGTCGATATAGAAATGAGCTTTGTGCAGGAACCGGACATCATGAACATGACCGAGGAAATGCTTAAAAAAGTTCTCAGCCATTTTACCGATAAGGATATGTCGGAACCTTTTCCAAGGATCACCTATGCGCAGGCGATGGAGAGATTTGGAACTGACGCTCCCGACATGCGTTACGGACTTGAGCTTATTGAGCTTGACGAAGTTTTTGCAAATTCAGAGTTCAAAGCCTTCGCAAACGCCGCAACAGACCCGAAGATGTCGGTAAAAGGCATCGTTCTTGAAGAAAAGGCCGAAGAATTCAGCAGGAACAAAATAAAGAAACTTGAAAAGGACGCTCAGGGTGACGGAGCCAAGGGTCTTGCCTTTGCAAAAAAGATAAACGGCGCGATCGAAACTCCGCTTGAGAAATTTTTCAGCGAGACTGAGATGACAAAGCTCGGTGAACTGATCCCTGAAAAGGCTGTCATGTTCATCGTTGCGGATACAAAGAATGTGACGAGGACTGCTCTTTGCAATCTCAGAAAAAGGCTCGCCGCCGAGTTCAACCTTTACGACAGAAAGGCTTTCTGTCCTCTGTGGGTAACGGATTTCCCCGCTTTTGAACTTGATGAGGAAACCGGCAAATGGAATGCCGTCCACCATCCTTTCACTGATTTCGATCTTGAAAAGGCTGAAACTTCGGGAAGTCTCGAGAATATAGATTCAAGGGCCTACGACATCGTTCTTAACGGACATGAGATAGGTGGCGGAAGTATAAGAATTCACGACATAAATAAG
>CAZTKP010000236.1:0-3544 GCA_964614215.1 uncultured Spirochaetales bacterium | reverse complement strand
ACAAAAAAGGCCGAAGAGGTTCGTACAGCTTTAAAACTCCTTGAAAAATACAGAAATATTGCTGAAAAGAAGGAAGTTAAGGTCGAAGAGTTTAAAGGTGATGTGCAGGAAGCTATAAAAAATGTTCCGAAGCTTGACAGCAGGTATAAGGAACTTCGTGATGCTCAGGTGGTTCTTAGAAACAGGATCAACTCTTTTGAACCCTGGGGCAAGTTCTCGCTTAACGAACTTAGAGAGATCGAAAGGACCGGAGTTGTAATTCAGTTCTGGGATGTTGCTCAAAAGTACGCACATCTTGCAAAGGTCGAGGGAGCTCTGGCAGAGTTCACGGTCTTTGCGGACAATGAAAGGAAATATTTTGTCACTTTTTCAAAAGAACCGATCAAAGTTCCCCGCTGCATCGAAGTTGACTACGACTCTGATGTTATCGAGCTTGAAAAAGAACTTGTTGAGCTTAAGGAAAAGGAAAAGAAGGTCTTTACTGAACTTTTTCAGATCTCAGGAGCTGCCGAAAAGGTCAGAAAACTCTATCTTGAGCTGCTTAACGAGGTTGCTTTCAATAAGGCGGCTGCGGGAACAGCTTCTGAATTTAACAATGCTCTTTTCATTCTTCAGGCATGGTGTCCGGAGAAAGATATTGAAGCTCTGAAAAAGGCAATGGAAAAAGAGCTTGTGACAATAATCCCAATCGAGCCGGACAAGGATGAGAGAGTTCCCACACTTCTTGAAAGTAAAACTAAGACTCAGGAACTTGGTTCAGACCTCGTGAATATCTATGACAATCCATCCTACGATGACTGGGATCCCAGTAGCTGGGTGTTCTTTTCATTCGCTGTGTTCTTTGCGATGATAATGGCTGACGGTGGTTACGGACTCATCCTTCTCGGTCTGATGATCTATTTTAAGATCAAAGTTAAGGATCCGGCCCCGGCTCTTAGAAGGTTCTTTAATTTGTCGATAATTCTTTCTGCGGCTACTCTTGTTTACGGACTGGTTTCAGGAAGTTTTTTGGGAATTACCTACGCTGAGCCGGCTTTTGAGTGGCTTAAGCCTGTGACGGTATTCCTTAATAAATTAAAGATGTTCGATGCATCAGACACTTCGCTGATGATGCTTGTTTCCATAATTATCGGTATGATCCACATTTCTCTTTCCCTTGTACTTAAAGGCATAAGAAGTGCAGTTGATGAAAAGGATTTTATCGCTCCTGTGATTAACGTAGTCTGGATAGCTGCTATCTGGTCATTTTTTTACTGGTATAAGTATGATGGTGTTGAAGGTTTTGAACATGTGACTGCAAACGGAATGCTTGGAATTAAGATCTGCGGCGGAGCGCTTTTTGTACTCTACGGAATTGCGGCAAAGACGTTCAATCCGTTTAAAATGCTTTTCTCTTCAGTATTCGGGCTTTATAACGGTGTTCAGTTCTTCAGTGATATACTGAGCTACATCAGAATTTTTGCTCTGGGAATGTCGGGAGCACTTCTTGCTCAGACTTTTAATAATCTTTCCTATGATCTTTGGCAGGCAGGTGTCGGGGGTATGATCGTTGCACCGCTTGTTTTTCTGCTGGGACATGTTCTCAACATTGCACTTTGCATCATGGGAGGAGTTATCCACGGTCTCAGGCTGAACTTTCTCGAATGGTACAGATGGTCGTTTGACGGCGGTGGAAAGGCTTTTAAACCGTTTAAGGATCTACTTGGAAACTATAAAGGTAACAATTAATAACTGATTTTTAAGGAGTAAATCATGGATCTTGGAAGTTTTGGACCTATCCTTTCACTGGGACTTGGAGCAGCTGGAAGTGCTGTAGGCTGCGGTGTTGCAGGAATGACATCTCACGGTGTTATGTCAAAGGTTGATGAAGGGCACGCAAAGTTCGTTGCTCTTTCTGCTATGCCTGCTTCCCAGTCAATTTACGGTTTTGCATTGATGATCATCCTCAATGGAAGACTTCAGGAACTCGCTGAAGCAGGAAAGGACACCTTTTCAATTTTTGCAATTGGACTTGCCTGTGGACTCGCTTTCATGTTCAGCGCTATCTATCAGGGAAAAGCATGTTCAAGTGCTATCCTTGCAACTGCAAAGAAACCCAGCGTTTTCGGTATGAGCTTCGCAGCTCCCGGTATCGTTGAGTCATTTGCACTTTTTGCACTTGTCGGCGGAATCCTGATGTCGTAGCTGACTTTAAAAAGCTGTAATTTTTCTGTGCCATCGCTTCTGCGGTGGCATTTTTTTGCGATAAATATTCTGGAATCTCAGCTTTAATTTGCAAAAGTAGTCTTCACGATGTATTCTTTTGCCGAAAGCAAAGATATTGGAGGAGAAATTGAACAAAGGTGAGATAGTAAAATATGTTTCGGTTGATGGAGAAACAGAGCTAGAGGTTGTTATTGGGAATGAAAGTGTTTGGCTTAATCAAAGTCAGATTGCTGATTTGTTTGGAGTGAAACAGCCCGCAATATCCAAGCATATAAGAAATGTGTATAACTCTTTAGAATTAAAGGATAAAGACACTTATTCCATTTTGGAATATGTGGGTAATGACGGCAAGCAGGTATATAAACAAAAATTCTACAATCTCGATATGATTATTTCCGTTGGATATCGTGTTAATTCAGTTCAAGCAACTCAATTTAGAATCTGGGCAACTAAGATTATAAAATCATATCTAATAAAAGGATATGTAGTGAATGAAAAGTTGGAAAACATAGAAAAACAGGTGGAAAGAAATAAGTTAAAGATTGATCAACAAGAAAAAGAGATAGAAAGGCTTGTCACAAAAACCCTTCCACCCAAACAGGGTATCTTTTTCGATGGTCAGGTTTTTGAAGCATACAAACTGGTGTCCGATGTTGTGAGATCTGCTAAAAAGTCTATCATTCTGATCGATAATTATGTAGATGATACGGTTCTGACTCTATTTTCAAAACGCAAAAAGGACGTGGATCTAAGAATTATGACTAAAAACCTTGATAAAAAGCTTGCTTTAGATGTTCAAAAATTCAATGAGCAGTTTCCTCCAGCTGAAATTGTAAAATTTGATAATTCTCACGATAGATTTATGATAATTGACGGAAAAGATCTTTATCACTTCGGAGCATCGCTTAAAGATTTAGGCAAAAAGTGGTTCGCGTTCTCAAAAATGAATGTAGGGATCGCTGATATGATCAACAAACTGATTGGAAAATAGAATGGCAAAGAGTTTTTCAAAAGATACTCCAAGTCTGTTTGGAGTGATTTTCGGTCTTTTAGTGTCTGGTGGAATGATCTACCTATATTTTGCCTACTTGGTTCCTGAATTGCAGATAGGACTTGAAGTGTCAATAATATATTACATAATTGCGCTTGTCATTTATGTCGTCATTTCATATGTACTACATCCGCAGGTTGACTACCAGAATATGGGGATTTTCGGCGGACTGTTCGATGATCCGACACAGGAAGGAGATGACATCAACAGGTCTTTAGACTTCCTGAAAAAACTTCTCTATCCCGGCAAGATCATAGCCTGGAGTCTGATCGGTGTCGTGAAACTTTT
>CAZTKP010000235.1:0-3622 GCA_964614215.1 uncultured Spirochaetales bacterium | reverse complement strand
AACAGGTAATCAACAAGCTGCTCCTTATTTTTATAATAATCTTCCAGATGAATAAGTGCCTTGATTCGATTAGGCCCATTTTTTTTCTTAACAGCTTCAGCTTCAATTTTTTTTACAATTTTCATTGCGGATTCCGGTTTGGAAAGCTTTTCATATTCAGCAACTTTTTCCCACATGGAAGAAAAAGATTCTGTTCCGTAAAGAAAATTGAGAAAGAACGGGAAAATGAATAAAAAGATTAATTTTTTCAAAATTTAACCACTTAGTTAGTTTACAATTTCTTTTATATTATTGTACATAAATTAAGAAAAATACAATTATTTAACTTCTGTTAAATAAGCTCTTTCGGATTAAATGAGAAAGCGTTGTTTTTAATCGTATTTGTCAACGTTGAAAAAACGCTTTACCTTGTACTCGTCACTTTTTTGAGCCTCTTCATAAGTTCCGTAAAAAAGAACCTTTTTATCTGAAAGCATGAGAACTTTCTGAGCAGCTCTTCTAATTGAGAGAAGTTCGTGAGTAACGATGAAATATGTAGTTCCGAGTTGTTCGTTGAGTTTTATGAAAAGCTGGTCGAGATCTCTTGCCGTAACAGGATCAAGACCTGCCTGAGGTTCGTCAAAGAAAATAATATCGGGATCCATGACAAGAGCTCGCGCAAGTGCTCCTCTTTTTTTCATGCCGCCTGAAAGCTCCTGCGGGAACTTTTCCCTGTGCGGATAGAGGTTCACCATCGCAAGTTTCTCGTTAGCCATATCTCTGGCAAGCGGAACAGAAAATTCAGGATAGTGCATGGTGATAGGAAGCATGACGTTCTCTTCAAGGGTCAGCGAGTTGAGAAGTGCCGAACTCTGGTAGAGGATGCCGATCTTTTTGTAAAAATCCGAATCTTCAGGAAGAGGATATTCGATCTGTTCATCCTTGAAAAAGACCTTTCCCTCCATCGGCGGATTAAGACCGATGATAGCTTTCATGAGTGTTGACTTTCCGCATCCTGAAGTCCCGAGTACGACAAAACGCTCTCCCTTCTTTATCTGCAAGTTCACATCTTCAAGAATTACGTTCTTACCGTATCCCGCTTTTACGTTCTCAGTCCTTAACATTTTTTCCTAATAAATCTAGTTGTCATCCAATATTTTCTTTTTTTATTTCATTTTCAATAAATGTTTTCAGCTCTTCTTCAGATGGCAGATTCAGCTTGTATTTACTTACAAAAAGCCGATCTTTTTCATTTGCCGTAGCATATTCAACCAGTGCCGTATTTTTATCTGTTATAAGAAGGATTCCTATCGGAGGATTATCTCCTTCTTCCATCATATTTTTCCTGTAATAATTCAAATAGGAAACAAGCTGAGATGCGTGGGCATGGTTAAAACTGTCAACTTTCAACTCAATCAGCACATGACATTTTAAAATTCTGTGATAAAAAACAATGTCCACAAAAAAATACTCGTCTCCAATTAATATCCTTTTCTGACGGGATTCAAAACAAAATCCGTTTCCGAGTTCTATGATGAATTGTTGCAGATTGCTGATCAACGCTTTTTCAAGATCTGTTTCTTCTATCAGATATGGGGCATTTACCCCGAGAAATTCAAATAAATAGTGCGATTTTACCACATCCTGCGGTTTTGCAGGAGTCAGTTTTTGCTCTATTTGAGCCAGTGCTTTATCTTTATTTTCAGATAGTCCCAGTCTTTCATAGCTTAAAGTTGCTATTTCTCTTTTCAGTTCTTTGACACTTAGCTGAGTTTTAAGAACGAGCATTTCATAATACTTCCGTTTAACAGGATTCTCAATTTTGATAAGTTCAACAAAATGGGTAAAAGATATATTCTGGATAATATTTCTAAGATATTTGAAATTCAGTTCAAGTTCTTTTTCATTGCTTTCGTCAGTCGCAAACTGACTAATTTGAAGCGCTTGTCCTTTTTCAAGGAATCCGTCAGTTATCAACTGACGAATTTCTGAGTAGGCCAAATAAAAGATTCTGGAATTTTTGAGGTTTGTCTCTGATAGTCCGCGAATTTCAAGTCTTTTTGACAGATTAGTTAACAGATTATCACCATATTTTGCCCTGTCCTCGCCGTTTTGCTCAAACTCAACAATATATAAACCGATCAGCCAATTTCTGATCGTAAGTCCGACATTAACTGCCTTTGTAGATTGTGCCTGCAATGTCTGATGCGTTTTCTGTATTTGCTCAACAAGTTTATTAAAATTGGAAACACTCATGCTCATGTGTTTTAAGTATATAATATCAATGAAAAAATAGCGTCCATCGCAACGACGAGGAAGATCGAGACAACAACAGCTTCCGTTGTAGCTCTTCCGACTGCATCGGCTACACAGCGTACATTAAGCCCCTTGAAAGAACCGACTGCAAGGATCATCCATGCAAAACTTATACTTTTAACTGTTCCCCAGAAAATATCTGAAAACTGAAGTGAATCTATCATCTGACTCATGAAAGCGCCGAAAGGAATGTTGTATACTGAAGCGATGAGAAGTCCGCCTGTGATGCCCGCAATATCTGCAATGAGCGTGAGTATCGGCATGACAAGTGTGAAAGCCCAGAACTTGGGAACAAGGAGAAACTTGAGAGGCTTGATGCCCATAGTTTTAAGTGCGTCCACCTCTTCCATTACGACCATCGTACCGATCTCGGCGGCTATCGATGAACCAGTTCTTCCCGCAATAATAATCGCAGTTATAAGAGGTCCGAGCTCAGTTGTCATTATCACAGTTATCATCATCGCGATATAGCCCTGACCACCCATCTTCGCAAGCTGAATGGCGGCCTGAAGTGCAATTGTCAGACCGATAAGGAAGGCCAGAAGGAAAACGATGGTGATAGCCTTGTAACCGATGTAGTAGGCGTTCTTTGTAGTGTCATCCTTGAGTATGAACTTTCTGTTGTAAAGCGACTCGAAAGAGTAGAAGATCATGTCCACCATGATGACACAGAAGTAGTAGATAATTCCCCACAGATCAATGAGCTTTTCACCCAGATCTTCAAGAAAGGGGCCTTTCTTTTTCTGAGATTCGTCTGTTTGAAGTTCCTCATCGTGATAGAATATCTCCTTCTCAATATCTGCGGTGAGAACTATTTTCTCACTGTGGATCTCTCGAAGTTTTCTGACGAGTGCCTTGGTTATTGAATTTAGAGTGACTCCGGTAAGATCAAGTTCGGCAGTTTCCATCCCCTTTATCTGAGCGTTCAGTTCCTTTAAGGTCTTCTCGCCAGTTGAAATGGTTATGTCTGCCGGGATCTTAACCTTAGTCATTCTTTTCCTTTTCAAGTAGTTTTATTCCAAGCTCTTCAAGCTGAACTTCACGGACATCTGAAGGTGCCTGGCTCATGAGGCATGTTCCGCTTGTGGTCTTGGGAAAGGCTATTACGTCTCTGATAGCATCGATCCCTAAAAGCACCATGATAAGCCTGTCAAGACCGAGAGCGATACCGCCGTGAGGCGGAGCGCCGAACTCAAGTGCCTCAAGCAGGAAGCCGAACTTTTCAGCGGCTTCTTCATCACTGATCCCCAGAAGTCTGAAAACCTTTCGCTGCTTATTTATGTCGTGAATTCTTATACTTCCGCCACCTATCTCATGTCCGTTAAGA
>CAZTKP010000234.1:0-3652 GCA_964614215.1 uncultured Spirochaetales bacterium | reverse complement strand
AACGAAAAAGAAGGACTCATTGTTACAAACAATCACGTTATTGATGGAGCTGAGAAGATCGACATCAGGATCGATGGAAAGGATTTTAAAGGAGAACTGATAGGTACCGATCCCCAGACCGACATCGGACTTGTGAGGATCAAAAAGTTTAAGAAAGGTGACCTCAAAGAGCTTAAATTTGCAAATTCAGACAAGATAAAAGTGGGCAGTTTTGCGATTGCTATCGGGAATCCGTTCGGACTTTCATACACCGTCACTTTCGGAATAGTTTCAGCAAAGGGAAGGGCCGGAATGAACGTCACGGAATACGAGGACTTTATCCAGACAGATGCCGCTATTAATCCGGGAAACTCTGGTGGGCCTCTCCTTAATATCGAAGGTGAAGTGATCGGAATGAATACAGCTATCTTTTCAAAATCAGGCGGTTACATGGGAATCGGGTTTGCCGTTCCTGCCAACATGGTCAAGTCTATAACCTCCCAGTTAAAAGGCGGAAAAAAGATAAAAAGGGCCATGATGGGTGTTACAATTCAGGAACTTAATGATGATCTTAGAGATTATCTCAAGATAAAAAAATCAGTCCAGGGAGTTCTTATAAGCAGCGTTGCAAAAGATAGTCCTGCTGACAAGGCCGGTATCAAGTCCGGTGATGTCGTTACAAAATTTAACGGGAAAACGGTTAACAGTGTCTCCAAGCTGAAAAATGCGGTAGGGTTCAGTTCTTTTAATAAAAAACTGCCGGTGGAGATAATCAGGAACGGTAAAAAGAAAACACTGAAACTTACGCTTATAGAGGATTTTGATTTTGCAGGAGTCTATCAGGATGCAGACGGAGCAGTTTCAGGAGAGCTGGGACTCACACTTACCATGAAGGAAGGAAAAGTGACAGTGAAGGATGTTTCGCAGGATTCTCTGGCTTTTGCCGCAGGGATAATGCAGGGCGATGTTATCGTTGCAGTCAATAAGAAAAAGGTTAAATCAGTTTCCCAGGTCGTTAAATATGTAAAGAAATCAAAATCAGTTCTTTTTCTTATAAATCGCGGTGGCAGGGAATTCTTTGTAGTTGTTAACAGATAAGCTTAATCCACAAAGTCTTCGAGATCTTTTTCAATTATATTGAAATATTCATTGTAACTGACGATGTCATAACAATTTTTAGAAGTTATAACTTCGGGATAGCCTGACATTTTTCCGAGAAGGTCTCCAGTTTCTGTTTCAAAAAGGTAGTTGGTCTCATCAGTCTGGTCGTTAATGTTGGTTCTCCTGAATATTGAGTGCGAACTGTCGGAATACATGTTATTCACATAGATATGCTGTCCCGGATTTTCAACTTTGAACTCAAAACTGGTGCTTTTGCTGAAATCTTCGACAAGATATCTGTCAATGAGAATTTTTTCAGTGTTGTCTCTATCTTCAAGAGCAATATCGTAATTTTCTGTGAGGAATCCTGTCAGATTAAGAACTGTATAGCCGGAATCGGAATTAAAGTCGAAAACTCTTTCAAAAGATCCTGCATCAAAAATATAAACCTTGTCATAATATTCGAGTCCATCCGATTCAGCAGCTTCTTCGCTGTAGTCTTTAACTGTAAAGGCAACCAGCGAAAGCTCTTCCTGACAGGTGAGAAAAGTTGTCCCGTTCCTCGGGTATTCCCAGTTGTCCGAGCCGTTCTCAGCAAAGATCGCTGTGAAAAACTCATCATCCTGAATAACTATGATCCCGTCCATAACACATCTGGTCTTTCCGGGATACTGTTTTATCCACTTACTTTCTCCTGTCTCTATATCAAGTCCGTCAATATCACCGTGATCAATAACGACGGTTTCAGCAAACAGGTGTATAGCGGTAAGTTCCTCAAAAGCCTCAGTTTTCCAGATCTCACTTCCGTCAGTGACAGAAACAGCGTGAACAATGTTATCATCAGTGCCGAAGATCAGAGTATTCTCTTCAAGTTGAAGATCTATTGATATTGAAACCTCTGAGTCCATATCAAATGACCATAGCTTTTTCTCTTCGGGTATATTGTAGGCGCACAGACTATTTTCTCCGCAGATCGAGAACAGGATGTCGCCTTCCAGCAGAAACCCTTTTGAATCGGGACTGAAGACAAGTTTGGAATCGAGATCAAGAACTTTGTCGCCGGTTTCCCTTGAAAGAATGCAGACCTTATCTTTTTTACAGTTGCAGGCAATGTAGTCGCGGTATATTTTTGTCGACGGTGTTCCGGGATGCCCCGAAATGGCCTTGTCCCATTTTTCGATCATAGGGTCGAGCTTTGCGTTCAGAAGGTGATTTTCGTTGTCGACCTGATAAATGAGGTACAGATCTTCACCGTTATTTGTGTAATATAGAACTTTTCCGTCTCTGTGTATTTCATTTGCACAGCCTGAGAACACTGTTGTGGTAAAGAAAAGTATAAAAATTATAATTCTAGAGCGCATTGATCGAGCAGCCTCCTGAACTTTTTTTATTGGAATCGTCTGATCCGCTGTCTGAATCCGTTTTGTCATCACTTCCCTCGGTCTGTTCATCAGAGACAGTCTTCTCGTCCTGAGTTTCGGTCTCATCAGTCTCATCCGTGTAATCATCAGACTGATCATCCTCATCGTCAGTTACAGCATTGTCGCTGTCTCCGTCAGGTATAGTGTCATCATCGTCGCTGTTTTCTTTAATTTCGCAGATAAAACTGCATGGTGTGTCCACACAGATCTCATTTTCTTTGCAGTCATGAGTATCATTTTCACATTCGTTCACGGGGTTTTCAGGCGTAAAATCTATGCTGACAGCGTACGGTCCGCCCATGACTTTATCTCCTGATCTGTAGGAGTCTGCCGTGACGTAGTATATGCCGGTATCAACCTCTGTCTGAACCGAAATGTCTGCGCGTATTTTACAGGTGTCACCTGTCTTCCCGGCAAGAACATGGATATCGACATCTTCTCTTTCGGAATTGCCTCCTTCTCCGTCAGTTATTTCAGCTGTAAGAGTTCCCTTACATTCGATATTCACTTCGTAAACCACTTCCGGGCCGGCTTCGTCGATCCCTGAGGTTTGTGAAGTGTTCTCGCTGCATGTGTAATTGTTAATTTCATCTGAAACGTAGCGGTAAGTATTGTCAGTTGCTTCGAAAGGAAATTCATCGACAAGGATAGGATCATCAAATGAACCTTTTCTATCTGTTACATAGTTTATCGCGATCTTTTTCCAGATATCTTCACGTGTAACATCGTAGTTTAAAGCCCACATTCCGCTTCCGCCCAGAGCCTTTTCATTTACAAAGGCGAATTTAAGGTCAAGGCTGTCGGCATCGTCAAACCAGAACTGATACCAGGTCGAACCTTCTTTCCATATTTTGTAGGGAGTTTCTGAGCCGTCATCGTACTGTGTTGTGATCGTGGAGTAGTCGGCATAGATGTTGTCGTAGATCACACTTTCGCCGTTAGCGGTTTTTGTTCCGGGAATCGAGTCGTCAACTGATTTCCATTTTTTCCCGTAGTAGGGATATCCCGCTATAAGTCTGGGAGCAATTGCCGCTCCGTTATCATCAATGTAGTCTTCAACCGAACGTGTTACGCAGATGCCGCCTGAAGTCCACGGTGATTCGCTGATAAGAGGTGCAACAGGCCCGGGATTTCCTCCTCCCCAGTGATAG
>CAZTKP010000233.1:0-3680 GCA_964614215.1 uncultured Spirochaetales bacterium | reverse complement strand
GTTTGTTTTTTTGTTTTTATTTGAGATAATTTGATAAATTAATAGGATAGATTAGAATATGTT
The DNA here is from genome assembly GCA_964614215.1 of uncultured Spirochaetales bacterium. Taxonomy (GTDB): domain Bacteria; phylum UBP6; class UBA1177; order UBA1177; family UBA1177; genus CAZTKP01. Next base: position 3,617 of record CAZTKP010000233.1, on the reverse strand, counting down.
AACAACTTACTCATTTTTTTAGGGAGATAAGAAATGAAAAGGGCTTTTTTCCTTGTTTTATTAATTTTTTCAACAGTATTCGTTGTTTCGTGTGGTGATGATAAATCCTGTTCTACAGGCGAAATGAGATGTTCAGGCACCTTTATGCAGGTTTGTAGTTCCGGTTCCTGGACAAACTACACAGACTGCTCAAATATTGGTGAAAATTACACCTGTGTACAAAGCGGTATTAATGTCGAGTGTGCTGAAAACGGAACTTCCATTACTGATGAAGATGAAAACCCGGATAATGAAACTGAAGACGAAGTTGTTATAAAAGATGACAATGAAAAACCTGATGATGAGATAGAAAAGGAAGAATGTGTAGCAACTTCCTGTCATCATAAAGCAACCTGTGATGATTCTACCGGCAAGATTGTCTGTACTTGTCATGACGGTTATTCCGGAGACGGACAGGAGTGTGAGGATATTAATGAATGTTTAACAGATAACGGTGGTTGTGATGAAAATGCTGTCTGCACAAATACTTCCGGAAGCAGAACATGTGAATGCAATGCCGGTTATGAAGGAAACGGAGTTACATGCAGTGATGTCAATGAATGTTTAACCGGTAACGGCGGTTGTAATGTTAATGCACTTTGCACAAACATTCCCGGAGGCAGAGAATGTGAATGTAAAAATGGTTTTACCGGAGATGGTTTTACATGCACAGATGTAAATGAGTGTTTAACAGATAACGGTGGCTGTAGTGAATTTGCTGTCTGTAGTAACACTTCAGGGAGCTGGACTTGTGATTGTGTGGAAGGATTTGAGGGTGATGGGTTTACATGTACAGATATAAATGAATGTGAAACAGATAATGGCGGTTGTGATCAGATATGCACCAACAAAGGAGGTTCTTTTGAATGTTCCTGTAATAGCGGGTTCCACTCTTATGATGATGGTAAAACATGTGTCGAGGCCACGGCTCCGGACGCTGTAAGTGACCTTGCTGTTTTTCCTGACGATAATGCTGATCAGGTTAAACTGTCCTGGACTGCACCGGGAGATGACGGTGATGTTGGAACTGTAACGGAATATGTTATTAAAAAAAGTACGTCAGTTATTGATGCAGGTAATTTTGATGCCGCAGACACAATAACTGCATCGATAGTTCCTCAGGTCGCAGGATCGACAGAAAATGTCTCGGTACCTCTCACATGGCGTAGCGGTTCTTATTACATCGGTATAAAGGCAATTGATGATGTAGGGAATTTTTCAATATCCAATATTGTCGTTGCGGATACTGATGCACAGTTGGATTTTTCAGAGGAATCAATTGATTTCGGAGGCATTGCCGTGGGAGATGTTGTAACAAGAAGTGTGACAGTTACAAATAATTCCCCGTTAATCAGTGTCACCTTGTCAGATGTCGCTCTGAGTGTCCCGTCAGAAGTTGTAACAATTGAATCGGGTGGGCTGAGCAGTGATCTGATACTTAAGCCGGGAGAGGAGTATGTTATTTCTCTTTCATATTCCCCGGAACCTGAGGATATAACGGAGCTGAACCTCGAAATTACTCACAGTGAGGATTCTGTGGAGACACCTTCTCCATTTATTATCCCGATCACAGCTGAAGAGTATAAAAAAGCTCCTGAAATAATAAGCATTGTCAACTCCTCTGACCACGTTAAGGATGGAGAGACAGTGACGATGACAATTGATGTAGAAGACGATGACAATAATATGCCGACGTATAATGATATAGATAGCGTCGTTATTGATCTTACATCGATCTCAGGGAGTGCAGCTGCTGAAATGACTGAAGGAGCATCTTCCGGAACAGATACAGTTTCCTACAGCATTGATATTGACACGACTGGACTCTCTTCCGGCACTTACTTTCTGCCTGTAACAGTAACTGATAATGACGGATTCACTGATTCAGCAACAGCAACGATCACAGTTTATACAGGTAACGTTCTTTATGTCGGAACAGGAGAAACCTATACCAAGATACAGCTTGCAATTAATGCCGCAGTAGATGGAGATATCGTTGTGATCAGAGACGGAACATACTTGGGAGCCGGAAATAAAAATCTTAAACTGAATGGAAAGAATATAGCGGTTGTTTCTGAAAATGGTGCCGGTTCCGTGATAATAGACTGTGAAGAAGAAGGTCGAGGATTCTATTTTGACAGTTACGATGTGGCATCAACAGTCACAATTCAGGGCATCACAATTAAAAATGCACTTTTAGGTCCAGTTGAATGTGCTCATGATAACTGTTCACCTGTTCTTAATAAAATGGTTTTCAGAAGTAACAGTGCTCCGATGAAAATTAGCGGTGTCGGCAGTTCAGTTACAATAATAGATTCAATATTTAGTTTAAATACTGTTGAACAACATGGCGGAGCTTTATTTGTAGACAGCAATGCTTCTATAAACATAGAAAGAGCAAGCTTTTCTTACAATGATGCTGATTATTCCGGAGTACATGGAGGAGCAATATATACAAAAGGTTCAGTGGTAATTAAAAATTCTGATTTTTATAAAAATAAAGCCCAAAACGGAGGAGATATTTATGTCTATTATGGAGAAGTGACGGTTGATAAGTGTAACTTTAATGAGTCTGAAGCTACCTCCAATCATGGAGGATCAATTTACTCTGAAAATTCAGATGTTGATGTAAGTAGGTCAGTATTTTATAAAACAGCATCAAATTATAATATTTATAGCATTCCAGTAGCCGGATCTGCGATATATGTATATCGATCAACACTGATGGTTAGTGATTCAGTCGTGTATAAAACAGCATCCAAGGGGAGAAATGTTATATACGGTTCAATCTACCTGTTAGGAATAACTACTACTGTAACAATTTCAGGATCTAAATTTATAGGTAATCACTTAGATTGTTTAGATTCGAGCTGTGAAGAACACGGAGCTGCCATAAATAACTATAGCTATTCCAGCTTAGAAAAGGAAGGGGATCTGACAATAAAGAATACCCTCTTTTCAGATAATTTTGCAGAAGATGAGGGCGGTGCGATATATGGTCATGCGACAATATTAAACAGCACAATTGTCAATAATTCATCAAACCAGGGAGGAGGTATATACTTTACTGATGAAAGTGAAATTAAAGACTCAATTATCTGGGGAAATACCGCTTCAGGTTCAGGAGACAACATATTTATCATGGATGGTGTTCCAGATGTAGTTATTTCCTATTCCGACATTGACGAGTCGACTCAAAGTATAAGTGATGCGTTTGCAGTAATCAACAGTGGTGACGGTTATTACGCCGGAGCAAACGGCAACTTGTCAATTGATCCTCAGTTTGTAACCGGAACATTCGGCAGCTACTATCTTGCATCAGATTCCCAGTGTGTTGATGCGGGAAGTGATACAGCGGAAAATCTGGGTCTTGATGAAAGAACAACGTCCGCGACAGATGATCCTGATTCAGGAACTGTTGACCTTGGATATCATTATAAAATCAAAGAATAGTTCTATTTCGAAATTACCCCAATCTTGACTTTGCTCAGTATTCAGCTATAAATTACGGAGCTTTTTATATGGAGAGAAAAATGCTGAAAATTTACAACACACTTACTGAAAAGAAAGAGGAATTT
>CAZTKP010000232.1:0-3768 GCA_964614215.1 uncultured Spirochaetales bacterium | reverse complement strand
GGTTCTCCCACATATTTTGCTTCGATGACTGCTGAAACAAAGGCTTTTATTGACAGAGCGGGATACGTGACACGTGGAAACGGTGTGCTTCTCAAAGGAAAGGTCGGTGCCGCGGTAACAGCAGTGAGAAGAGCGGGGGCGCTTAACGTTTTTCAGGGAATAAACAACTTTCTGCTTGTTTCTGAAATGGTCGTTCCGGGTTCAAGTTACTGGAATCTGGGAATTGGAAGAGAGATCGGTGAAGTTCTTGAAGATGAAGAAGGAATGAAAACAATGGAAACTCTCGGTGAGAATATGGCCTGGCTTCTTAAAAAGTTGAATTCATGAGTGTTTCTGATATTTTCTGCGTCTGAAACGGAGGTTTTTATGAGGTTTACAGTCCTTTTTGTTATCGTTTTGACGGTTTTTGTATCCTGCAAAGAGAAAAAAGTGTCAGAGCCGTCTGTTTTTTCAGTTGAAAAGGGTGAATTGATCTTTTCAGACGATTTTAACAGAGCTGAACTAGGTGATAAGTATACTGTTCAGGGCGGGGACTGGAAAATAGAGAACGGTGAAGTTGTCAGCTCAAAGGCGGAAAACAGAAATCTTGTGCTTTCCGGAATAGAACTTCCTCAGAACGGAGTAGTCGAGCTTACGATGTGGAGTGAAAGTAAAGCTGTTGATGTTAAATTCAACCTCTGGGGTGACGGAAAAGTTCACGATCACGGTGACGGATATTCTTTCATTCTCGGTGGATGGGCAAACAGAATTTCTGTGATCTCAAAACTTCACGAACACGAAAAGAACAGGTCGCAGGATAAAAAAACAAGATGGAAACAAGGCGAAAAATACAAAGTAAAAGTTGAAAGAAAGGGTGAAAAGATCAGGTGGCTGGTTAACGGGAAGCCATATCTCAACTATGTTGACAGCAGTCCACTCAAAGTTGATGAAGGTTTTAACAGGCTGTCTTTCGGGAACTGGCGTTCACAGGTCCATTTTGATGATCTGAAGATATACAAGCTTAAAGGGGAATAGAATGTTTATTGCAGTTGAAGGAATAGACGGATCAGGAAAAAGCACCACGATAAAAGAGCTGAAGAAGTATCTTGAAAAAAAGGGACACACGGTTCTTCAGACTGCCGAGCCGACAAATCTCACTATCGGCAGGCACATCCGCGAGGAACTTAAATATGCAAAAAGTGACACACCGCTTCTTCACGAAAAACTGGCTCTTATGTTTGCCGCAGACAGACTTGATCACCTTCAGAAAAGAGTGTGGCCTGCATTAAAGAAGAAACAGACAGTAATTACGGATAGATACTTCTTTTCTTCTGTTGCCTACCAGTCAACCAATGTAAGCTATGAATGGGTCAAAGGTGTCAACAGATTTGCGATGCTTCCTGACCTTCTTGTTTTTATTGAGGTTCCTATTGAAAAGGCCGTCGAGAGGATAAATAAGTTCAGAGACGATACCGAACTTTATGAAACGAAGGAATATCTCACTGAAATTGACAACAACTACCGTAGAATAATTGATGATTTTAAAGATAGGCTTAAGATAGTCTTTCTGGACGGATCTCTCGGAATGGATGAGATCTATGAAGATATAGAGAAAAAATTTGAAGGAGTTCTGGGATGATAAAGGCTGTTAAGGGAATGAACGACCTGTACGGAAAGAGAGCTTTCCGCTGGGCTAAAATGGAAGATGACATCAAGATGCTTATTTCAAACGGGAATTTTACGGAAATAAGAACTCCGGTCGTTGAGGACTATGCACTTTTTAAAAGAAGCGTTGGTGAAACTACTGATGTTGTTCAGAAGGAAATGTACGATTTCAGAGATAAAAAGGATAGACACATTGCTCTGAGACCTGAAGGGACTGCAGGAGTTGTCAGAAGTTTTGTCGAACACAGAATGGACCTTGACAGCATTCTGCCGCTTAAACTTTTCTACATAGGTCCGTTTTTCAGGTACGAGAGACCTCAGAAAGGCCGTTACCGTCAGTTTCATCAGCTTGGGATCGAGATTCTGGGAGATGAGACTCCTCAGTCAGATGCAGAGATGATCTATACAGCTTTCCGGGTTATAAAGCATTTTAAGATAGAGCAGAAAGTCTCAATAAATTCAATAGGATGCAAAAAGTGCCGTCCAGTTTACAGGGAAAAGCTCATAGAGTATTTCTCTTCAAAAAAGGAAGAGCTGTGCAGTGACTGTCAGGGCAGATTTGAGACTAATCCGCTTAGACTTCTGGATTGTAAGATCTGTAACCCGAAAGAAAAATATGACGATATTCCTATCATGACGGACTACCTCTGTGAAGAATGCGCCGATCATTTTTCACAGTTAAAAAAGGCTCTTGACGTTTTCCATGTTACCTTTGAAGTCGATCCTTTCATTGTCCGCGGTCTTGACTACTACACAAGAACAGCTTTCGAGATCCTTGCAGACACGGGTGGTTCGCAGAATGCGGTCGCAGGCGGCGGCAGATACGACAACCTTATTTCAGATATCGGAGGCCCTCAGACTCCGGCGACAGGTTTTGCTATGGGGCTGGAAAGACTTTTCGATATGATCCCTGAGAATTTTTATATCGAGCCGGTTCTGTGCAGCGGGTTTGCCTTGACAGAGGACGGAGTGGAGGATCTTGTTCATTTCACTAAACACATGTCTCATCATCCTGTTGTCTTTACAGCCGATTACAAGCCGAAGAAAATGAAAAAAGCTCTGCAGAAAGCATCAAAAATGGAGAGCGGATACACATTTATTTTCGGTGAGGACGAGGTTAGGGAAAAGAAGGTTCTGATGAAGAATATGGCGACAGGCGAGCAGAAAGTCTACGGACAGCATGAAGTTATGATTATCGTGCAGGAAATCCTTAAACTCGAATCTCAGAAAATTCTTAAAAAAAGTTAGACTTAACTGTCTACATTTTTTGATTTTTTACTTACAATCATTATCATACAGACAAGTAAGTTGATAAGGTGTTCATGAATCAGTGGTATCAGGCCGTAGTTCCAAGGGACTACGCAATTGAAAAGTTTTACCAGACCGAAGGGTTTCTGGGTAGTGTCGAAAGAGATAACGCCCTTATTCTCTACTTTGAGAAAACTCCGGAGATGAAGAAGAAAATTAAGGAGCTCAACCTTTCTGTAATTTCAGAGGGTGACTGGGTGGAAAAGTGGAGAGAATACTTCAAACCTGTGAAAATGGGAGCTTTCACCGTTGTTCCTCCTTGGGACAGCAGGTCAGGAAACATTGTGATCAATCCTTCAAGAGGTTTCGGAACTGGGCACCATGAAACGACCAGACTTGCAAGTTCGCTTATTCAGAAAGTGCTTGCTAAAGACAAAGAAATTAAAACATTGATCGATGTCGGTACAGGTTCGGGAATATTATCGATCACGGCCGTTAAAAAAAGGCCTGATCTGAAAGTTGCCGGCATTGATAATGATAAAGAGGCCATAGAGAATGCTTTTGAGAATCTCGTTCTCAACGATATGGTCGGGAAAATAGATTTTTCATCTGATCCTGTATTTAAATTTGAAAAACCATTTGACGTTGTTGCTGCGAACATTATCTCATCTGTGCTTTTCAGTCTCAGGGACGATCTCAGGAGACTGTCTGCAAGGTGGCTTATTCTGACTGGAGTTCTGGAGACTGAAACTGATTTCTTAAAAAGAATGGATCTGGGTGATTTTGAGCTGATCGAAGAGGTCAGTGAGAATGAATGGCGAGGATTTCTTTTAAGGCGGAGAGAAAATGGTTGACAGAAACGAAGACACAAAACAG
>CAZTKP010000231.1:0-3824 GCA_964614215.1 uncultured Spirochaetales bacterium | reverse complement strand
GAAACAGTCGATAACGAGCTTCCTGATGATTATGTTCCCAGTTGCGGCAATGGAATTGTTGATACTGGTGAAGATTGTGATGACGGAAAGAATGATAATGGTGACGGTTGTGATCTTAACTGTAACCTGGAAGCAGGTTATAAATGTTCAGGAAATCCTTCTATTTGTGCGAAGGTCTTTTATAACGAAGTTAACCTTCTGACTGAGTCTGCAACTGATATTCCGGTTTGTTCATACATTAAAGTTGTTTTTTCCCAGGCTATGGACGATACGAGTACCTCAACAAAAGTTTTTCTGGAAAAAGGCGGCACGAAGATAGCCCTTACAAAGGTTGAAGCTTCCGGTGACAATAAGGAATACACCTACTATCCCGCATTTAATTCAGGAACGATAATTGATGTTGGTGCGAACTACAGTGTTGTTATCGGGAAAGATATTGAGACTTCAGATGGTGACAAAACTTCTGCTGATCTAAGTTATTCTTTTTCAGCTTCAACGAACGATGTTTATTTTGAGACTTTTGAAAAAACATACAGCCCGTGGGATCTTGAAGCTGTCTGGGAGATCGGAACGCCTAACTATGTGTTTGACCCAAGTTATGCCGCAGATAAAGCCATTACCGCAGGTTATGATGGTTCGGCAAATGCTCTAGGTACAATTCTTGACGGATTTTATACTTCAAGTTCTGATGGTGAGGAGGCAATGCCGCTTCATCCTGTTTTTATACCTTTTTCCGGTGCATCAATGACATTTTACGCATATGTTAATACTGAGTTAGGGTCGAACCTGACTGACTGGTATGACGGAATGTCTATAGTTGTTTTCGAGTGCACTTCTGCAAGTTGTTACGGTAATCCCGGAACTTCAGTGAGTGTTCTGGAAAACAGCGACAATTCCTCAACTATGACTATAAGCGGATTCGCAGATCTTATTGGTAACTATTACATAACGAGTCCTTCAAACACACATTACGGTCTTAGAGGTAAGGAAGAGAACGAAAACACATATCAGCAATTCACGGTGCATTTTCCGAATAACTTTGCAGGCAAGTGGATCTTTCCGGTTTTTAAATTCTACAGCGATTCACTTTACAACCATCCGGGGTTTTATATCGACAATATTTCAATTGGCTACTGATCAAAGGAGCGATCATGAAAAAAATTATTCTTTTTACAGTTTTTACGGTTCTTTTTGTACTTGCTGTTTCCTGCGGGGATGACAAGAAAACAGACAATGACAGTGACACGGAAACAACAGATGACGATGTAGTTCTAACTAAGATATGTAAGGAGCCCGGAGACGGTCCATACGAGCTTAAGTTTACCGATGTTACCGAAGAGCTCGGTTTTAAGGAAAAGGATGTTCTTGCAAGTCAGATCATGGTAGCTGATATTGACGGTGACAGATGGCCTGATATTTACACGACTCTTGCTTCAAAAGTCCGTCAGGATGAAGCTGAGCCTTCAGGAATATTCAGACTTTTGAAAAACGTGAAAGGTCAATCTTTTGAGGATGTTACGTTTTCAAGCGGACTTTTTAAGGATAGTTCAGGTAAGAACGGTCTTGCGTCATCTTATGTTGTGTTTTTTGATATGGATAACGACGGTGATAATGATGCTCTCAATGTAGTTTATATTGATAAAGGAACTCTGGGTGTCGAAGGTTATGCAGATGATAAGACAAGGATCTATCTCAATAACGGTGACGGAACTTTTTCTCCGGGACCGAAAATGGATTTCACCGTTTCCTTTTTTGAGGCGTTTTCAGGAATAGCGGTTCTTGATTTTGATAGAGACGGAATTCTTGATATGTATGCAGGTAGACATTACTCGGAATACGGAAATCTTGATTCATGCGGACAGGACAATTTATACAAGGGAAAAGGTGACGGAAGTTTTACTGATGCAACTGAGGGGAGCGGTCTTGAAACTGAAGATGTAAGCGATGAATCTCTTGCGGCTGCAAAGAACAACAAGGCAACCTGGGGAGTAACGGCCTGCGATGTCGATGGTGACGGTTTTCAGGACATCATGGCATCAAGTTACGGTCGTTCTTTTAACATGTTCTACCGCAATAAAGGTGACGGAACTTTTGAGGATCTGACACTCACAAGCAACTTCGGTTCTGACGGAAACGAAGATTATAACGATGATCAGTTCTTTGTCTGTTACTGTTCTGATGATTCAACAAAAGACACTGAATACTGTGCAGATGCAACTAGCGCGAAGATCAGCTGTGCATCGATCGGAATGAGTTACTGGACTCCGGGATTTTCCGATCAGCCTCACAGACTTGGTGGGAACTCTGCCGGGACTCTTTGTGCTGACTTTGACGGTGACGGAGATATGGATCTTTTTGCAATTGAACTTGCACACTGGCATATCGGTCAGGCAAGTGACAAATCAATGCTTGTTATGAACGATGGGTTCCCGGAAAAGCCTTTCAGAAGGGTTGACGAAAAGGAGAGCGGTATAACACGTTCACGTATCGGAAGCTGGAATGATGGTGACCTGGGTGGAATGACTGCTGACTTTGATAATGATGGAAAGATGGATATTTTCATTCTCAGTTCTGATTATGACGGAACAAAGTCACTTCTTTTTCAGCAGCAGGCTGACGGGACTTTTGCTGATAAGGCTAAGGATTCCGGAACTCAGATTCCGAGAGCTCACGGTGGTAGTCTGATAGATATTGACAGAGATGGTGACTATGACCTTCTTGTGGGTGTTTCAACCATGCGTTGGGGAACCGATACCGCTGATTATTCAGAAAGACCTGAAAAACAGTGGATGACAGTTCTCAGAAATGATACAGGACAGGATTCGAACAAGGTTATCATCGATCTTAAGGGGACAAAGGCTAACAGAAATGCAGTCGGTGCAAGAATTACAGTCACAGCAGGCGGAAAGAGATTCATCCGTGAAGTTCAGGGCGGATACGGACTTACAGGTTTTCAGAACGATCATATACAGATAATCGGTCTTGGAAATATCTGTGATGTCGAGGAAGTTGAGATCCGCTGGCCTGATTCAGAGGGTTCTGTATCCAAGTTCACGGATGTTTATGTAAATTACGTACTTGAAATAGATCAGGATGCAGGTCTTACACATCATACAGTTGAAGATTATTTTGCGAAGGAAGATGCATCAGAGTAAAGAATTTCTGTCACAGCTTTTCACAAAAGTTTCCAAGGGTTTTGATCAGTCAGGCCCGAGGTTCTTCACTCATTTCGGAAAGCTTCTGGCTGAAATCTCAGATCTGAAAGAAGATTCAAAAGTTCTTGATGTCGGCTGTGGTAGAGGAGCTTCTCTAATTCCTGCTGCAAAACGTGTTGGAAAGCTTGGAAAAGTTGTCGGAATTGACATTGCGAAGGGGATGATCGAGGAACTTGAAAAAGATGTGAAACGACTCAATCTTAACAATGTCAAACTTATTGTTGGAGATGTGGAAGAACTTGAATCTATTGATGAATTTGATCTTATTCTCTGTGGTTTTTCCATTGCATCATTCCCTGATGTAAAGAAAGTTTTTACAAAGTTCAGGCAGTTCTTAAAACCCGGAGGAAAGATTACAGTTTCAAACTGGCATAAAAACGCTCACAACGGCTGGGACTGGATGTCAAAAGCCATTGGAGATCATGTCACAAAGGAAGATCCACTTCTAAAAACAGCCGGTGTTGAATATGAATTTGATACAGCTGAAACAATGAAGGCCTTTCTTGAAGAAATGGGTCTAAGAAAAGTTGAAGTTACAGTTGAGCAGAAGCTTTTTTATTACAAAAATGAAGAAGACTGGTGGCAGACATCCCTTAATAACGGAATGCG
>CAZTKP010000230.1:0-3828 GCA_964614215.1 uncultured Spirochaetales bacterium | reverse complement strand
CCAAGCACAGAGGAATGCAGATATGTCTGTGAAGAAGATTATGTGGGAAAAGACAGAGCCTGTGTAACTCCTGAAGTTGCTGAAAAATGGTCAGATTCTTCAAGTGAGGAAATGACAGTTTTTGAAGCCATTGAATACTGCGAAAATCTTGAAGAGAGTGGAAACTATGATTGGAAACTGCCAACGGTTTCTCAGATTCGTGAGCTTGTTGTTAACTGTGGGGGCACACAGATAGGCGGAGACTGCATGTTAACTGATGACTGTCTTGATAAAACTGAATGCTGGAATGCTACATGCGGCGGATGTGTTCTATTTGGTGAGAATAACAAATATTCTGTTTTCTGGGATGCGAAAACATATTGGACATATTCACCGAACACGGAACTTTGGGAAGATGATTGTGACATGGAAAACAATCTCGAATACTGTTTGAACGATGTCTGGACTATGGATTTCAAATACGGGAGAATCATGCCGGAAATGTCAGAAAACAAGCATTATGTAAGGTGTGTGAGACAGGATGAGCTATGAGTCGTAATGTCTTAATCTTATTTCTTTTTCTGTTGGCAGGATGCGGAGGTTCTGATATCGAATATAATTATATTGATGAAAACAATGGCATACAATGGTCGGAAAAAGTTTTTGAGTCTGTAAGATCAACCAGAAAATACGAGCTTTGTGATAATTTAAGCGAAAATGGAAATAGCGATTTTGTTCTGCCGACGATTGAGCAGCTTGAAACTCTTGTAAAGAATTGTACGAAAACTGATGGATGTGAGAAAGCGGAGGATGGCAGATACTCAGTTTTTGATGACATTGGAAGATTCTGGTCTTCGTCTTATGAATATGATGGAGATGATACTATTGCCAAGAGTCCGGTTCCTCTTCCGATTTATCTGGATTTCAATATTGGAACTAAAAGTACTGAAATGACTCCGGGGAACAGTTATTATAAAGTTCGATGTGTTAGGGAAATGTGATTCCAACAATCTAAAGAACTAATTCTCGCAACAATTTTTTGCAATATTTGATAATCATGGGAATGGTTTAGATTAAGTCGCAATTAGCGAAATAAAGTATTGACAAGTTCGCCTTTAAAATTAAAATAAGTGCAGGTAGTAATTTGGGGAAGTGATGGATACAAAGTTAATAAAAATAATAAAGAACGAAAAGCAGTATCAGAGAGTTCTTGCAAGAATTGATGAACTTCTTTCAGAGGAAGACAAGGAAAACGACGAATTGAAGATCCTTTCCCTGATAGTTGATGACTATGAAAAAAAGAGGTTTAAAGCTGAAAAACCGGATGCCGTTGAAGCCGTTCTTTTCAGAATGGATCAGATGGGGCTAAAACAGAAAGATCTTGCCGGAATTGTCGGTTCTGTAACGCAGATCTCAGAGGTCTTGAACAGAAAAAAGAAAATGTCTCTCAACATGATAAGAAAGATAAACTCAAAACTTGGTATACCCCTGGAAATATTATTAAATCAGAAAGATGGTGATGAAAAGGAGATCTCTCGAAAGAGAGCCGTTTTCAGCAATCTTCAAACTGTTGGAGAAAGCAAAGTGACCTACAAAGGAAGTAGAGAGGAAACCAAACCTGTAACAATAAGATTTTCTGTAAATGATCTTGAAAAAATCAAGCAGAAAGCAGAAAAGGAAGGTGTTCCGTACCAGAGATTGATAAAGATTGTTTTGAAGAGATATGCCGAGAACTTTTAAGTAAAAGAGAACCCTAACCCCCAGCCCGGCTTCCGAAGGGCAAACCTGCGTTTAGCAGCTTTTCTTATCCTTCTTCAGTCCCTTTCAAAAAGGGCAAGGGGATTTAGTTTTTTCCCTTCCTTTTTAAAGGGAAGGGCTAGGGATGGGTTTTATCCCGTTATCTTCTTAATTATTGTTTTAATTCTATTCTGATGCCCGATTTCCTGATTTTTGAGGTCTTCAAAGACTTTGATGACATCTTCAGGGAGGTTTGTGAAGGTGAGGTAGGTTGTGTAGAGTCTTTCAGTGTTGATCTCTCTTTCAAGTGCAACTTCAAGGATGTCGATAGGATCTGAAGAGAAGTCGATCTCATCGGTTTTGACCATTCTGTCCTTAAGGTCAACATTATCGACCATCTTATCAAGTTCAGAGCTTGTAACACGTTCTTTGTTCAGAAGATCAAGAAGGTGGTTGTAGTGACCGGTTTCCTCTTCTGAAAGCTCTTTTGCAAGCTGCTTTGTGTCAGGATCTGTCACTTTTGCCGCTGCGTCAGTATAGAACTTGTGGCTTTCCGACTCGATGTTCGCCGCATATTCGATTATTTCGCGGATGGTAAATTCTTTCATTTTTCACCTCTCAGATATTTGTCTATGCTCTTAGCCGCAGTATGTCCGTTTGCGATAGCATGGATCACGTCAGGACCTTCAATAATATCACCGCCGGCAAAGAGCCATTCAATTGATGTGCTCATGTCCTTATCGGTGAGAATTCGGCCTCTTGCATCGGTTTTAAGGTTGTCCTTAGTGTCCCCTTCAATGTAGGAAAGGTCCATACCCTGACCGATAGATTCAATGACCATGTCAGCTTCGATAAAATCTTTATCGTTTTCATCGAACTTGGGATTAAAGCGGCCTTCCTCATCAAAAACAGAGAGACAGCGTACAGTCTCAAGACCTTTGATCTTTCCGTTCTCAATAACGATGTTCCTCGGGCCGTAACCAGGTTTAAGGATAACGCCTTCCTCTCTTGATTCGACTATCTCTTCTCTGTCTGCAGGCATTATATCCTCAGTTTCAAGACAGGTGAGGGTTATCTCGACCTTTCCAAAGTTCTTTTTGTGGAGTCTGGCCTCTGTCCGTGCAATATCCATTGCAACATTTCCTCCGCCGATAACAACGATCTTTCCTTTGTACGGGATCTCATTTCCTTTTGTGACTTCACGCAGAAGATCAACAGCCTGATAAACATTTTCATGATCGGAACCGTCAATTCTTGTGCTTCTGCCGACATGGAGACCAGTTGCTGCAAAAACAGCGTCAAAATCTTTGTTTAACTGCTCAAGAGTTATATCTTCACCGATCTTGACGTTAGTTCTTATTTCTGCTCCAAGTTCCTTAATATACTGAATATCTTTATCAAGCTGGTCGTAGGGAAGTCTGTACTCGGGGATACCGTAACGCATCATTCCACCCGGCTCTGGAAGTGACTCGAAAATTACCGCCTGATGACCTGCAAGTCTCAGGTAGTAAGCTGCTGAAAGCCCCGCAGGACCTGCACCGATAATTGCAACTTTCTTTCCGGTTTCCTGAATTTCCGGCTCGAGGATGTGTCTGTATTTGTCAATATCGACCTGATCTGCAATGTAACGTTTAAGCCAGCGGATGGAAACTGCATCGCCGCGATGTGAGATAGCGCAGACTGTCTCACATTTATGCGTACAGACTCTTCCGCAGACCTCAGGAAGCGGATTCGTCTCATAAAGTGCCTTAAGTGCCTTTTCCATATCATCTTCACGAACTGCTTCGATGTAGCGGGGGATGCCCATGTGAGCAGGACAGGTGGCAATACAGATTCCGCAGCTTACGCAGCGGTCCGCCTCTTTCATTGCCTGTTCCTTGCTGAAACCCTTGACGATCTCGACAAAACTGCTGTCCCTTTCTTCCGGATGCAGTTCTTCCATTTCAGCTCTGTCAAGCGGATTAAGAGTGTATCCCTCAGGTCTGTGATAGCCAAGTTCAACATCATCCCATTCCTTTCCGTCAGCACCGGGAGTGAAAAGAAAGTTGTCAGCATCCGTGTCAACCCATTGATACTTGTTTGACATGCAAAGTGATCCGGTTGCACAGATAT
>CAZTKP010000229.1:0-3829 GCA_964614215.1 uncultured Spirochaetales bacterium | reverse complement strand
TTAAAAACCTACTACCGATTTTTTCTTCGGTTTCTTTTTCTTTTCTTCTTCATCTTTTTTAGTGTAGGGCTTTCTTTCTGTCTGACTGACGTAATGTTTTTTGGGATGATCTTTCTTTTTCTTTCTTTTATCAACTAAGACATTGTTCTGTTTCTGCGGAGGCCGGACATGTTGTTCTTTAACATGTCTTTTCTCAGGTTTTTTTTCATATTTATCATGAGCGGTATGTTCTTTCCGGTCTTTTTTATGATGATGGTCATACCGGCCATGGTTTTTTCCAGGATGTTTCCTGTGTTTCGGCTTAGGTTTTATACCAACATTTTCATCAATGGCACCATTACAGTTGTTGTCTCTTCTGTCAAAGATCTCTACCGCTCCGGGATTTATGCTTATGTTATCGTCGTTACAATCTCCAAGAACCTCAGCTCTGAAAAGTCCATCCGGTCTGCACAGACATCTGCTCTGCGACTGATATCCGTAACCGTCACCATCCTTATCGTAATAAAACGGTCTGCAACCTTTTAAATTTTCCCCTTCATCGACCTGACCGTTACAGTTATCATCTATGTCGTTGCATATCTCACGAGCATTATGATGAACATCCTTGTTGCTGTCATCACAGTCTCCCGTTTCAAGTGACGCATAGATCCCTTTTGAAACGCACAGACATTTAAATTCACCAACACCGACACCGTCTCCGTCCATATCTTTGTAGTATCTGTTGCAACCGTCACAATCTTCAGGATCAATCTTTCCGTCACAGTTGTCATCTCCACCGTTACAGGTCTCCACCGCATCCGGATTCACATACCTGTTCCTGTCGTCACAGTCTCCCTTTTTTTGGGAGTAACCAATCTTCGGATCTGTCCCGCAGTCATATTCTATCAAGTCACTTTCATCACCGAAACCATCCCCGTCGGCATCCCTATAGGCAATACAACCCTGCTTTTCCTCTGCGTTATTTTCATCGGGCACGATCCTTAAAGCTTTGAGTTCATTAGATATATCGACAGTTTCTTCAACTTTTTCCGGAGCTTCTTCTTTTTCCGCCTTTTCTGCAGGCTTGATAACCTGTTCTTCGACCGGCTCAACTTTTTTCTCACAACCGAAGATCAAAAAAATGAAAAGAAGAAAAAGAGCTTTTCTCATAATGAGCCTCCTTTATTAGTCAATATCCACCTCTACAGGTTCAACCCCCCAGATCTCCTGCGCATACTGCATTATCGTTCTGTCTGAAGAGAATTTGCCGCTTCTTGCTGTGTTAAGGATAGACATTTTTGTCCACTTTTCCTTATCTCTGTAGATCTCATCGACCTTATCCTGAGTATCGACAAAAGACCTGAAATCAGCCAGAAGCATATAGTTGTCACCGTAAGCGACCAGATCATCAAAAAGATGCTGAAAAATTCCAGGCTCATCTTTATTGAAATGATCGTCCTTTATCATATCAAGAACCTCTTTAAGCTCCGGATCCGCCTCATAAATAGCTTTAGGGTTGTAACCACTTAAACGGGTCTCTGTCACTTCTTCGATCTTAAGTCCGAAAATAAAGATATTATCCCGGCCAACCTCTTCGAGCATTTCGACATTAGCTCCGTCAAGAGTTCCGATTGTAAGTGCTCCGTTGAGCATGAACTTCATATTTCCCGTTCCGCTGGCCTCAAATCCCGCCGTTGATATCTGCTCGGAAAGTTCAGAAGCCGGAATGATCTTTTCAGCCATTGAAACTGAATAGTTAGGAAAGAAGAAAACATTTAGATATTTACTGACCTCAGGATCACAGTTCACCATCTTGCTCACTGCGTTGATAAGCTTGATGATCTGCTTTGAAACGAAGTATCCCGGAGCCGCCTTTCCACCGAAGATCTTTGTACGCGGAACAAAATCACCACCCGGATTCTTCTTTATCCTGTTGTAAAGCGTTATTGTATGAAGCACATTGAGAAGCTGCCTCTTATACTCGTGCATTCTTTTAACCTGAACATCGAACATGCTGTCAACATTCAGTTCAAAGCCGACTTCCCTTCTGATATATTCCTGAAGGTTGTTTTTGGCGAGCCACTTTGCCTGCTGCCATGTTTCATGGAAACCCTTATCATCAGCAAATTTTTCAAGATCCCTGAGCTTTGAAAGATCCTTGACCCACTCGTCACCTATCTTTTCCGTTATAAGCGAAGCAAGGAAAGGATTTGCCTTTCTAAGCCATCTTCTGGGAGTGATGCCGTTCGTTTTATTGTTTATCTTTCCAGGAAACAACTCGTTGAAATCACTAAAAATATCGTTTTTCAGAATCTCCGTATGAAGAGCACTCACACCATTTACTGAATGACTACCCACAATTGCAAGATTCGCCATCCTTACAAATTTATGCCCGCTTTCTTCAAGAATGGAAACATCCTTGATTCTCTTCATGTCAAAACCACGAAAATCTCTTGCCTCATTTACAAAACGTCTGTTTATCTCATAGATTATCTGCAGCTGACGGGGAAGAAGAGGCCCCATGATATCCACATCCCATTTTTCAACAGCTTCGGGAAGAACGGTGTGATTCGTATAGGCAAAAGTCTTTTTGGCTATATCCCAGGCCGTATTCCAGTCAATATGCTCAACATCAATAAGTATCCGCATTAATTCAGGAATTCCAATGCTTGGATGAGTGTCGTTAAGCTGAATTGCAACCTTTTCCGGAAAGTTCTCAAAACCCGTGCCGTGGTTTTTCTTATAGTGCTTAATAATATCCTGCAAAGTTGCTGAGACGAAGAAGTACTGCTGTTTGAGCCTGAGAATTTTTCCTTCATGCATATTGTCGTTGGGATAGAGAACTTTCGAGATATTTTCGGAAATATTCTTATCCTCGACAGCCGCCATATAGTTACCGCTGTTAAAATACTGAAAATCAAATTCGTTCGTACTCTTCGCCTGCCATAATCTCAGGTTGTTGACCGTATTGTTCTTATATCCGGGAACCGGAACATCGTATGCAAGGGCGAGAACATCTTCTGTGTCAACCCACCTGTATCTCTGCACACCGCTACCATCCTTTTCCGTTATTACCTTTCCGCCAAACTGAACCCTGTACTCAAGCTCCGGTCTGCATATCTCCCACGGACAACCGTACTTAAGCCAGTTATCGGGAACCTCGACCTGATAGCCGTTCTTTATTCCCTGTCTGAAAATACCGTATTCATACCTAATGCCGTAACCGTAGGCAGGAAGTGCCAGAGTAGCCATTGAATCAAGAAAACAGGCGGCAAGACGTCCAAGACCGCCATTCCCCAGGCCCATATCCGGTTCAAGATCCCTTATATCCTCAAGATGGTAGCCCAGCTTTTCCACCTGTTCAGAAACCTCGTCATAAAAGTCCAGATTAATCAAGGTGTTACCAAGGAGTCGCCCCATGAGGAACTCCATTGAAAGATAATAGACCCGCTTTACCTTATTTTCACGGTAGGCATGCTGGGTTCTAAGCCAGTTCCTTATCATTCTGTGCCGGATAGCCGTGGATATTGCCACATAAACATCACGTTCCTTCACAGTTGTCTTTTCCTTAACAAGCTGATACTCCAGAGTCTTTGCAAAATCACGTTCAAAAGTAGTTGATCCCTCATCTATCTTATCTGTGAAGAAAATTGAATTTTCCCTGTCCTTACACATTATCGTCCTCCATAACAATATAGACCTGTGATTCTATCAAAAGGTAAAAATTTTCTCAATTATTTGAGCAGCATCTTCACAGGTTCCATCCCCGCGGGAGTTCCGTTCTCGATAGCTTTCAGAACTGCTCCTCCACCTGTAAAAATGTAGTATTTAGGATTGTCTATCGCAACGA
>CAZTKP010000228.1:0-3829 GCA_964614215.1 uncultured Spirochaetales bacterium | reverse complement strand
AAGAGGGCTTGACGTGGCCGATGTAACCCATGTTTTTAACTACCACATGCCTTTTGATGCAAAAAGTTATATCCACAGAGTTGGAAGAACTGGCAGGGCAGGGCAGAAAGGTCAGGCTATTACACTTGTTACTCCATCGGAATTCAGAACTATTCAGAGAATTGAAAAAAGTGTCGGCTCGGAAATTGAGCTTAAAGTTATTCCAACCATATCAACGATAAGAGAAGAGAAGAGAAAAAAACTTTCTGACGAAATATTTGAATACACTCCTAATAATGACGGAATTAATCTTATTGAGGCTCTTGAAGATGAAATGGATATTCATTCGATCGCCGTTGTTCTGGCATCTATGCTGCTTGATGCTGATGAAACAACAGGTCCGGAGCAGATAGGATATAACGAGAAAACGCTTAAAAATATGCTCCGTAGAGAAAAGGAAAAATACAGAAACAGTAGGAGTGACAGCAGAGGCAGGGGTAGAGGCAGAAGTCAGAGTGGCGGCAGCAGAGGTGGAGGATCAAAAGAAAGATATAGAAAATCTTCGGATAAGAAAGTGTCTGACAAGACTTCTGATAATAAAACCGCAGATAAAAAGTTCTCAGACAAAAAGAATTCTGATAGAAAAAAATACGATTCTAAAAAAAGCGATGGCTTTAAAAATAACGCGGAAAGAAAAGATAAGTTCAAGAAAAGATCACGTCCCAAAAATAACTGGAAAAAGAATCAGTAGTTTACTGAACCTCCCAAGCCCCCATATCAACTTTATCGTCGACAATTCGTGGGTTTTGTTCAATATCTTCCTGAAAACTGTAAACTATTCCCCCGGTTTCATATTCAGTATTGTCGCCTTTGTTTACACACGGAGAATTGCTTTTTAATGAAAAGTTGTTGCCGCTTGAGTTATAAAAGGACGGATTAATGTTTAAGTTACCGCCTTTGTCTTCGCCGATATCGTTGTTCCACACGTCACCTTCGAAACTTCCCATGATATTAGAGTTGAAAACATACGTATCCGCAATCTCGTTATATATCTGCTCCCCGGTTTCTGATGCGTAGTTGTCCCAGATTATAGAGTTGATGATAGTTACGAGGGAATTTGTCTGGTTGTAAACTGCGCCTCCATAACCGTAGACAGGATCAGCCGTATTGTGCACAAAAGTTGAGTTTATTATGTAGCAGCTCGTATCTCTGTTGGAGATAGCACCTCCACTCGGTGCAGAGTTGTCAAAAAAAGCCGAACTGACAATAACAGGTCTCCCTTTTGTACTTAAGATAGCTCCTCCGTCACCGATATCACCGGTAACTTCATTATCGAAAAAAGTGCATCCGACGATCTTGGGTTCACTGTCAGAATAATTCTCTATTGCTCCTCCTCCTGCGACAGATGTGTTTCCTTTAAAAATAGAAAACCAGATAACAGGATTACTTTCGGAGTTTGTAATTGCTCCTCCGTTTCTTGTCACACTGTTATTCTCGAAAACACAGTTGCTGATCCTTACATCGCTATAGACGTTGTTTGACATCGCCGCACCATCTTCAGAAGTATTTTCTGTAAAGATACATTCGTTGAAAAAACCTCTGCTTTTATCATCGTTAAAGACTCCGCCACCGTATCCGTCAATAGTTGTATTGTTCCTGAACTCTGTTCTATATAGTCTGGGACTGGCGTTGCTGTTATTCATTCCACCGCCTTTAAAGGCGATGTTGTTTTCAAAAATACAGTTCTCAAGATAGAGTCCGCTCTGTCTGTTTTCCATCCCGCCGCCTGATACAACAGCATAGTTTCTGACAAAACGGCAGTTGAAGATCTCGGCACTCACAGAATAGTGGTTATACATTCCTCCGCCATGCTGTTCATGGTGATCTCCGCTGTCACTTGTCTCCAGATCTGCGTTGCCTCCGGTGATAGTGAATCCGTCAAGTATTGCACTTGAATCAAGATTAGTATTGACAATTACATGAAACAGGTCATCTTCACTATATTCACCGTCATTATCCATATCTCCGCTTAAAATGGTCTCATTTTTTTCTATATCTCTCTGATCCCGTGAGCCTTCAGTTCCTTCAAACCCTCCGTAGATGGCAATTTTATTTCTTAAAGTGAAGTGCCTGTATCTGGGGTAAAGTGGATCGGTGTCTTCGGGAATATCAATACTTTCATCGGGGAATCCACCTGGTCTGTAAGTGCCTTTCGCAACCCATATTTCACTGCCGTCATCTGATTCACTTATGGCTCTTTGTAAGTTTAGATAGGCATCTTTCCAGCTGGTGCCGTTATTCAGACCGCTTGCATTAATATCAACATAGACCTTCGGGGGAATGAATTTACATTTTTCACCGTCCCACACATAGTTTTCCTCACAGACACATCTGTAAGAGCCGTCTTCTTCTAAACACTCCCCTGTACTGTTTTCTATCCCGCATGGATTGGGATTACAAGGGGTATCCGCATCGGCATCAGGTTCATCTGTGTCGAGTATATCAGTGTCAGTTTCATCTTCAGTGAGATCTATCTGCTCAGTATCATCGTCGTAAATATCAACGTCATAATTGTCAGCATCAGGGGTGTCTGAATCAACTTTTGAAGGGTTGCTTTCACAGCTTGAAAAAACCGCTAACACCAGGATTAGAAGCAGTGTCCTCATGTTCTAGTTCCCCGGACCTGTAACCTCTTTTCCGGGAACGATGACGTAAACCTCTCTGTCGTCAAGTGCCGCACCTTCACCGAGAACGTTGATCTTTGCTCTGAAAACTGTTGTTTCGGTAGTTGTGGGCTCAAAAAAGTCATTATAGAAGTCAATGTCGAAAGTAACAGTTGTTCCGGGTTTAACATTCTGGAAGGCATCTGCCGTGCATTCAGTCGGACAGGTTATCGGAGTTGTTGATCCGGCAAGCAGCCTTTCTATAGGTGTGACTGCCTTGATGAACTGTGTCACGTCCACATTCTGCGGATTGGTAATAGATTCTCTTGTTGTTGTAACGTCCATGGGAACATTTGCCGCAAGATATTCAACTCCTGTTGCAATGTTGTCAGAAAGACCGGTTCCGTTCGTTGCGATCTTGTAATAGAACTGATTTCCTGAACCGTCAACAGAACTTGTGCCTTGCGATATTCCATTATAGTCACTCTGTATTTCTCCGCTGGAAGAGGAATCAACACCGATAAACTTTGCATTTATAGCATTCATAGCTGCTGTCGTTTGAGAAACGTTAGGGATGTTGTAGCTGCTTACGAAATCTTCATCAGACATCATGATAAAGATAGGAAGAGCTTTTGCTCTGAAACAGGCTCCGCCGATACTCCCTTCATGTGATGAACAGTCTGTGTATGGAACAGATCCATGAGGAGCTCCGTTTGCAGAATAATATAGAGCATTAAGGTGAGGTTCTGAGCCTCCTGTTCTCCAATTCACTGTATTTACTGAAGATTTTATGGTGGTCTCGTTTGTTGTTACATATTGGTGAATTCTTGTTCCGTTGTCATCATATCCGTCGTGGTCTTCAAAAGTTGCAATTCCAAATCCGACATCGGGGATCTTGTTTTTGATAGACCCGATAAGCGTGTTGTTGATGCCGCTTTTAAGGTTTGCAATTTCGTCATCCATCGAGCCTGAAAGGTCAATGAGGAACAGTATATCAGCTTTTGTAATATCGGTAGAGAAATCAAGAGATCTTATTTCATGATCAGGATCTTCAAAAGGAAGGATGACATAGTATTTTCCTTCCCACCATTCCGGATCAGATACAGTCGGGTCGCTTCCCGCCGCATATTCGGTGTTGTCATCGAAACCGTCACCGTCTGAATCGACAAGCTGAGGGTTTGTTCCAA
>CAZTKP010000227.1:0-3882 GCA_964614215.1 uncultured Spirochaetales bacterium | reverse complement strand
ATCCATTCCGTCAAAGTATCTTGAAGCGGGAATTCCGCCGACAATGCCTTCTGCTCTCATTTCTTCAAGAACATCAACCGCCTTCCCCGGAACTGTTATTGTAAATTCGTTGTAGGTCGGACTTTCAAATCTTACTCTGCAGTCTGTTTCCTCAACGATCTTCTTTTTAAGGTAGTCCGCACGTTTAAGGTTCATCATTGCAACTTCCTTAAGTCCGTTCTTTCCCATCGTCGCAAGGTACATTGCTGAAGCTGTTGCCATAAGTCCCTGATTTGTGCAGATATTTGAGGTAGCCTTTTCTCTCTTGATATGCTGTTCTCTAGCTGCAAGAGTAAGAACGTAGCAGTCTTTTCCGTTTCTATCAACTGTCTGACCTACAAGTCTTCCGGGCATCTTTCTTACAAGTTTTTCACTGCATGTGAAAAGTCCTATTCCGGGACCGCCGAAGTGCATCGGAATTCCGAGAGCCTGACCTTCACCAACCGCAATATCGGCACCGAGATCACCGGGAGTTGCAAGTATTCCAAGAGACGTGGCTTCAGTTACGACAGGAACGACCAGCGCTCCTTTTTCCTTTGTAACCTCTGAGATCCTATGCACATCTTCAATAACACCGAAGTAGTTGGGATACTGAAAAAGAACACAGGCTGTCTGATCGTCTATTTTATTAAGTTCACTTTCCTTTACTCTTCCTGTCTCATCATCCATTTCGAGCAGCTCAACACTGTCAGCCATGAACTCGACATAGGTTTTTATAGTTTCGATGTAATGAGGATGCATTGTTGAAGCAAGGAGAACCTTTCCCCTCTTTCTTGCAACCTTAAGCGCCATCAGAACTGCTTCTGCAGCAGCTGTTGCACCGTCGTACATTGAAGCGTTCGAAACAGGCATTCCGAAAAGTTTTCCTATCATCGTCTGGAACTCAAAAATGGTCTGAAGAGTTCCCTGACTCACTTCCGGCTGGTAGGGAGTGTAGGAAGTGTAGAACTCACTTCTGAGAAGCAGCTGATCGATGTGGCTCGGACTGTAATGTCTGTAGATACCTCCACCCTGAAAAGAAGTCATTTCACTTGCAAGATTCTCCATTCCGAGCTCTTCCATATGCTTAATGATCTCCATCTCGCTTTTTGCCTTGGGAAGGTCGAGTTCCTTATCAAGCATAAGTGCTGAAGGAACAGGTCTGAACAATTCTTTTACGGAAGAAACGCCAATCTTTTCAAGCATTTGCTTCCGCTCTTTATCAGTAATCGGAAAATACCTCATACCAACCTCCTGGTCAATAAGTTACATCCAAAATAACATGTTATTTACAACACAACGGTGTTAGGATAATCCGTTTTTTGTCCATGTAAACGTTTTTGTGAATCTATTTTTTTACCGGTTGAATTTTTTCATTAAAGAAGCGTAGGCTCTGTCAAGATCAAGCCCTTTTTTTGAACAGTCGGACAGATATTTTTCAAGCGGTTCCCGCCAGTCTTTTGATGTGATGTTATTCACTGCTCCGTCAACGACAAAACGGTAGTAATCGCCACCGCTGTAAATAAATTCATGAGCAACAACCTTATATTTTCCGTTCGGATCGATCTCTGTGTCACCCACAAACCATGTACCATCCTCTTTTTCCGCTCCGCAGTAACTTTCCTGTGAAAGGTCGAGGTTATAGATAAGCTCTTTCCCGGGAAGTTCCGACAGCACCAGTCGATTCTGGAAGGGAAGCATGGAAATTATATCACTTTTTCTGACAGATCCTTTACAGATCTCATCTCTGAAAGCTCCGGGGTTACTCATTGCAACCTGATAACCGGGATATGCTTCAAGCAGTGTACAGGCATAAAGTTTCTGGAAGGATTTAAATGCAAAGTCCTTTTTTGCACTGATAAGGATTCCGCCTGCCTGTTTCTCCATCTTTCTTAAATACTTATCGGTTATTTTCTTTATTTTCTTTGAGTCTTCCAAGTCAAAATCGGCCTTCTTTTTTAAAGGGATCATGTCCACCTTTGTCACAGATATACTTTCACCTTTTTTAACGATTTCAACTCTCGCATAGGCTTTGAGATACTTCGAGGTCTGAATAAAAAGAACATCGTTGTAGTTCTTGACAAATTCCTTATGTTCATGACCTGTAAAAACGATCAGAGGTTTTATCGGAAGATTCTGAACCCAGTTCCTTGCCGACTCTGCCGATTCATGTGAGATAACTATCTGGAAGTCTGTGTTATCCTTGTATTTTTTAAGTTCTCTGCCGACAGGGCCCTCAGGTTTCACGACCTGAATGTTCTTCATATGTGCGGCAAAGGATATCTGTTTAAGCTCTTCGGTCGTAGAGCCTATGACGCTGAACTTTCCGAATTCCGACTCAAAGGTCATGGAAGGCTCAAAAGCATTGGTCAGATCTGTAAAAATTATGTTACTGGAAAGATAGGCCATTCCTGATTCTTTTCTGTTTTTCTCAAAAGGGACCATTCCGAAATCGAACTCATGATTTCCGACAGCGCTGACATGGTATCCGAGAATACTCATGATCTTCGCCATGGGTTTCCCCTTGAACATCGAGGAAATTGCGCTTCCTGTGTAGTTGTCACCACCTGAAAGTCTGTAAAAAGTGCATTCAGGACAGGCTTTTTTCTCTTCTTCCCACATTTCATAGAGCGCCGCACCCTTATACCATCCATCCTTTTCATAGAAGTGTCCGTGCTCATCGTTTGTGTACAGAAAGACAAATTTATGCGGAACAGGTTCTTCCATCACATTTTGAATCTTGGTGCAACCAGCTGATAAAATTAAGAAAAACGCCACCAGAACTATTAAAGAAGATCTCCGCATATCCAACCTCACCCAAATCATATCAGGTGATTATAACAAAGAGGTGTGTCTTGTAAAATTTTTAGGGGATCCTGGAAGATATTAAAGACCTACACCGACATTGAATGAAATTGTAGGGAAGTAAATATGTTTCCATTTGTCATCTGTTTCATACTTTAGAGCATGGAACGGAAACTTTGCATCTATCTGGACCATGAATCTTTTTGACGTATTCCTGAGCCACTCATAACCGACACTGAGCGTTCCGGAACCGCTAAATTCTGTATCGCTGTAATAATCATCACTCTCAAGAAAGTAGAACCCTGCTCTGAGACCCGCACCGATATAGGCACTCTGCGCCCCGGTTTCTTCAAAGTAGTACGCACCTCTTATACCTATGAGGTTAATCTCGAGGTAGTTGGGACCATGGGCATTCCAAAGACCGCTTGCAAACTCGAAATCCAGGAACATAAAACGCATATCGTAACGAAGTCCCAGAGTCCAGTTAAGTCCTCCACCGATATCGGGTGTCGGCTGAAATCCGTAACCGAGCATTGCCATGAAGTTGAGCTCACTTTTGAGCTTTGTCCTGTTTTCGGCCTGAGTTGAAACAACGTTTTCAGCAGTTGTATTCTTATAGTTGGGATCTATACCTGAAATGAAATAGCGGGCAAGCTGGTTGTAGGCACTTCTGAGCTCGTCCTTCCCCTTCACGACGACACTCTGGCTGACACCGGCTTTCTCTATTACAACAACTATTGAATCCCCCAGAAGAAGATGCGTAAGAATATAAGTTTCCTCGCATTTTCCGTCAACGACAGCGCCCTCTTTCTTAAATTCGTTCTCGCAGATAAACTTTGCGGCGTTCTGCTCATTGGGCATGAGCGTATCCTTTTCGGCATTGATCTTTATGCAGACTCCTGCATGAACTGCCGAAGTAACAAGAAAAACAAGAAGAAAGATCTTAAGTTTCATAATTCCACTCCATGGATCAGTTTCCAGACGCCCTTTTAGTTCGCAAATAAAATAACTTTTATTGAAAAAAATTTCAAACTTTTATTCATGCTCTTGTTTTTATTG
>CAZTKP010000226.1:0-3889 GCA_964614215.1 uncultured Spirochaetales bacterium | reverse complement strand
AAATACATCTGCCGAACCTTTCTCATCCTCTCCTTCCTAAGAGTTTTCTCCGGTGTGGGATAAGTTGAATTGGTAAGAATGACGGCTGTTTTATTCTCTTCAGGATCTGAGATAAAAGCGGTTCCTGTGAATCCAAGGTGTCCTATCATTTTGGGCGTAGCATTTTTACCATAATTTGAGTTCTCACCTTGCGGTCTGTCAAATCCAGGGAAGTTCAACTCTTTGCCAACTGCTTGAAACCATTCGATATTCATGAGTTTTGTCATGAAGTTTTTAACAGTTTCAGCTGATGCAAATAGTCCGGCATGTCCGGTCTTCCCACCGAGAAAATGACAGTTCTCATCTTCTACTTCACCTTGCGGGAAGGTTTTTCTTAAACTTGAAAAGGAGGTGAGCGGTGCTTTTTCTGTTGTACCGAATGTAACTTTCGGAAGATCGTTCCTCAGAATAAACTCTTCAAGGACTTTACCGAGGTCTTTTTGATAGATTTTTTCAAGGATGAATCCAAGTAGAATATAGTTAAAGTCGCTGTAAAGATGGGTCTTTTCGTCTGTTTTTGTTTCAAGAATGATCTTTTGGACGGCTTCTTTTCGTTCCTCAATGCTCAGTTTCCCGTCAACTTTCTCATAAAAGGGAATCCATGCAGGATAGCCGGAGGTGTGAGAAAGAAGTTCAAGGAGTGTCATTTCTCCTGAATATCCAGGAAAAAAGGAGCAGATATTGATGTCTTTATCAATCTCTTTTGAAAAGATGAGCTCGTAAAAAGCAGGAGCTGTAAAAAGTGCCTTTGTGAGACTGGCAATATCAAAGTGTGTGTCTTTTGTAATTTTTTCCCTGTCTTCAAAACTGTATGTGCCTGTTACTATGTCATTTTTTGTGTTAGAAAAGTTGGAAGAAGTCTGACAGGCAGAAAAAAGCTCAAGTTCCATTTCTTTAATAATTACACTCAAATTAAGTTCTTTCAAAAGGTTTTTCCTGTTTAAACAATTAGCTATCTCGTTGATATTTTTAATTTTTTTAGTGTTTCTGTCAACATAATTTGACAAGGAGTTTTTCGTGAGTATATTTTCCCGAGTTTTTTGGAGCAATAATTTTTAGTTCAGGAGTGAGCTATGAAGAGAACATATCAGCCAAGCAGCATTTCAAGAAAGAGAACACACGGCTTTAGAAAAAGAATGAGAACTGCTGACGGAAGAAAGATCGTCAAATCCCGTAGAAGAAAGGGAAGAAAGGTTCTTACAGTATCCATCTATAAGAAGTAGTTCAGAATTCTTTTGGATTGCACTTTTTCCAGACAGGACAGAATCAGGAAAAAAAGGGACTACCTTAAGTTAAAGTCCTCCGGAGATGTGTTTAGAACCCGTCTGCTAGTCTTTAACTACAACGAGTCCTCAAGATCTAAACTCGGTGTTATTGTTACCAAAAAAGTCGGCAACGCCGTTTTCCGCAATAAAGTTAAGCGGTGGGTTCGCGAGGTTTTCAGAACCGAAAGAGAGATGTTTGAAAAAAAACTGGATGTTGTTATTATCCCCCGAAGCAGTAACCTGTCCTACAGGGAAGTTAAAAGGGATTTTTTATATTTCGCAAAGAAGTACAATGAAAAAAATACTGATCGCAATAGTTAGACTTTACCAGCAGGCACTGTCTCCATACTTAGGCGGAAACTGCAGATTTTATCCGAGCTGTTCCAACTATACGATCGAAGCAATAGAGAAAAAAGGAGCCTTTAAGGGTTTTTTTCTGGGTTTTTGGAGAATTTTAAGGTGTAATCCGTGGAATAATAACTGCGGGTATGATCCGGTTGAAAAGGAGTAGTCTTTATGGAAAACAAAAATTTTATCATAGCAATAGTTCTTTCAGTTGCGGTAATGTTCGTCTGGACAGAGTTCTTCGCACCTAAACCTCAGCCTGTTGAAACAGCTCAGGTAGATAAAGCCGCAGAAAAGGAAAAGAAAACGCAGCAGGAAGAGCCGGAAGTTAAAAAAGCTGCAGAAAAGGAAGAGGTTGAGAAACCGTTAGCTCCTGCAGCCGTTACACCGAAGACGGAGCTTTCTCATCCTGAGAAAAAAGGTGAGATAAGCAACGGTTCGCTCAAACTTTCCTACAGCTCAAAGAAAGGAAAAATTACAGCATCTGAAATTGTCAGGAAAAAGTATCTTTCAAAGGAGATAGATCTTTCGGTAGGAATGTATGAAGATAACTTTGTTCCTGAAATGAGCTCAGTTTTTTCCAGAGAACCTGATTACGAAGTAGAAAAGGTGGAAAAAAGATCTGTTCAGTTTAAATATGAATCCGGAAATGTTATTGAAAGAAAGAAAATAACTCTCAAAGAAGACTTTAACCTCGTAGTTTCAAAGACGGTGACCAACAACACTTCTTCAGCGATCGAGTGGAAACCTTCACTGACAATGAAGTCTCAGTACAAGAACGAGGAAATTCTCTCTTCCATCAGAAAGACATTTAACATCGTTATGAGAAAGCCCGGCGGTCTTTTTGAAGAATGTGATGATAACGATGAGTTAAGTGAATTCCTTGCCGGAAACAGCGAAGTTGACTGGATCGGTATAAATTACGGATACTTCCTTTTTGCTGTGCTTCCCGGAGGCGATTCATACTCAGTCGAGACAGCAATTGATGAAAAAAAGAATCTTTCACAGTTTGAAGCGTCTTTAGAGAAAAAAGTTCTTCAGCCGGGAGAAAGCCATACAGCAAAATTTAAGATATTTTACGGTCCCAAAGAAAGAGACCTGCTGGTTGTTCACGATGCGGGACTTGAGCAGACAGTTACATTCGGATGGACCGGTTTTCTTGCCGAGCCACTACTTCTTGCTCTGAACTTCATCTATAAGTATGTGCTTAATTACGGACTTGCGATAATACTTCTCACCATCTTCGTAAAACTTCTGCTTTTCCCGCTTTCAAACGCAAGCTACAAGTCAATGAGCAAGATGAAGAAGCTTCAGCCTAAGATGAAAGAGCTTCAGGAAAAGTATAAGAACGACAAGGAAACATTGAACAAAGAGACAATGCAGCTCTACCAGAAAGAAGGCGTTAATCCTCTCGGAGGTTGTCTCCCCATGTTCATTCAGATGCCGGTCTATATCGCTCTTTACTACATGATCCAGAATGCTGTTGAGCTTTATAACGCTCCTTTTCTTCCGTTCTGGCTTACAGATCTTTCGGAGAAGGATCCCTTTTACATAATTCCTGTTTCTCTCGGACTGCTGATGTTCTTTCAGACAAAGCTCAATCCGCAGCAGATGGATAATGCCCAGGCAAAGATCATGATGTACGGTATGCCTCTGGTCTTTACCTACATTTCTCTTCAGCTGCCGAGCGGAATGACACTTTACTGGCTTGTGAACACACTTCTCGGAATTCTTCAGCAGGTGTATGTAAATAAAAAATATGCATGATCTGTCCAGGGGCTTCTCAACTTTTAAGGCTGTAACTGGCTGATATTACTGCTGAAAATCAAGGCGTGCCGGCTCTTTTAATTAAAAACTTGATTTTGATTTATTTATTTATAATATCCATTGGGCTTCGGGGCGTGGCGCAGTCTGGTTAGCGCATCGGTTTTGGGAACCGAGGGTCGGAGGTTCGAATCCTCTTGCCCCGACCACTTTTGGTCATGAGGAGCGCCCGTAGCTCAGCTGGATAGAGCAACGGACTTCTAATCCGTAGGTCAGAGGTTCGAATCCTCTCGGGCGTGCCACTGTTCTTTAAATCTCGATCAATTGTGGTGGGTATAGTTCAATCGGTAGAGCACTGGATTGTGGTTCCAGGTGTTGTGGGTTCGAGCCCCATTACCCACCCCATATTTTTATTAAAGGTGGGCTCTTAGCTCAGTTGGTAGAGCAACTGACTCTTAATCAGTGGGTCGAAGGTT
>CAZTKP010000225.1:0-3890 GCA_964614215.1 uncultured Spirochaetales bacterium | reverse complement strand
TATCTTGTTCTGACAAAAGAGAAAAAATGGGCATATCTTGTTGCAGGTGCAAGCTCAGCGATCATGCTGTTTATAAGACCTCAGAATGCTTTTTTCGTCTATGTTTCGATACTGATACTTATGCTGCTGAAAAAGAAGAAAAGTTACATAAAGAAAGCTCTCTTTTTTACAGCTCCTTTTGTGGGTATCGGATTCTTACTGATGTTTTATAACTGGTACTATACCGGGCATCCGACACTTTTTCCGCAGGATGTCTATTTTTCTATAAGAGAGCCTTATGAGCTTTGTCACAGAATAGGTCTCGGAAAGGGTTGCCCCAACACGGAAGGGGACTATCTGCCTGCCGGAGGGCTGACTATGGGTTATGCTTTCTGGGTTGCGTTCACAAGAATTACACTAATGAACTTTAACCTCTGTGGTCATCCGCTGATGTTTTTTTTCATAATGGTGTCGTTTATTTTTGCATTCAGGAAAAACTTTGAAGTTTCACTCTTTTTCATAGTGTTTTTCATAGGTTATTATTTTTTCTATCTGCCGGGGAACCTGTTTGGCCCGAGGTATTTTTTTGAGGTTGCCTCACTTCTTTTCATTCCTGCGGGATACGGGTTTTTTGCTCTGAGGGACAGGCTTGGAAAAATTCCCAAAGCTCTTTTTGCAGCAGTTCCTCTATCTATTTTTCTCTTTTTGTCCACAGTTATCATGCCTAGCCTGATGGATCGTTTTTCGGACACTTTCTGGAGAACCGACAGAGAGATAGAAAAGGCCATAGAAAAAGAAAAGATTAAGAACAGCATAGTTTTTATTCCCAAATATTACGCCTCTATCTTCTTGAATTTAATGACAAAACCGCCTCATGATGACCATGGAAACCTTATCCTTATGGATCTTGATGATGAAAACGGTTATGCCTGTTCATATTTCATGGAAAAGGGTGGATATGAAGGTGCTTACATAGTTGACTATTATGAAAAACTGAAAAATAAAACAGCTATCACATCGATGTACGAGTGCAGAAGGGACTCGATAAAGTTTGAGTTTGAGGATAAGAGAATGCCTCTTACAGGAAAGCCGGATTACGGTGTTAACTTTGCCCAGAGCGAAGAGGAATATAAAAAGTTCTATCCTGTCAAGGAGCTGAAAGTCGATGTTTCGCAGGGTAGTGTTTTTGCGATGAAGTACAAGTATCTCAACGACAAAAGTTACTATGATTTTTCTCATCCCATTCTTGACGAAGGAACCTATCAGTTCACTTTCAGTTACGTTTCCGATTACTGCGGACCGGAAGCTGAACTTTACATAAACGGTGAAAAAGTCGCAAAAATAAATATGTTCTCTGAAGAACAGAAAAGAGAATCAATCACTCTGGAGCATAAGTTTAAAAGAGGAGTCTCAACCTTCAAACTCGTGCCTCTCCGCGGAAATTCCTGTGTCATGATCGACAACGTCGAAATGACGAGAATTGACTGAAAAACCATTAAAAAATTGACTCAACTCTATTTTTTCATATAAATTAATTGACTAAACTCTATTTTTTCACTGTTTTTGGAGCTAAAGATGATTAATAGAGAAATTAAAAGGATTCTGACAGACAGGTTTTTTAAGGGGAAGATAATTCTTCTTCTCGGACCGCGTCAGGTTGGGAAGACAACGCTTGCCAGAACCATCGTGAAGGAGGCGGGGCAGGACTACATCTGGCTGGATGGAGACGAGCCTGATGTGAGAGCGATGTTTTCAAATGCAAACTCTTCACGGCTTAAAAGTATTGTCGGCAACAAGAAGGTTGTAGTGATCGACGAGGCTCAGAGGATTTCAGATATCGGCATAAACCTTAAGCTTCTCATCGATAATATGCCGGAAGTTCAGTTTGTAGTCACCGGTTCGTCTGCTCTTGAACTGAAAGATGAACTCAAAGAGCCTCTTACCGGAAGAAAGTACGAATACCAGCTTTATCCTCTTTCCTTTTCAGAGATGGTTGCTCAAAGCGGTTTGATGGATGAACTTCGTCTTGTTGAACATAGGATGTTATACGGATATTATCCGGAGGTTGTTACAAAAAAAGGTGAAGAAAGAGAAATATTAAAGCTTCTTTCTGAAAGTTATCTGTACAAAGATATTCTAAAAATGGGTCTGGTGAAAAAACCTCCTGTTCTTGAAAAGATAGTTCAGGCTCTGGCTCTGCAGCTTGGAAGTGAGGTTTCTTTTGCGGAACTTGCTCAGTTAACCGGCGTAGATAACACTACCGTTGAAAGGTATATCGATCTGCTTGAAAAAGCGTTTGTGATTTTCAGGCTTCCTTCTCTTTCAAGAAATGTGAGGAATGAAATAAAAAAAGGACGGAAAATATACTTCTATGATAATGGAATCCGAAATGCGATCATTAAAAATTTTGCTCCTTTAGATCTTCGTAATGATGTTGGAGCACTTTGGGAAAATTTCCTGATTAGTGAAAGACTGAAAAACAATCAGATCGAAAGTCGTTGGGTTAACAGATTTTTCTGGAGAACGCATTCTCAGCAGGAAATTGACTATGTTGAAGAAAGCGACGGATTGATCAGAGCCTATGAGTTTAAATGGAATCCTAAAAAGAAAGCGAGAATCCCAAAAACATTTATGAAGGCTTATCCAAACTCCACCGTTGAGGTTATAACCAGGGATAATTTTGAGTCTTTTATTTCCACAATTTGACAAACAAACTTTCTTCCATACAATGCTTAAGCTTCATGTTTCGTTAACAAATCTTGAAGTCGAAAGGTGGTGAAAGAGAATGCGTAGACAGAAAATTATCGCTCCTTTGGAAGTTCGTGTAACAGACGATCTGGAAAAAGCAATTAAGATCCTTAAGAAGAAAATGGCTCTTGAAGGTCTTTACAAAGAGCTTAAGAAACGTCGTCATTACGAGCCGCCGTCAGTACGGAAACGTCTGAAGAAGGAAGAAGCGGAAAGAAGACGCAGAAAGAACATGAAGAAAAAGAGAGGATAGCCCTCTTTTTTGTTCTATTTGAGCCGCCTTCGGGCGGCTTTTTTTATCAAGACATTTTTTTAAAGAATTCAGGTCGGTGAAAATCAGGTTTTTCTGTTTTAATTTCATGAAGATACATGTAGTGTCTGTGGGGAGACTTGTCTGCACATTTATAGATGTTAAAGATTAATGAATACAGGCTCTTAAGCTCGTTTTTCGAGAAAAGTGAAAACGGGATTTCCACTTCAATTTCCCAGTCTGTGACTTCATCTTTCAATCCAAAAGGTTTGTTCCCGAGACTGCTTTTAACATAGATACTTTTCAGTTTTTCAGGTTCAAGAAAAACCCTGTCAGATCTGTTTTTTCCATACTGACCAAGAATTGCACCGATTGCGTTGATCTCAAAGTTGTAGTAATTTTCACCATCAAAAGAGCAGAAAAACTCCACACAGCTATCCCGCCAGACAGGACTGTTTGTCTCTGAATTTATCGCGATAACAGATGGTTCTGTAATTTGAAAACTTAGAGAAAAAGAATCTTTGAGAATGTGAAAACTGCCGGTAACTTTGAGGTTTTCTGTTTTTGTCCAGCCCTGTTTGAGTTTAAAATCCAATCAGCCTTCCAGTTTTGACTTGATATAGTTCGTAAGTCCGCCTTGCTGCATGATCTGGTCAACTTCAGGTGGAAGCGGTGGAAATGAAACTGTTGTTCCGTCAGGAAGAAGAACTGTTCCTTTTTCTGTGTCTATTTCGACCACATCTCCTTTTTTAACTTTGCTGAGCAGTCCTTTAATTTCAAGGGCAGGAAGTCCTGCGTTTATACAGTTTCTAAAGTAAATTCTGCTGTATGATTCAGCGATAATAGCTCCCATTCCAAGATATTTAAAACAGAATGCAGCCTGTTCTCTTGATGATCCGCAACCGAAATTTTT
>CAZTKP010000224.1:0-3910 GCA_964614215.1 uncultured Spirochaetales bacterium | reverse complement strand
GGATTATCAGGGTTATGCCTGAAAACTCCCGGTCTTGAAGTCCATCCAAGCAGTCTGTGGATAGAGGAACCTTTGAGTTCCATCATTTTTTTAACAACATCTTCATCGATCTCACTTTTCAGCCTTTCAACAGCTTTAAAGATCGCCTCATCCATCCTTGACGCCGCCTTTCCAGTCGGAGCGGCAAGAACAATCTCAAGCGTTGGATCTTCCTTCCACAGTTTTGATACCATTTTTGCAATTCTTGTGGTCTTTCCGGTTCCCGGGCCGCCTGTGATGACCGAAAATCTGCTATCAAGTTCCTTTATCTGTAAAGCAAGATCATTTTCAAAACTGAAGTACCTGTGAAGATAAAAACGATGCCCGTCAAAAACGACAGGTCTGTCATCTCCCGACTTGCAGCACCACGGAGCATTTTCACAGATTTCTACAATTTCATCCCAGGCAGGAACAGCACTTGCGTAAATTCCAAAATCCTCTCTTATTTTAGGCAAATCTGCCACTCCAAGACAGATATTTCCCGTTGCGATCTGCCTGCTGATAAGAGCTGCCGACATCTCAACCGTTCCCAACTGCTCCGAACTCAGCTTTCGCTCATCCTTCTTTACAATGAACTGAGAAAAATGGTAATCAAGATCATCAATGAGACCTTTGTTCATGAGGGTTTTCATGCTGTACTTCATGACTGCCCCCTCAGAATCTTATTGAACTTTTCAAAGAGCTTTTTATCAGGAAGATCGTTATAAAAAGCAGGCCCTCGAAGGAACACATAGCTCACTCCTCCGAAATCCTTGTCGAAGCTGTAACCATTTGAATTAACTGAAAGATACCTGTCAAGAGCGGCCGTATAGAGCATATACTGAAAAATGTAGTTATGCTTTTTCATCTCAGTTTCCACAGCCTTATCCGTGTAGTCCTCTTTTCTGTCTCCAAGCTTGTTGGATTTCCAGTCAACGATGTAGTACTTGTCGTCAAGCCTGAACACGAGATCTATAAAACCGTGAATAAAACCGTTGGCACTGACTTCGGGAACTGATATCTTTCCCTTAAAAAGTTCATTTATTTTCGCAGTTTTAAAGTCATCTATCTCAAAAAAGAACTCCATTTCCGTCAACATCTCATCAGGTTTTATATCTCTCAGGGTCTTTCCGTCAAAAACAGGACTGTCAAGCACTTCGTTGATACATTTTTCAACCCACGGAGTCATATCCTCACCGTCTTCCGAGAATCTAAGGTTGTACTTTTCAAGAACTTCACAAATTATCTGCAAGTTGTCATCACTCTTAAAATCTATCTCTTCAAAAACTGCGTGAAGAGCCGTACCTGCCGCCGCTCCTGCAGGAAAATCAAGAATTGAAAGATCCTCATCTTCTTTAACTTCCACGATCTTTTCTTTAACTTCCTCAAAAAGTTCAGGATCTTCTATCGCACTTTCCACATGTGAACTAAGAGCACTGAAACTGGTAACAGTCCAGTCTGAAGCTATTTCTCTCTCAAATGTTCTATTCGGTAAAAGTTCCTTTTCATCCGATCGCAGATCAAGGCTGCGGAAAGGAGTTTTCATATCATCAACAACCTTAACGCTGCCGTCACTTTTTTCCTCAATATTTATAAGGTCAAGAAGCATACTGCTGTCCGTGCACTTATTAAAATCACTGTACCCTATCACTCTGTGAAAAAGATTAGCCAACCCGCAGCTTCCAAGCCCGTAAATATTTCCCCAGTAGACAATGCACTGATATTTAGCTCTCGTCATTGCAACGTAGGCAAGTCTCAGATTTTCTGACAGATTTTCCCTTCTATACTGCTCTTTTGCACGCCCGTTACTCTGTTCAAATGAAAGAACTCTCCTTCCGTCCTCGTGATATTTAAGGTAGTACGCACTTCTGAACGGTTCGGATCTTCTCCACATTGCCGGACAGAAAACTATTGGATAATCAAGACCTTTACTTCTGTGTATAGTGACGATCTTCACCGCCTGGGCATCACTTTCAAGCCTTAGCTGTTCCTCTTCGGCAGGTCCGGCTTCACTTATTTTTTCCTTAAACCAGTCAAGTGCCGCCTGAGGTGATGAAACATTTTCCTGTTCGTAAGTATGAATTAATTCAATGAGTTGGCGGATGTTTGTAAGTGCCCTCTCACCATCCGTCCCAAGAGCAACTGTTTCAAAAACTCCGTGACTGCTCAGGAATGTATTTATGGTGGATAAGAAACCCCTTTCCACCCAGTTGTCCTGAAGTTCCGAAAAGAAAAAGATCCACTTTTCCATTTCAGCGGGATCACTTTCAAGACTATCAAGATAACTGATATCTTTAGCGAAAAAAACCGTGAGAAGAGCTGCCTTCACCCTTCCCGGGACAGGACTCAAGATCGCTTCAGTAACAACAAGAAGGGCCTGCGCCTCACTGCTCAGATAAACTGAAACATTTGAAGCAGTTACAGCAGGAATACCGTGGTGTGAGAGATTAAGTCTAACAAGATCTGCATCGTCATTTGTGTCAACGAGAACAGCAATATCGGAAGCTTCGACCCTCTTTCCTTCAATGGAATAATCAGAATTACTTTTAAGCATTTCAATGATCGTGAATACCATGTCGTCAACTGCCTTGTGTTTTGCATGTTCGGCCTTAACCTTCCTGTTTTTGTAAGTTGCTCTCCCCGCAAGCTGATAAGGATCAAAAGAGTCCGCTTTCATGAACCGGATATCAATTCCACTGCACGGATCACCCTTACATGTCAGACTGTTCTTTTCACTTTTGACTGCACTGACTAAAGGAAGATCTATGCCTTCTATTTCAAATGGCCGTTCCCGCCTGAAAATTGAATCAACTGCTTTCACAAGCCCCGAACAGGAACGGTAGTTCTCATTCATGGTGTATTTTTGAGCTTCAGCATTCTCTTCCATTTTGGAAACGGCGCTCAGATATGCAAAAATATCAGCATTTCTAAAGCTGTAGATCGACTGTTTAGGATCTCCTATGAAAAAAAGTGTGTGGTCTCCGTTACCGAAAAGTGTATCGAAGATCTTATACTGAACTGGATCTGTATCCTGAAACTCGTCGATCAGAACTGCGCTGTAACGCTCTTTCATAGTACTGACAAGAAGTTTCTTTCTGGAACTGTCGTCAAGAGTTCTTTCAAGGAGGATCAGCAGGTCATCGAAACTTAAAATTCCTGTTCTCTCACGTTCTTCATCAATATACTTTTCGCAGTAGTCACAAAGCTCATCAAGAAGCGTCATCAGATCAGCGCAGAGATTTGTTTCACTCTGCTCAAAAAGGCTCTTCTGCTCCTTCCAGCTAACCATATCCTTTTTAATATCAGGAAGATACAGAACATCTTTAAAAACAAGTCTTTCTTTTACGAGTCTTTTAAGCTCATCGACATTAAACCACTTTTCACCACTTATTCTGCCAAGAACATCCGCAGGCATATCGGGAACATTCTTCCTCCAGAAAGACTGAACCGCATCGGTCAGCACAGCATCGTTATCAGTCGAAAGCTCCATGTTGAAAAGAACTCCCGTTTCAAAGGAATTTTCAGAAAGAATACGTCTGCAGAAACCGTGAATGGTGAAAACAGAAAGCTCATCAAGTGCCGAGTAAGCCTTTGCGACCTTTTTGAGCAGATCCTTTTTTCCTTTATAAAGATCAACTATCTCTTTTATTTCGTCAAAATCCTTATCGTCAACATCAATTCCCTTAAGATGCATGAGAGCAAGTCTGACAAACTTCATGATCCTGCCCTTAAGCTCGGCAGTAGCAGCCTGTGTGAATGTCACCGCAAGGATTTTCTGAATTTCCACTCCGCTCAGTATCAGCCTCAGACAGATGACAGCAATTGAATATGTTTTTCCTGTGCCCGCACTTGCCTCAACGATCTTTTTTCCGCTAAGTTCAACTGTACGACT
>CAZTKP010000223.1:0-3935 GCA_964614215.1 uncultured Spirochaetales bacterium | reverse complement strand
TCTCTTTCGATCTCGAATTTCTTAGCTGTGCAGGGCATTACGCTGACGGAAAAGATCTTTTCCCGGGGAATCTTCATGTTTTCAGCCCAGTAGTGCTTGATCATCGAGCCGAGCATCTGCTGCGGGCTTTTGCATGAAGAGATGTTCGGAAGAATTTCCGGATAGAATGTCTCGGCAAACTTGATCCAGGCCGGAGAACACGATGTTATCATCGGTAATTTTCCGCCGTTTGTTATTCTCTGAACAAGTTCTGTTGCTTCTTCCATGATCGTGAGGTCGGCAGAGAACGATGTGTCGAAAACGTAGTTGAAACCTATCTGTTTGAGTGCTGTGGTCATTGTGCCCATGATATCATTTCCCGCTTCAAGTCCGAATTCTTCGGCAAGTGAAACGCTTACTGCCGGGGCATGCTGGATAACAACTTTCATCTCAGGATCCTGGATCGCCTCGATAACTTCTTTAATGTTCGAGCGTTCAATAAGTGCTCCTGTCGGGCAGGCCATTACACACTGACCGCATGCAACGCAGGTTGAAAGGTTGAGTGACACATCAAAGGCTGTCGAGATCCTGCTTTTTGATCCTCTTCCGCTGAAATCAAGTGCCGATACTCCCTGAATTTCTTCACAGGTTCTCACACATTTTCCGCAGAGGATGCACTTTTCAGGATCACGCATGATAGCGGGACTGGAATTATCTATAAACTGTCTGATCCTTTCCGCTCTGATCTTTCTCTGGCGGACTCCAAGTTCCTCTGCGAGTTTCTGAAGTTCACAGTTGAGGTTCCTGTCGCAGTAGAGACAGTCGTCAGGATGGTTTGCAAGGAGAAGTTCAACGATGGTCTTCCTTGCCTTGATCACCTTTACGCTGTGAGTAAGGATCGACATGTCCGGGTTTGCCGGGAAACTGCATGAAGGAATAAGGTTTCCGGTCTTTTCATCTTCAACCACACAGATCCTGCATGCACCGTTTGGAGGGAGACCTTCAATGTGGCAGAGTGTCGGAATCTTGATTCCTGCTCTGGCGAGAGCTGAAAGTATCGTGTCGCCCTGTTCTATCTGGACCGGATTTCCGTTTGCTGTCATTGTATTCATGGTCTGCTCCTTCATTCTGTTATGATCGCACTGAACGGACATGCCTCGATACATGCTCCGCACCTGATGCATTTTTCTTCAATTATGTAGTGAGGTGCCTTTGCAACTCCTTTTATTGCTCCTGCCGGACATTTCTTTGCACAAAGTGTGCAGCCTCTGCAGTCCGATTCCACAATTTTGTATGAAAGAAGGTCTCTGCATGCTCCTGCCGGACATTTCCTTTCGTAGATGTGTGCCTCATACTCGTCTCTGAACCATCTCAGTGTTGAAAGGACAGGGTTCGGAGCTGTCTGTCCAAGACCGCAGAGGCTTGTTGACTTGATAACTTCGGCAAGTTCGGTGAGCTGCATTATCCCCTGGAATCTCTCAAGTGCCTGTTCAGGTGTTTCCTTCTGTCTGGACCGTGTTATGGATTCAAGGATCTCAAGCATTCTCTTTGTTCCTTCGCGGCACGGGATACATTTTCCGCATGATTCTCTCTGGATAAAGTCCATGAAGAACTTGGCGACATCGACCATGCATGTTTTTTCGTCCATGACCACAAGTCCGCCGCTTCCCATCATTGCTCCAACAGTTTTGAGCTCTTCATAGTCAATTTTGATGTCCAGATTACTTTCCGGAATACATCCGCCGCTGGGTCCTCCGATCTGTGCCGCTTTGTATTCCATGCCTCCGGGGATTCCACCGCCGATATCAAAAACTATGTCGCGGACAGTTGTTCCCATCTCAACTTCGACAAGGCCGGTTCTTTCAACTTTTCCGCTGAGGGCGAAAACCTTGGTTCCCTTGCTGGTTCCTGTTCCGAAAGAGCTGAAGTAGTCCGGACCTTTCATGAAAACGAAAGGTACATTTGCAAGTGTCTCGACGTTATTTATGATCGTGGGCTTTCCGAAAAGTCCGCTTACAGCAGGGTAGGGTGGTCTCGGTGTAGGCATTCCTCTCTTTCCTTCAATACTGTTGATTAGAGCAGTTTCCTCTCCGCAGACAAATGCTCCTGCTCCCATCTTGATCTGAAGGTCAAAATTAAAGCCTGTGCCCAGGATATTTTCTCCCATCAGTCCGTATTTTCTGGCCTCTTTTAGTGCAGCGTGAAGTCTTTCAATTGCAAGAGGATATTCAGCTCTTATGTAGATGTAGCCTTTACTTGCTCCGATTCCGTATGCAGCTATGGTCATGCCTTCAAGAAGTCTGTACGTGTCGCCTTCGATTACAGCTCTATCCATGAAAGCGCCTGGATCACCTTCGTCCGCGTTACAGATGAGATATTTCTGATCAGCTTTTTCTCCTGCTGCGAACTTCCATTTTTTTCCTGTCGGGAATCCGCCTCCGCCACGGCCTCTAAGTCCACTTTTTTCAACTGTATCGCAAACTTCTTCAGGTCCGTTTTCTTTAAGAGCCTTTAGAAGGGATGCATAGCCGCCCCTTGAGACATATTCGGTCAGACTCAAGGGATCGACTATACCGCAGTTGACAAGCACCCATCGTTTCTGGGGCTCAAAGAAGGGGTGTAGGCGTAGATCCGGGACATTGTCCCAGTGTCGGGAGCTTTGGCTTGGAAATTGTCCGAGGACTTTATCTTCGGGTATGGATCCGTTAAAAACTTCATCAAGAAGCGGATCAACCTTATCCTTTGTGATATTTGCAAAACTTACTCTTGTTCTTCCGGGAAGCTGGATATCGACAAGCGGCTCAGCGCTGCAAAGTCCGATACATCCCACTTCAATAATGTCAGCTTCTTTTCCATTATTTTTAAGGTATTCCTCTATCTTTTTCTTAGTTGCGGCGGCTCCTGCACCGAGACCGCATGTTCCGGCTCCGATAAAGATCACCGGACGGTCGACAGTTTCTCTTGTAACTCTGCTCAGAGTTTCTGTATCCTGCGGTTTAAGAGGGAACTTTTTGTCAGCAAGTTTGTTAAGCAGCTCAACTGAAACAGTTCCTGCATCTGACCAGCAGTTGTTCTCTAATTTTTTATCCATTTTGAGCCTCTCTTTCCTTGTTGCGGTAAGTGTCCAGTATCTCTTTAACTCTGTCTTTGGTCGCATTTGCATAAAACTCGTTGTTTATGCAGATCAGCGGAGCAAGACCGCATGCACCCAGACATGCGACAACTTCTATGCTGAAAAGTCCGTCACGGGTAGTGTTGCCTGCCTTTATTCCGAGTTCTCTTTCAACTGCTTCAAGTGTGTCTCCGGATCCTTTAACGTGACAAGCGGTTCCTCTGCACACAAGGATGTGATATTTGCCGATCGGTTCAAATCTGAACTGATTGTAGAATGTTGCGACACCGAAGATCTTTGACGGTGCCAGATTAAGATGAGTGCTGATCTCAACTACAGCGTCTCTGCTCAGATATCCTTCCAATTCCTGAACTTCCTGCAGAATAGGGATCAGTTTGTCCCTTCCGGCGTTCGGGAATTTCTCAAGAACCTGTTTTACCCGTGTTTCCATAATTAACTCCTCTTTCTGATCAGATTATTTACATGTTCCATAAGCAAAGCGGGTTTGACCGGCTTATCGATAAAACTAGCTACCGGCAGCCACTGCTCATCAGGTTTAACTTCAAAATCACTTGTTATTATCTGTTTGATGCCGCTGAGAACGATCACAGGAATTTTGTTCAGGTCTTTATCCTTTGAGATCTTTCTTGCAAGCTCAAAACCGTCCGGACCGCTTTTTCCTTCAAAAATTACATCAAGAATGATAAGTGAAGGGCGTTCGTTTCTTGCCATGTTGATGACTTCGCGTGGATCTTCAGTGAAAATGACATCAAAACCGTTGCTCTCAAGTAATGTTTTAAGACTTTCGATCATCTGTCTGTCATCTTCAGCTATAAGGATCTTT
>CAZTKP010000222.1:1796-3940 GCA_964614215.1 uncultured Spirochaetales bacterium | reverse complement strand
GGCGGTTTTATGAAAAATACGAGCATGGTGAGAACTGATACAGGTCCCGGTGCTTGTGAAATAGTTTTTGTGATATCTTTTAAAGTGGAATAGTTTTACTGAGCGCTGGTTCTTTGAGGATTCTGTAAAGCGATCGGCCATGGAGCATCAGTCTGAAGTCCGCCGTTAGCTGAGAAATCATATGCGTCAAGTGTGTAGTTCCCACCGTTTGATGTTACGAAAACAACGATTCCGTCATCAAATACGTTGAGATGTTTTCCGGAAACTGATCTGTTTCCACCGACATTAGTGTTATAATCCCAGATTATTTCCTGAGAGGAACTGTTTATAAGGAGAGCGTTTGATTCGTTGCTACCGTTGCTAGTGATGCCGGAAGCTGTTACAATGATGTTTCCATCATCAAGAACTGCAATACTTGAATTTGAAGTATCGCATTCAGGAATAACGTTTCCTATTGACCACTTTGTCTGTCCTGAAGAACCATCGATTGCATAAAGTGAGGTGTCTGCCATTACATAAACGGTTCCATTTTTGTCAATTACAACACCTTTTGATTTAATTTCACTGTAACCAAGATCAGGTTTCCATTTCCAAAGGACAGTTCCATCGACTTTGCTGATCTTATGAATGCTGTTCTTTCCATCATTGATAGATTCGTCTTTTGAAGTGCCGCCAATGGAGTAAATGTCGCCATTTGTATCAATGGATACGGCTGTGATAAGCATGTGTGTCATTCCGGTATTCTGAAGATCAGTGGAATCGTCGTCTCCTGTGAAGTGATGGATCCATTCTTCAGTTCCGTCTTTTACTGCTGTGTAGTCAAGTTTTGTATTTGAAAGATATTTTGTATTGTTAGCTTCATATATATGTTTTGTCGGAAAATAGATGGTGCCATCTTGTGATGCTGCAATAGAACGGATTCGTGAACTGTTAAAATTCAGGGCATCAACTCTGGTGCTTGTATTATCCACCCAATGATTGTATCTGTATTCTTCAGTTCCGTTTGTAGGATCCACTCCAACCAGATGGTAGCCGTTTGATCCGGTGTCGGGATCTTCGTAGACTTTGACGATCAAGTTGATTATACCGTCAGACGTGATAAGTGGAGCTGATTCGATGACATGGTATCTGGACACAACAGCCCATTTTTCCAGACCGTTTTCCGGGTTAATTGCAACCAGAACACTGTTGTTGTCATAATAAGAAGCGTTGTTCGTATAGAATGTGTAGACAGTTCCATCAGGACCGACAGTTACATTTTCTATAAAATGATTCAGATCATTTATCGGATAGCTGTCATTAAACTCATACTTCCATTTCTCGGTGCCATCTTTGTTAATCGCATAGACATTTCCTTCATAAGTGCCGATATAACTAATCCCGTCTGTGCTTGCAGCGTGTTTGGAGATCTCGCCACTATCATTTACAGAAAAAGACCAGAGATGACTTCCGGGAGTCACAGTTGTAAAATGCCATTTGCTGGTAAGAGTGCTCTTTTCACCATTTTCATCTTTTGCAACTATGTACCAGTAATAAAGTGTTGCAGGTGTAAGCTCATCGGGTGTAACTTCTGTTTCAGAAATATCTGTTGCGATTTTTTCATAGTTTGAAGTGTCAGCGTAGCAGGTTTCACCTTTGTCGCAAAGATAGACATCATACTTGATCGAAGCACCAGTCTTGCTGACACATGATTCCCATGTGAGTTTTGTGTCAACCGGAACCTGTTCTCTGCCGTCTGCAGGGTCTATTTCTCCTTCGCAAGCTGGAGCAGTTGAGCTGACATTTTCAGTTTTAAACCACCATGTGTAAGCTTCCATACTTTTTTCTTCGCCATTGCTGTTCTTTGCAACAAAATACCACCAGTAAGTTGTTCCAAGTGTAAGTTCTTCAGCTAAAGCTGCTTCAGTTTCAGAGATATCGGATGCAATTTTTGTATACTCATCGTTGCCATCAAAGTCATTTTTGATGTATACATCGTAAGTAAGAGTACTTCCATTGCTGTCAGTACATGCAGTCCAGGATACTTTTTCAAGGCTTAGCGGAACGCTTATCTTTCTGTTTTCCGGTGAGATACCTTCATCAGAACAGGTGATTCCAGTGTTCCCGGTATTTCCTGTATTCCCTGTGTCTCCAGTATTTCCTG
The DNA here is from genome assembly GCA_964614215.1 of uncultured Spirochaetales bacterium. Lineage (GTDB taxonomy): Bacteria > UBP6 > UBA1177 > UBA1177 > UBA1177 > CAZTKP01. The sequence continues at coordinate 1,797 of CAZTKP010000222.1, read as the reverse complement.
T
>CAZTKP010000222.1:0-1696 GCA_964614215.1 uncultured Spirochaetales bacterium | reverse complement strand
GTATTTCCTGTATTTCCGGAATCACCGCTGTCTCCACAGCCGATAATAAAAATAAAAGCAGTTGCAATAATCATGATCGTTGTCAGTTTTTTCAATTCAATCTCCCAAATAATAATTAACAAGCAAGTCAGTTTTGAAGTGGCATATTCAAAATACAAAACTAAAGAACCTTACAAATAAAAAAATGTTTTTCAATAATTATTTAATTTTTATTTAGGAAGGGTAGAATGATTAGTCTTCCGAATAATCCATTACGTTCATGCGGCAGTAGTTGAAGATCTCATCTTCCTTGAAAAATCTCTGAAGTTCGATTAAAGCTTCTTCAGGTGTTGCAGAGGCGTGGATAACGTTGTTGTTAAGTGAGATGGAGAAGTCTCCTCTGATGGTGCCGGGATAAGCATCTCTCGGGTTTGTTGCACCTGTAAGAGTTCTAACCCTTTTAACGATGTCGTGACCTTCAAGTGCAAGTGCAACCACCGGAGTTCTCTGCATGGATTTTTTTATGTCGTTGAAAAACGGTTTGTCCAGAAGATGAGCGTAGTGCTTTTCAATGAGCCAGTCACTCATCATTACCATTTTAATGCCCACGATCTTTATTCCCTTACGTTCAAATCTGGAGATTATTTCTCCAACAAGTTCTCTCTGGATAGCTCCGGGTTTTATCAGGATCAATGTTTTCTCTCTAGCCATTTTTCCTCCGAAAAATAAGTTCCAGTGCTATTGTATATAAAAATCTGTCCAACACCAAATAATTGACAAAAACTTAACACAGTGTAACAATCTCTCAGTGTGTTTTTAAGGAGGAAACAATGAAAAGATCAGTAATTTTTACAATTTCCGCAATCTTTCTTTTATTATTTATTTCATGCGAAAATTCAGTTGCAAAACCGAATAAAAATGATGATATCACCGTTGATGAAAGTCCTGCAGTTGATGATAAGATGGAAGACGAGGACAATGTGGTTTCAGATGAAAGTGAGGATGATCCATCAAACGATGAGGCGACAGATGAAACCGTTAACGACGATGCTCAGGACGAATATGTGAATGATATTGACAATGAAGTTCCTGATAATAACGGGAACACCTGTACTGAAAGCAGTCAGTGTGGTACGGGAAATTACTGTCATAAGGATGTTGGAATGTGTTTTGCGGAAGGTATCTGTAAAACGAAACCTGAAGCTTGTCCTGAAATGTATTTCCCGGTCTGTGGATGTGATGAGAACACATATGACAACGACTGTTTTGCAAACGCTGAAGCAGCAAGCGTATTTTACAACTTAACATGTCTGAACGAACTTCAGAATGGAGTGATCGATTTCAATTATCACAAAGGATTTACAACTGAAGATATGTCCGGTGGAGTTGTGCTTAACTTCGATGGAGCTAAAGGAGAGATTCTCGTCCTTGAAAAGCCTGAATCAGAAAATGACGGTAATATGTCCTACGTAACTGTTAATTTTTCAGGTGCAAACGGTCTTAAAGTTGTACTTAACTTCAATTTTCAGAGAGAACCATTTATGCTTCCGCAGCAGTTTCAACTTACAAAAGACGGGATGGATAAGGCAACTGTGTTCACAGATTCAGGCCTTACTGTGGGTTTTCTTACCGGCACACTTGATGTTACCGCATTCAAAAAGCAGATAACAGGTGATTTCGAAGACCTTATTCTCCATGCCGAAGGTCTTCAGTTCGT
>CAZTKP010000221.1:2457-3963 GCA_964614215.1 uncultured Spirochaetales bacterium | reverse complement strand
AAAAGATGATTCCATCTACGGTCCTATGCCGGATGACTTGACAGCAAATGATGATGGTTCCGGAAATGATGATTATCAGTCATATCCGGATGGCGGTGACACAGGGGACAACCAGGACGATGTGGACACAGGTGATTCCGGGGATAGTGGAAATACTGGGAATACTGGGGACACTGGAAATACCGGAGATACCGGTAATACTGGGAATACTGGGGACACTGGAAACACTGGAAATACAGGAAATACAGGAAATACTGGTAACACTGGGAATACCGGAGATACCGGTAACACTGGGAATACCGGGGACACTGGTGATTCAGGAAATACAGGTGATACGGGAGTTGATCCGGGATACTGTGGAGATGGAAAGGTGGGGCCTTATGAAACTTGTGAAAAAGAGGATACTCTGGACTGCACTTTTATCGATAATGAGAAGTATATCGGCGGAACAGCAACCTGTTATTCTGACTGTCTCGGATGGAATACTGTAGCCTGTGAGGAATCTTCAAGTATCAGTGATGATGATCCTGATGATCTTTTTGAAGATACTAATGAAGATGGTATAGACGGGGACATTCTGAACTCGATCTTTGTAGATATTACAAACGGCAGCAACTTAAATGCCGGAACAATGGAAAACCCCGTTGCAACCATTACAAAAGGTATTCAGAGGGCAGTGGAATACGATAAAGAACACGTTCTTGTTGCCGGAGGAGGCTATAATGAATCTATCCAGCTTGTAGACGGCATCTCACTTCATGGAGCATACAGCGGTAAGCCGTCATGGACAAGAAACGTGATAAATGCGGTAGTTGTTAACGGCGGAGTTAAAGCGGTTACGGGTAGTGGAGTTAACGATCTGACAATATCATTTATGACAATAAAGGCAGATGATGCTGTTACTGCCGGTTCAAGTTCATACGGAATGTTCCTTTCAGGGTGTTCATCTATAATTTTGAGCAATCTTGAAATAGAGGCAGGTAAAGGTGCTGACGGGGTTGATGGAGATCCTGGAGAGGATGGTCTCGGCGGCAGTGCAGGTTCGCAGGGAAATCCGGGATGTGAGAGTGCCGGTGGATGGATTAGCGGAATTTTTTGTAACGGTCCCTGTGATCAGCCTGAAGGCGGTGCCGGAGGAATCTCTCCCTGTGGAATGACTGGCGGAAAAGGTGGAAAACCCGGAAGATCGTCGGGAATCGGAGATCCCGGTGAGAATGGAACAGGTTCGACAGATAACGGTGGAGAAGGCGGGATTGGAAACAACTTTGATGACATGTGTCTTTTTACCGAAGGATTGTTGATACACGGACAGGATGGACAGAGCGGAGCTTTTGGTGAAGATGGTGAAGGCGGAGCTGGCTTCGGGGAGTACAATCCTGATGGATATTTAGCTTCAGATGGAAAAGATGGTGAAGATGGTTACCACGGTCAGGGTGGTGGCGGCGGTGGCGGCGGAAAAGGCGGTACCAACAACTGTTCAAGTTACGGCAGCTCAGGCGGCGGCGG
>CAZTKP010000221.1:0-2357 GCA_964614215.1 uncultured Spirochaetales bacterium | reverse complement strand
ATTCGGACTTTCTCTGAGCTTCTTCTAAAAGAAAAAATATCCCTCCAAGAATAACTATTAAATAGAAAAGGTAGATGAAATACCAGATGTCGCTGATATTCTTAGCTTTTTCATGTATCCAATAGCCTGATGCCATTCCGAGTTTTTCGATAAATAACGATGCAAGATTAAGCACAGCAACTATAGTCAGAAAGATCGATTTTCTGAAAAATCCGGGTTTAAGTAAATTAATGACCTTAAGTGAGATCAGACTGATAACGCCGGCATAGATTGCTGAAAAGAAAATGATCGCAACGGGAAACCTGTATCCCGGAAAGTAGAAAATGGATTCAGGATACCTTGTTCCCTGCTGTTGAAATACGGTAAGATTCATTATTTCCAGAATAGTGGAAGCTGACATAAATCCCGCCAGTGAAAGGAGTCTGGACGCAGAACTGCAGTAAAAGAAAAGAAAAATTACAAAGCCGGTGTAGATAACTATCTCTATTATCATGAAAAACTCCGAAAGATAAAAAACATATATAATCTATAAATTATAGTAACTATTGTCAAATTGCTTGATTTTTATTATTTATATGGTATCAAATGTCCAGAAAGTTCTTTTTCTGTTTTCTCTGCATGCGTTTTTACGCAGATTTTTACACAGTATAGCGAGGCAAATATGTGGAGCGGTAAGGCAAAGGAAATGTTTGAAAAACTGGAACCTCTGGCAAACAGCATGGGGTTAAAGATAGTTGAAATGGATATCCCGACAGGCAATAACGGGGTTTTCAGGATCTATGTAGATACGATCGATAAAAGCAGCAAGGTCACGATAGATGAATGTTCAAAACTGTCTCCGATAGTAAGTGATCTTATGGATACGGAGGATGTTTTTCCGTTCAGATACTATCTTGAGGTGAGTTCGCCCGGTCTGGACAGGCCTGTCAGAAGATGGGAGGATGTAGGTGAAGTTGTAGGCGAGATGCTTAAGATAAAGCTTAATGTCGCTGTTGACGGAAGAAAGAGGATAAAAGGGAAGCTGCTTTCCGTTGATAATGAAAACGAGACATTTACTGTCGAATGTGATGGAAGTGAAATAACAGTGAAAAAAGATTTTGTTAAAAAGATAAATACTATTTGGAATGGAGAAAAATGATGGATTTCAATTTAAAGGAACTGGTCGATCAGCTTGTAAAGATGAAGGGTATCAAGAGAGAGCTTATCATTGATATTCTTAAAGAAGCACTTTACAGAGCTGTTCAGAAAAAACTTGGTGCCGATGCCGACATTGACATTATGTACGATGATGAAACTGGAGAGCTTCAGGCTTTTTATTTCAGAGAGGTCGTTGAAGTTGTTGAAGATGAGCAGCTTGACATAGATCTTGAAGATGCCAAGAAGCTTAATCCTGATGCTCAGATAGGTGATACTCTGGGACTGAAGATGGAAGCTGATGAGCTCGGCAGAATTGCGGCTCAGGTGGCAAAACAGGTTATAATTCAGAAGATCAAGACCCTTGAGGGAGACCTTGTTTATGAAGAGTTCAAGGATCGACAGAATGAGATCATAACAGGAACTGTCAGAAGATTTGAAAAGGGCGGAATTATCATAGATATAGGAAAGGCCGAGGCGTACATTCCCTACAGTCAGCATATTCCCACAGACCGCTTCAGGATCGGTGACAGGATCAAAGCTTTTATTACGGATGTTGTGAAGACTCCTCAGGGATGCAACATTCTTCTGAGCCGTATTCATACAATGTTCCTTATTAAACTTTTTGAACTTGAAGTTCCTGAAATTGCTGAAGGAATAGTTAAGATCGAAGGTGTAGCCAGAGATGCGGGACACCGTTCAAAGATAAGTGTCAGGTCTATTGATAATGATGTTGATCCGGTTGGAGCCTGTGTCGGTATGAAAGGTTCCAGAATTCAGAATGTCGTTCATGAGCTCAGTGGTGAAAAGATCGATATCATTCCGTGGGATGAGGATCCCGTTAAGTATATCTGCAACACTCTTTCTCCCGTTGAAGTTTCACAGATCATTATTGATGAAGATGAACACAGCATGGACGTTATTGTGCCCGACGACCAGCTTTCGGTCGCTATTGGTCGCGGCGGTGAGAATGTAAGGCTTGCAAGTCAGCTGACCGGATGGAGCATTGATATTCAGAGCGAATCACAGATGCAGATGATGCTTGAAGAGGCTAAACGCCGTCTTCTTTTCATCAAAGGTATTGATGAAAGTATAGCGGATTCTCTTATCAGACTAGGCTACACAACTCTTGAAGATCTTACAACTGTTGAGCCGGTGGTTCTTGCGGAACTTCCTGATATAACTGTTGAGAAAGCAAAGGATATTATTGAACAGGCAGGAAC
>CAZTKP010000220.1:0-4017 GCA_964614215.1 uncultured Spirochaetales bacterium | reverse complement strand
CTGAAACTATTTCCAAAGTTACCGGACTTCCCAAAGAAAAAGTTCTTGAGATAAAAAAAGAACTTCAATAATCGCAATTTTAAAATTTTTTTTTGAATTCTTACCGAAGATTTAGTATTCCTGTGGAACTTCCTTACCGTCGATAACTCTGAAAGCGCCTTCTGCAAGTGCATCAAGTTCATTTTCGCCTGGATAGACGAAGAAAGGAGCCATCCAGCCGGTGTATTCTTTGAGATTTTCCGCGAACTGTTTGAAGTATGCACAGCCGCCTGTGATGATTATTCCGTCAAGTTTTCCCTTCATTGCGGCGCAGTATGATCCGATCTCTTTTGCGATCTGATATTCAAAAGCTTCAAAAACTCTGATCGCTTCCTGATCACCTTCAAGAACCTTCTTTTCGATCTCCCTGAAATCGTTTGTTCCAAGATATGCTTTAAAGCCGCTGTTCTTTGCAAAAAGCTTCTTAACTTCATCTTCAGGTTTGGTGTAACAGAGTTTCATTACACCGCGAAGAGGAAGCGCTCCGGCTCTTTCAGGGCTGAAAGGTCCCATTCCGAGAAGTCCGTCGTTAACATCAACGATCTTTCCGCCTTCAAGCGCTGCTATTGAGATACCGCCGCCGAGATGGGCAACAACATAGTTTGCCTTATAAAAATCCTTTCCGTTCTGCTCGGCAATGTGTCTTGCGACAGCTTTGATATTAAGCGCATGAACTCTGCAGGCCCTTTCAATTCCCGGGAGTCCGCTTAATCTAGCCTTATCCCACATGTTGTCAGTAGTTACCGGATCAACTATGTAGCTTTCCTTAAGTTCAAAATCTTCCGCCATTTTATTTGCGATCATTCCACCGAGATTTGATGCATGGTTTGCAAATTTACAGCTTGTAAGATCATCAATAAGGGCCTTGCTGATTCTGTAAGTTCCGCCTTCAAGAGGTTTTACAGGACCGCCTCTTCCGACAGAGCCCACAACTTTGAGTTCTTTTTCAGCAACAGCTTTATCAACGGCTTCCTTGATCATGCCGTATCTGAAATCAAACTGCTCTGAAACAAGACCGAACTTCTCAAGCTCTTCCTGCGGATGTCTCACTGTCTCTTCATAAACCGATCCTTCTCTGTTGAAAAGGGCAAATTTTGTTGAGGTCGAACCGGGATTGACAACAACAACAACTTCTTTTTTCATCATGATTTTCTCCATAATTTGATTAAAACACCAAAAAGTATTTCACGGCGTTTTATCATATTGAAAATGGGTTTGCAACTTTTTGAAAAGTTCGGATCAGTCGACTGAAAACCTCGGAATATTCTCCGGAAGACGTGTAAGCAGCTCATAGTTAAGCTGATTACTGAGGTCACTGAAAGATGCAACAGTTACCGATTTATCTCCCTGATCTCCTATAAGTACGACCTCATCTCCTATTTTTGTCTGGGGAACATCTGTGACATCTATCGTTATCAGGTTCATATTGACTATACCGATCACTGAAACCCTCTCATTGTTAACAAGAACCCGTCCATGATTGCTCAGCGACCTTGCAAAGCCATGCCCGTATCCGACAGGAACAGTCGCGATCTTCATATCTTTCGATGCAAGATAGGATGTTCCGTAACCTATGAATTCACCTGTTTTGACATTTTTAATGCTCATGACCCGGCTTTTCCAGGTTATCACCCGTTTTAGCGGGTTTTTATACTTCCTTCTTCCTGAAATATAATTGATAAAAGTCTCCATATTCGGCCAGAATCCGTAGTTGAGAATTCCCACTCTGATCATATCCATCCTTGTTTTGGGATATCTTATCGCCGCGGCGGAACAGGCAGAATGATAGATCTCTGGCTTCAGTTCATTTTCCTCGAACACTCTGCACGCCCTTCTGAATAACCTGAGCTGAGATTTAATCCTGTGGTAATTTGCAATGGACTCTGCACCCGCAAAATGAGTCGTGAGGGCTTTGAGCTCTATTTTATCACTATTATCCTTCAATATCCTGAACACATCCTCGAGTTCCTCACAGTTAAACCCCGTTCTGTTCATTCCTGTCTCTATCTCGATGTGGACCTTAGCTTTCATTTTCGTTCTTTTTGCCGCCTTAACGGCATTTCTCAGCCTTTCCAGAGTAAAAACGTAGAAATCTATACCGTTTGCCACAGCCCAGGGAACCGCATACTCATCTATCATTCCCATTATCAGTATCTCTGTTTCAGGATGTGCCACTTTTTCACACCTGTATGCTTCATCCGCACTGAAAACAGAAAAATGGTCCACTCCGCATGTTTCGGCCATGGGAACGATCTGATCAATTCCGTGTCCGTAGGCGTTTCCCTTGACCACTGTTGAGACTTTTGTATTCTTTCCTGCAATTTTTCTGACAAACCTTATGTTGTTCTCCAAAGCTGAGCGGCTAAGTTCAATTCTTGATGTGTTGAGCATTTTTCTCCGATGGGAATATTAAAGTTAATAAGATAAACAGTATGAGCGAAACTGAAATCCCGAAAATGTTGGGGTCAAGCCCGAAAGGCAGTTCAGTCTTCAAAATTATCAGGATCAATGTTGTAGTTCCTCCACCGATCATGGCCCAGAAGGCACCGATGGATCCGGCTTTTTTCCAGAAAAGAGCACCGAGAACAGGAATAAAAAGTCCAGAGACCATGAATGCGTATGAATAAAGCATGAGCTCAAGGACATTCTGCATCGAAGAAGCCAGCAGAAGAGCAAAAGCTCCAAGCACAAAGGTCATTATCTGGGAAAGCCTCAGGATCTTTTTCTGATCACCTTTTAAGTTAAAAAATTTCTCAATAATATCTGTTACAGCGTTACCTGAAGCTGCCATGAGACAGCTGTCCGCCGTTGACATTATCGCTGAAAAATAAGCTGCCATCATCAGTCCGAGAAGCCCCGGAGGAAGAACTGTTCTTAGAAGCATCGGCAAGCCCTTTTCAGGATCAAGTCCCACTGCAGTTTCAAAACCTAAGTAAGCGAACATTCCCTGCTCGGCGGCAACCCTTGCAAACAGTCCGAGCATAACACCCATGAAAGCCATCACCGGCCACTCGAAAAGCCCTGCAATAAACCATGCTTTCTTTGCAGTCTTTTCATCCCCGCAGGAGTAGATGCGCTGATAAAGGGTCATCCCGACAAACCAGATGGGAATGATCGTAAAACCCCAGTTCACAAGAGTCTGCCAGTCAATATTAGACAGTGACATCATATCTTTCGAAACAGTTGACGAGAGAGCATCGTAACCACCGATAGCACTGTATCCGAGAGGTATCCCGATAAAAATAAGACCGCACATCAGGATTATCCACTGGATCGTGTCTGTGTAGATAACTGCCTTTATTCCGCCTAAAGATGTATAGACAACTACTATCACACCCATAATAAACAGGGCTGTTGTCATATCAAGATTCACAAAGGTGGCTGAAGCCAGTTTTGCCCCTGCAAGGATCTGACTGCTTGTGAATCCGATGTAACCTATCCCGGAAATTATGCCTGCGACAAGGGCGACTTTGGAACTGTAAAAATGTTCAAAGATCTGCGGAAACGTGTAGAGATCCTTAAATCCCGGCATCCTGGAAACTCTTGGAATGAGAATAACGGCACTTAACCACGCACCGATAAGACCGGTAAAAAGCATCCACGAACCTGAAATACCCATGATAAAACCAAGCCCGCCAAGCCCTATGGAAAAACCTCCTCCCACATCTGTCGCAACTACAGACAGACCGACGTGGAAACTTCCCATTTTTCTTCCGCCGACATAATAATCTTCCGTAGTTTTGTTTTTCCTTAAGAAATAGTAACCAATACCGAGCATTCCAGCCATGTAAAGAACGAATTCTAAAAGATCGATAAAATGCATTTACAAAGTAATTGCAGAGTCTAAGCCACAACCTCCTGTGAAATTAACAAAGCATTTTAAGTATATAGACTGAAAAAATGATGTCAACGCCACCAAAAGATCAGAAACTCTCTCTCACAGGCTGGACATCAGTTGTGAAAATACTCTTATTATTA
>CAZTKP010000219.1:0-4041 GCA_964614215.1 uncultured Spirochaetales bacterium | reverse complement strand
CTACATCGGGAAAATCTTCAAGAGTTATCAAAACTCCGTTAAATCCCAGACGGTAACTGATCACCTCAAGATCGGTGGCGGCCTTTTTTTCAGTTTTTGGTTCCTTTTGGGTCTCTGCTTTATGTTCAGATGTTTTGCTGCAGCTGAAAAAAAGGATCGAGATCACAAGGAAAATAGTTAGTTTTTTCATTTTATCTCTCTAAAAGTTTAAATAATTTCCAACAGTAGATCCTTCACTATGCCGGGGGAAAGATCCGCCGGATTATTATCAGACCTTCCGGGGACTATTGACTCTCCGGCTATTAAGTCTATATCACTCTTTTTTATTCCGTAATCGTTCAGTTTTAAACTAAATCCCATATCTGACATTACTTTCTTCATCTTATTAGCTAAAGTGTTGATCTCTGAAACCCCAAAGATGTTGAAAAGTTTAGGGAAACAGTTCGATTCGGAATTGTTGAAATTATATCGTGCTATAGATGGAAGTGTTAAAAAAACAGCTATTCCGTGAGGAATTCCGAAATGTGCCGAAAGAGGATATGAAATTGCATGGGAAGCAGTTGTTTTTGAAATGTTTATAGCTTTTCCTGCTAAGAAACTTCCTTTTTGAAAGAATTTTAATTTTTCCTCAATATCATCAGTTTTTAATCCTGAAATGATCTCAGTTAGAGCATTTTCTGCAAAATTCAGGGATTTTTCGTTAGAATTTTTTGCCCACATGGATTCAACAGCCTGGGCCATAGCGTCAAGAACTGTTGAATTTCTGATCTTTTCAGGAAGATTCAAAAGCAGTTTGTGGTGCAGAACTACATAATCAGGTGTTATAGATCTTTCAGCGATAGAATATTTCTTTTTGTCTTTGTAAACCACTGCAAAATGTGTCGCTTCACTACCTGTTCCGCAGGTTGTCGGTATGCAGATCAGTTTTCTGCTGTTTTTGTAGCCGGTAGGATAGTCAAGGATCTGAGCGATATTTTCAAGGTTATTGGATAACGCTATAGCGATTATTTTTGAGATGTCCATAATAGTTCCGCCACCGATGGCAACTATTCTGGAAAAGTCTTTAGTTTTCAGTGAGTTGAAAAGATTCTGGATGTCTTCGACAGGTAATGCTGATCCAGAATAAAAAATATGTGTCGCCTCTGTTTTCTTTATCAGATCTGTAAAAAAAAGATCCGAATCTGCAACTTTAAGAATTTCAGGAGGAACTGTTATAAATAAAGTTTTATTATCTTCCAGAATTTTATAAAGAGCATCTGTTTTAATAAGTTCGGGTCTATCCATTTTTTATAGCTTTCATGAAGTTATTCTTATTTTCAATAGGTGTTGTCGTCGGTCTTCCAAGATCCGGTCTGCTACCGGGAGAAGATTTGATGACGAGAAGTTTCAGGCCTGTATTTTTCCTAAAATCAAAGAGAGTCTTTGTGATCTCATTTTTTGTCTGCGCAGAAGCAACTTTTTTATATCCGCAGTTCTTTGCGACGCCTTCAAATGAAACTTTTTCAGATATTGTTTTCTGAGCACCGGTAGATTCGTGCACAAAATTATTGATAAGGATATGCGTAATGTCTTTTTCACAGGCATGTCTGCCAAGTGCTGCAAAAGTTCCAAGCTGCATCAGAGCAGCTCCGTCACCATCTATTATGAACACTGGTTTACTGTGTCTGCCGCAGGATACTCCAAGAGCAATAGATGAAGCACATCCCATTGATCCTACAGTGTAAAAGTCATGTTCATGTGAAGTTCCGGTGTTTTCCCTTATCTCAAATATTTCTCTGGAAGTCTTTCCTGTCGTTGAGATAAAAAGAGCATTTTCAGGAGAGTTTTCAAGAATTGTTTTAAGGATATCTTCCCTCAGCAGATATTTTTTTTCATTTTCCTGTTTCCTGATTGAAGCTTCAGAGAACGTTCCTTTTTTAATGACAATGGCAAAAGGACGGCTTTCGGTCTTACAATATGAAAGTGCGGAAAGGATCTGATCTTGCCAGGTATCACTACTTAAAATATTATGCTCAATTTCCAGTGTTTCTAGAAGTTCTTCAGTTATACGGCCCATAAGTTTGTGCTGAGGTTCATCTTTTTTTCCAGGTTCTCCCCGCCAGCCGACAAGCATAAGTAAGGGAATTGAATACACTTCTTGCGCCGCCATTGAGGTGTATGGGTTTACGGTTTTGCCCAGTCCGGAATTCTGCATGTAGACAACAGGGGTTTTTCCTGTGCCAAGATGATATCCGGAAGCGATACCTACCGCTTCGCATTCGTTGGATGCGCTTAAATGTATGAAAGATTCCGAGCCGTTATCAAAACAAGTTGTCAATCCCTTAAATGTCGAGTCCGGTACACCGGTGAAAAAATCAGCATTATTCTCAACCAGAAACTCTATAAATTTCTCAGGAATTATCATACTAATGCTCCGGAATTAAAGTAAGGATCTCTTTTATAGGCATACAGTTCTTGTCAGCTTCCATAGCCCTTTCGTTCATGAGAATTGTTTCCGCTGTTCTTATCATTGCCGGATAGGCACTTCTAAGAAGCTGGTTTGCATAGATGACAATTCTGACACCGGCTTTTTTCAGTTCTGTTTCAGTAATTGAACTATAGGTGGAAGGAACAACGACAAGTGGAACTTTTACGTCGAACTCTTTGTATTTGCTACAGAATTCCAGAATCTCATCTGGAGTTTTCTCTTTGCTGTGGATCATTATTCCGTCTGCTCCGGCAGCAATATAGGCTTTTGCTCTTTCAATTGCATCTTCCATTCCATTTTTAAGAATAAGGCTTTCAATTCGTGCAATTATCATAAAATGTTGAGTGACCTGAGCTTTTTTCCCTGCACGTATCTTGTTTGAGAAATTTTCAATAGTGTCCTGAGTCTGTTTAACGTCTGTGCCGAAAAGAGAGTTTTTCTTTAATCCGACTTTGTCCTCAATTATCACAGCAGAGACACCTTCTCTTTCCAAAGTTCTTACCATAAGAACAAAGTGTTCAGTCAATCCTCCCGAGTCGCCGTCGTAAATAATGGGTTTAGATGTTACTTCAAGAATATCCGAGATAGTGTTCATCCTTGAAGTAAGATCTACGTAACCTATGTCGGGTTTTCCTTTTGCTGTTGAATCGGTAAGACTGCTTAGCCACATTCCGTCAAAAAGCTCCGTGCGGTTGTCTTTCTTAACAGATGTCTTTTCAACAATAAGGGCCGAAAGTCCGTTATGAGCCTCCATTATTCTTACGAGATCTTTTGCTTCAAGAAGTCTTCTCAGCATATTAAGTCGGATTCCCGGAGTAGTTCCGATCTCTCTAACCCACAGGTTTAGTTCTGTTGAAGATACTCCCGGTGTATAGTGAGGCTCAATAAGTTTTCCGCCCCATTTTTCCAAAGTCCGGATAACTCTGTTCCTAACTTCTTTCTGAACACCGGTTTTCCAGTCGTCACCATGAACAACAAAGTCTGGCTTATATTTTTCAAGATTCGGAACATAATCAAGCACTTCCTGTGGAACTACCTCGCTGACACCTTTTATATTCTCAACGACTTTTTTTCTCTGCTCAAAGGTCATGTAGGGCAGTCTTTTGTAGCTTGCGATAGCCCTGTCAGTAAGAAGTCCTATTATCACATCACCATATTTTCTGGCTTCTTCAATGATATTTAAATGACCCGGGTGTATAAGGTCCGCACTCATTGCTACATAAACTTTTTTTGTCATTATTTTCCTCTAAGCTATTGAGACATCTCTATAATTTTCAATTCTTTTTCTATCGACTTATATATCGTTTTCTCCTCTTCCAGAATATTGTTTATGGTCTTCTCAAAGGTCTCGTTAGCTTTTTCAAAAAGTTTTTCCACCTCTGCCGGAAGATCTTTCTTTACCGCTTCGTTCCTTGCTTTTGTCCAGTCGTTAAATGCAAGCTGCAGTCCCTGGGAAAGAGAGAACAGGTCCTTGACTTTCTTATGGTCCTTATCAAAAGTTTTCTGTTTCCATTCATCGTTCATGCTCACGTAATGAGGCTTGTTCCATTTTTTCTTAAGATACTCTATGAGCT
>CAZTKP010000218.1:0-4078 GCA_964614215.1 uncultured Spirochaetales bacterium | reverse complement strand
CCGATCGCCGGAAGCATCATTGGGATTCCCTTTGAAGGAACAGGGCATGCAGCTTCAGTTTCAGCATCTCCCTTTACTGCATAACCGAACCATCTCATCAGAAAAGCAGCTTCGACAAGAGATCCGATAAGTATCAGTGCCATCCAGAAATAGTTCGAAGTGGACGCAAGTTTTTCTATCATTGTCCATTTTGCATAAAATGTAGGAAAAGGAGGGAAGGCAAGCATTGAGAAAATGAATACTCCCATAATGAAAATAGGCATAGGTTTGCCTTTGAGTGCTCCCCAGTCTTTTATTTTCTCTATCCCGAAAGTTTCGCTCATCCAGAACAGTCCGGCCTTTGCAAGGGCGTGGACAGCAATGATCGATGAAGCTATGAAAAAGGTCTGTTCTCCGAAAACATCTTTCAGTCCTATAACGGCAACGGCAAGTCCTGTCTGAGCGATCGAAGAGTATCCGAGCATTCTGTTGACCTTTTCCTGTTTTAATGCTGAAAGTCCTGCTGCGATAAAAGTAATAAGACCCGCGCCTGCGACAGGAGTGAACCAGAAGTTTCCGGCTGCAGGAAGGAATTTATAGAGGGCGAAAAGCCCTGCTGTAAGTCCTGCTCCTGAAATGACTGCTGATATCCCGGGAGGTGCCGATTCATAGACATCCAGAGCCCATCCGTTCGCGGGAAACGGCTTAAGTTCCAGTATAAGGGCAAGGAAGAGAAAAAATCCTCCCATAAGTCCCACAGTTCCTGAAAGTGAATTGATGGAGTCTATTCCCAGAACACCGGTGTTTACATAGATCAGGATCGCACCGAGTATCAGAAATACAGAAATTATTCCTGTAGCTATCAGCCAGGAAAATCCCGCTCTGAGAGTTTTCTTCGTTGAATTGAAAAGCAGCATTCCGGCAATGGACACGGAGCTGATCTCTATGAAAACGAAGTAGTTAAAAATATCTCTTGTCATCACTATTCCGCTGAGGGCCATGAAATAGAGAATGTAGGTCACTGCGGCAAGCCTTCCATTGCTCAGAATAAATCTCTGAATGAAAGGAAGTCCGATCAGACCGATAAGGCTGATGACAAAAAGGGCTGCAGCTTCCTCAAAACCCACTTTTAAAGCGATGGAAAGAGGTGCAGTAAAGCCGGCAGTTGACTGAAATGTCTCACTGGTCCCTGCATACAGAATATTGAAAAGCCACATTCCTGAAAGCGCAGTAGCTCCGGCAAGGGAGATCAATGTTATCCAGAAAGATAGCTTTGCATGTTTTTTTGCAGCAGCGGCCGTGAAAAAGGCTGTCCCCAGATAGAGGGCTATTAAAATAACAGGTGAATTCATTTTTGTTCCCCGTATTTGCTAATATCCAAAGTTCCGTTTTTCTGATAAAGTCTCATAACAAAGACAAGCATTAGAGCGGTGATACCGAATCCGATAACGATCGCTGTAAGTACTAGCGCCTGCGGAACAGGGTCTACGACCTTTGCGACAGTATTGCTAAGTAGTTCGGCCTTATCGAGTATTGGTGCGGTTCTGCCTGTAAGGTATCCGAAACTGACAATAACAATATGGATACCTGTATCGGCAATTGAAAATCCGATCACCATCTTTATCAGATTTCTGTCCGTAAGGATCGTGTAAAATCCAATAAGGATCAGAAAAGTTCCTGTAACGAGTCCTATCTGTGTCATCATTGTGTTTCCTCCCCGGCATTTTTCAGCTTTAAAAGAAGAGCTGAAAGTTCAGAGCCGACCTTTATTCCGATAAGAATTGAGATCACGGGTATTATTCCTGCTGAAAGAAGATATCCCGCTTTCCCTGCAGGAAGCAGTGTCGCATCGAGAAATCCTCCTGCAAGGACAAGTCCTGCAACACCCAGAAGAACATAGACAAGGCCTGAAAGGGATTCAAGCCATGTAAAGAGCGAAGGTGCTCCTTCCGTCTGAGGATCAGCGAGAATGAGCAGCAGCAGGGAAGAGGCAAGTACAGCTCCTCCCTGAAATCCGCCGCCTGGAGTGAGATGTCCATTTATCGCAATATAGACACCGGTAATGAAAATAAACGGGAAAATAAAGGCTGATGCGGTCTGAAGAAGTTCACTTGAACGGGTCTTTTTCTCGTTCGATCTCCTGCTCAGGAAGAAAGCGAGAATAGATGCCGTAAGAAAAAGGACCGTGACCTCTCCGAGAGTATCAAGACCTCTGTATGTTACAACAACAGCTGTAACAAGGTTTGTTGCGCCAAGTTCGGCGAGTCCTTCTGATGCGTAATGCGAAGCGGCGACTCCCAGATTTTCAGGAGATGAAAACTCCATGATCATCTGGATAAATGCCACTGTGAAAACGGCAAGGACGATAAATATTAAAAGTTTTCTAACCATTTGTTTCCCTCTTCATTCTGCTGAGAACCAGAAAAAATATTACGGTCATAAGTCCACTGCCGATGGCGGCCTCTGTCATTGCAACATCAGGCGCTGCAAAGATAAGATACTGAACGCTTGCCAGAAGACTTACAGCTCCGCTTGCAACAACAGCCGACATAAGACTGGCTGTTTTTACTGCATAAATAGCCGAAGCTATTATTCCGATAGACAGAACAACAAGAATTACTATTAACATTATTGTTCCTCCTTCTTTATCTGTGAAAGATTCTCGAGATCATCTCTTTCCATCTTTCCCTGTTCGCAATTCTGATAGTATCCGGCTCTTGCCATGACATGACTTGATACCGGATTAGTAATAAGGACAAAAAGTCCGATTATAAGCAGTTTAGGCCACCAGAGCGGATTTATGACCGCAATTCCTACCAGTGTAAAGAGCGTACCCAGAGTAGAAGCCTTTGTGCCTGCCTGGATCCTGTTGAAAAAGTCAGGCATTCTCAGCAGTCCGATGGATGCTGTGAACAGAAAGAAAGACCCGATAAGGACAATAACTGCTCCGATCATTTCTCTAATTTCCATCACAGACCTCCTTCAACGTATCTTGCAAGAACAATAACGCCGAGAAATGAAAGAAGTCCGTAAACCAATGCCACATCAAGGAAGACAGAGCGGTCAACTATCAGGGAAATAAACCCGATGAGCGAGATCGCGATGAATCCTATGACATCCAGTGATACAACTCTGTTCACAGTTTTCGGTCCTTTGAAGAAACGGATGAAGCTCAGGAACAGAGAGATGATCATAATGGATGCTGCGATGTTAAGGATAATGTCAGACATAGACAGCCTCCAGATATTTTTCAAATTTATTTACAATATCCTGTGATCTCTGCTCGGCATCAGGGATACCTGCATCTATCCAGTGGATGAAAAAAGTGTCAGCTTCCATTTCAATAGTGAAAGTTCCCGGGGTAAGAGTAATAGCATTTGCCAGAAGCATTCTTGCAACCGGGTCGGTCAGCTTCGTTTTTACACGGATAATTCCCGGATTGATAGGAAGAGAAGGGGACAACACTCTTTTTGCCACATCAAGATTTGATTTCAGAAGTTCTAAAAGGAACACGTGCGTAAACATAAAGAAAGAGAAAAAAGCCTTAGGTGTCATCTTCACATTTTTAAACACGGGAAACCTGAGGCTGCTCCATCCTGCAAGAAAGGCCGACAGAATAACACCGCTTACAACATATTCTAAGGTAAGCGATGAGTTCAGCAGCAGCCAGACTGCAAAGATCAGAGTAAAACTGACAATAAAGTTCTTCATTTTTATCTCCGGTTATTCACATTGCATAAGATGTTTTTCTACAAGAGAAAAAAGCTTCTTCACGCATTCGTTTTCAATTTTGTAGTAAATAAATTTTCCTTCTTTTCTGGATGAGATGATACCAGAATTCTTGAGATATTTCAACTGATGACTGACCGTGGAATTTTCCATTTCCATGATAGATGCCACATCACTTGAACAAAGCTCTCCGGCAGTGAGGGCTTTCACGACCTTTAGTCTGTTCGGATCTCCAAGTGCCTTAAATATCTCTGAAATTTTGTCGCATTCCCCGCCTTTCGGAATGATCCTTTTAGCTCTTTCAATTGTTTTACTATCCGGCAAGACAACCTCCACTTATGAATGATTGAACAATTGTTCAAATGTGAGG
>CAZTKP010000217.1:0-4088 GCA_964614215.1 uncultured Spirochaetales bacterium | reverse complement strand
TCATTTCATCACCGTTTCATGTCTTTTGTAGTTCTGTCCGATCCTTATGGCTATATCTTCAAGCATTTTAACGGTTTTCGGTCTTGCTTCATAAAATCCTGAGAGTTCAGCTGCGACTGAAAATGCGTGATCATCCTGCTCTCCACTCCAGGTATTTGATCTTTTTTCAAGCATGACTGCAAAAGGATCTGCCCCGCCTGCTTCAAAAAGTTCCAGAATAATAAAAGGAGTCATCGGAAGCGGCCTTTCCATTCCAAGGAAATAAATATCAAGCAAATCTTCAATGATTTTCTTTGGTTCATCAACTGGACTTAGAAAAACATCCTCTTCAAGTCCGAGAAAACATGTGTCGTGTCTTTTTATCTCATTAAGAAAAAGATGGTAAAGCCAGATCCTTATTTTATCTTTGTGTTTAGCTTTTTTTGCGGGTCTGTAAAAAACCTGCCACTTATCATAAACTTCAAGCTTTCCTCTGATGCGTATTTTCTTACTTCTCACCTGAAAACTGCTGTCTACTTCAATTTCCCGAGGTTCCGCACCACCTTTATGATCTCTTATTTTCTCAATAAATCCGGAAACATCCGAAACTGAACCATTGAGAAGAACTTTGCCTGCCGGCCCGTGCGGGATCTTTCCCTCTCCCTGCATTTTCTTTTTAAAATCCGCAACCGACCCGCCCTCATCAATGATCTTAATAAGCTCATTTTTAAAAGAATAAGCTTCGAGATTTCCTATAGAAAAAAGTTCACTGTCATCGATCTTTTCCTGAATGTAAGGAAAGGTGACTCCAAGTCTCTTTCTGAAAAAACTTCTCGCAGGATTTATGAAAAAACCGATAATATCATCAAGCTCGATATCGGTTTCATGATCTGTTTCAAGCGGTGAAATTTCATCTTTTTTCTTCGATCCTCCGGCAAGTCCCTGAGCAATGCTGAAATTTGCTGAAGAATAGGTGAAAAGACCACCCTTTCCCTCAAAATACTTAGCTGAAAAAGGCTGCAACGGCTGAATTATCTCCTTAAAACCTGACTTTTTCTCGTCGAGATAATCTTTCAGGAGCTTTACGGGCGAGGACATCAGATTGTCAGAACTGTCCCTCACACTTTTTGCGTTGTAACTTATTATCAGGCGGTTACGCGCACTGACAAGCGATTCGAGAAAAAAGTAACGGTTACTTTCAGCGTTATTTCTATCCTCAGGTCTCGGATATTTTGTGATAAGATCAAAAAGATCTTTGGTCTGCTGCCCCGGAAAAACTTCATCGTTCATTCCTATCATGCACACAACTTTAAAAGGTATCGCCCTCATCGGCCGCATTGAACAGAAAGTCACATTTCCATTAATGAACCCTCTCCCGTAACTTCCACCTGTAAGGAATTCCTCAAGGAAATTAAGGATAATTTTCCACGAGACAGCCTCTTTAAATTCAGGCAGTTCCGCACTCTTTCTCAATCTGTCAAATGACATCCTTAAATATCTGATCTCATTGGAGTTTTCAGGGCCAACTTCAAACATTTCATCAACAAGCTCATTAAGTCTTGCCGACCAGTCGTAAACAGGTCTTTCCATGCTGAAAGTATCGACCGCCTTAAAAAGCTGTTCAGTGAAAGTAATGAATCTTGCGACACTTACAGCACTTGCGCCTTCGATCTCGTCATAGGGCATAACACCACTGAAAACCTTTTTTCCTTCACCTTTCATTGCATATCCGAGGATCATTCTGTCTATCCCGAAACGCCAGCTATTCTGCTCGTATGGCGGGAACCCCATATTCTCTCGGGACCTTCTGTCAACACCCCAGCGGATGCCGGACTGCTCGACTGCCGTCTTTATCGTTTCGAGATCGTTTTTTTCAACCCGGAACTTTCTGTGGACAGCTTCCTTTTCAAAAATGGAGAAAACTTCACTTTTTTTAAAAGCGGTACCTATGAGATGAAGAATTTTCAGAAAAACAGGGATCACTTCACCTTCTTTTGAAACGGAAACATCTCCTATCGAATATGGAATTTCCGCTGTGTCCTTTCTGTCAAAAACAGCCCTGATATATGGGGCATAACCCTGAATGTCGGGAGTCATGACAAGAATATCAGAAGGTTTGAGGTCATGATCCTTGTCAAAAGCTTCAAGAAGCTGATCCTTAAGCACCTCAACTTCGCGCATCTTTCCCCAGCAGCCGTTAATTACAACAGATCCGTCAGACTTTTTATTATAATGACTCTCTTCGCTTACCTCGTTGATGTCTCTTCTTATTTTTTCAAGATCCGTTTCCGGAATTTTTTCATCTTCAGCCAGAGTTTCAGGCTGGACGGCATCAATTGAATAAAGCATATCCATGAAAACTCTGCCCGATTTTCCAAGATCGCTTAAAAATCTGTTGCTTTCAGGATCATCCACATTCTTTTTCTTTCTGACATAAGCCCAATACTCATCAGACGGACTTAAAAAGAAAAGTTCGACCTTCATGATCTGAGAAAGTGCATGAAAAAGATCAAGATGGTACCTGCTCATGGATGAAATTCCGAAAAGCAGCACGCTTTTTCCTCTGAGTTTTTCTATGACAGAAGGATCTTTACATTTCTCAATGAACTTTTCGTAAATATCCACCCTGTCATCAGCGTTTATTTTTTGAGATACCTTCCTGAAAAGCTCCATCTGCCACTTTTCATCGCCGTCCCTTTTAACCGTTACACCTTTTTTCCATGATCCGATCATTTCAGGACGGTAGATAAAATACTGATCATAAAGGTCAGCTATCTTTCCCGCAAGCAGGTAACGACGTGCAGAATCTTCTTTTTTTTCTTTATCTTTGAAATAGTTTCTTATCTTCTTAAACTCAGCGCCTTTTACATCAGTTCCGAGAATCTCGAAGATCACCCACCTTAAAGAACTCTTATCCCAGGCACTTTCCTCGCAACCGATGCCTAGATGCATTTCTGCAAATCTTTTCAGATAGTTATCAGGACTTAAAAAATCTGTGTTAGCACAGACTCCAAAATTTTCAGCCTTTGCCATTTCAAGAGAGAACCATCTTGCCATTCCGTCTGAAGGCATGATGATAGATCTTTTTTCAAGCGGATTTTTTAGTTTATTCGAATTTAAAGATTCAAGAGCTTTTGAGAACAGAAGTCGCAGATCTCTGCTTTGATAGACAAAAAAACCGCGATCTTCCAAAGTGTCTCCTCTTAGTCTGTGCAGACCGGATAAGGAAGCTGTGAACCTGCAGCGGCAGGATCGAGAAGATCTCCCATCGCACCGAAATCAGCATTGGCACCATCATAAGATGTCACGTTAAATGAACCCATGATAGCCGCTCCTCTAACACATTTAATATCGAACTGTCCATTCATCAAGTCAAGGTTAATATCACCGTAGAATGCATAAGCCTGAGCTGATTCCATTGTCTGATCACCCGGTTGAGCAGTTGAAGGAAAGGTGAAACCAAAAACCTGTTTTGTTTCAGCATTAATTCCGGGAGCACTATCAAGCCACATCACAGCAACGTTGCTTCCCTGAAGGATCGCGAGCGGGAAAAGCTGAAAAACAAATGCAACCGTCTGTTTTGTAAAAGTGAGGTTCATTCCGTTGTAGGAAAAGTTCACATCACCTTCGCCACCTTTTATGCTTTGATAATCACTAAGGTCCGTATTGACCTTTCCTTTGAACATAAGGTTGAATTCACCAATTTTCTGAAACTGGCTGTCATCCGGAACTTCCGTATTGTTATCTTCAACCTCATCAGGAACTTCCATCTCGTCAACGGTATCCTGAACTTCCATCTCATCTGTCATTTCATCAGTTACTTCTTCCTGATCCGTAACTTCCTCTTCATCCGTTGCCTCATCAGTTGTTTCATTGTTGTTGTCACCTGTTACAACTTTGGGGTCATCATCCCCGCCACATGAAACGAAAACTAAAGAAAACATTAAAAAACTAAGAAAAATACACACACTTCTTTTCATTGGTCTTTCCCCCGAAATTACACAAACTGGAGAAGTTTAAAACAAGTTGAGTTTTAAGTCAAGGAGTGGGGTCTATCACTCCTCAAATGGACAGACACTTTCTTCTTTGCAGTAACATTCCATATCTCT
>CAZTKP010000216.1:0-4100 GCA_964614215.1 uncultured Spirochaetales bacterium | reverse complement strand
TCGACCGTTGAAAATGAAAACCTCGACAAAGCATTCTATGAAGCATTTTCAAAATATTCAGCTAATCTCATAAGGACGTCTGTGGACACAAAGGACTTAAAAGACGGTTGTACAACAATTCCTGACATAAGCATTATGAACAGCGGCATCTACTTTTTCTCTTCTTATATGTTTCAGTATTTTCTTAAATTCTGCGTCTTTATTTCACTCTCGTTCGTCTGGATAATTAAAAAGATCGTCTTTGCATGGACATGGCCCGTGTTCATGTCACTTAACACGATAGGTCTCTGCACAGGACTGGCAGTCCCTGCGTTCCCCGGACAGGGTCTCAGCACGCTCGGGACATTCTTTCGATCACTCGCGGCATTCTCGCTGTGGCCGGTCCTGTACTCCTCCTTCATCTTTATTGCAGGAGAACCACTGTCTCAGGTAATGATAACTGCAACCTCAGCTTTAAAGTGTCCTTCGGGGTTTGAACCAGGTCCTGATGTCATTTCTGTCCTTAGCGGAACTGTTTTCATGGGTTTTACAATTGCCGCAATACCTTTCATTTCAAAAAGACTCGTCTACAGTGAAAGCACATCAAAAATGGCGACCCAAACATCAAATTCCGTTGGGAAAATACTTACCGTAACAGGAACAAGGATCAGTGAAAGCGCAGGAGCGGACTCAATTTACGGAAAGATCGGCACATCTATCGCAGATGGAGGTCAGAAACTTATCAGCTATACAGAATCAGTCAGCACAGAAAAAGTTGAAACAGTTGTTAAAACAAAGGCGGACTTTCAGACAAAAAATGAAATAAACCAGTACAGAGAACTGAGAGGATCAAAAAATGAAAAAAACTAAACTGAAAGATCAAGACAAGTTCTTTGCGGCAATGAAATATAAGGACGTTGAAAAGATCAGAAAAAGATCAGCCTTCATCAACCTTTCGGCACTGATCTTCATGTTCATCATCACACTTTTTTCTCTCGGGACAGCCTTTATTTCCACGATGAAACCGACACCAGTGATCGCCTTTGACAGCGAAGGGAAGAGGATGACATTTGACGGACCCGAAATTATAAACGACGAAACGAGCTATGTCCGTGTTCACAGATTCATGAGTGATTTTGTGGAAAAATTCGAAGGTGTCAGCCCCGACATCGAAGAAGATCTGAAAGAAGCCTACAATTGTCTGACACCTAAATTCAGACAGATACTGCTTGATAAGTCAGTTCACCTTGAAAAGATCAAGTTCTGGAAAAACAAAAATTTCAGAACAGACTTCAGAATGTTCAAACTTAAGGTCGTTGAAGGCAGCTTTAAAGTAGGTTCAACGCTGACAGTCGAAGGTTACGGAAAGATGCTCTTTAAAAATGCGGTCGATTATGCTGATGAAGGTGTTAAAAAAGAGGATTACGTCTATTTTTCAGCCCTTCTCATAGTCACTCCTGTTTCGCTTGACCTTTCTCCGGATGGACTTTTCATTGAATTTTACAAAGCAAAGTCACTAAGTGATTTCAGATCTCTTCGTGCCTACCTTCTTGAACATGAAAAAGAGTATCTTCTCGAAGAGGGAGACAAAAAATGAAGAAGCTGATATTTTTGATATTTCTAAGCGCTTACACTATCTTCGCACAAAATCCGGGAATCTCTCCCAAATTTACTCCCATCACTGATAAAGTGGCAGTAATTAAGCTCAAAACGACCGACACCGTCATCTACAGAACAGTTAATATTGCTATCGGAGAAGTCTTTGTCATAGAGTTCCCTAAAAACATCGTGCTTAACGAAACCCCGACGATCGGAGATGCAGGACTGCTTAAGATAGAAGTGGAGAACGATCCTTTAAAAATTAGGGTCTGGGGACTCATGTTTCCCAATACTCCTGAATCGTCGATGTACGGTCTGAACTCCAATATTCAGTTCAAGATCAACTCGGGGCAGACCTTTATTTTAAACATGGTTCTCCGTCCTGCACAGGAGGCAAGCAACAGGGTTATTTTCACCTATCCGGAGTGGGAGAATTCTCAGAAAGAGGTCAACAAACAACTTGAGAAACTGAGAAACAAGCTCAACGGAGAATATGAAAAGAAGCTGAAGGGAATTGACAAGGAAGCGCAGAAAAGAACGGTTCAATTCCTTGCAGACTCATTTTCCGAATTTTTTCAGTGCACGAACTACTCCGCAAGAGCTCAGGAAGATCTGGTCTTTCTTAGAAGTGACAGAATGTGCAAGATCGGTCGTGACGGGATCGTGGCGGTTAACTTCTCGGTCAAGAACAGATACCGACAGAGGTTTCATATCGAAACAGTGAAGGTCTACTCCACAAAGGGCGGAAAAGTCGAAATTGACGATGCCCAGTATCATCTGGACAAGTACTCCATGCAGTTTGATGAAGTGGTGAACGGAGCCGCCGCCTTTCACATAAAAGATGAAGATTATTCGAAGGAATACATCATCGAAGTAACAGAAAGTGCAGGGAAGAAAAGGAAAATAGAACTGAGAGTAACATTCTGATGGAAAAGGAAAAGAACATGCTTCACCTCCTCGATGAAGAGGAAACCCCTGAAGAATCTCCAATTGAACCACAACCTGAATCAAAAGAACCGCCCCAGAAAAAAAGTGTCCTCATCGTCCTCTCCGTCCTCTTCGTCTTTCTAATTCTGACCGGAGCAATCTCCCAACTCTTTTCCGTTAAAAAGCCGGAAAAAAAGAAAGCCCCTGAAATGGCAATGGATTTTGAGAAATACCGCAGAGGTCGACTTACAGGAGACCTCAGGTCTGCCATGAATACACCGGAAAAGGATGTGGAATTTAAGGAAAAACCTGTGGAAAGGAAAAAAGTCCGGTCAAAAGCACCTGTTTTTGGCAAAAACGCAATGAAAGATGAGGAAATCCTGAAAAAATATGCGCAGGCAGTTGATCCTGCGGCAGAAAGCTCTGTTGCTGAATCAGGATCAAGGGTTGGAAGAAGACATTTTGTGCCGGGTGGAACCAGTCAGAAAGGCGGCGTATATTTCAGAGGAGAAAAGCAGGAACAAGAAAAAAAGGGATCAGGGTTTAAACTTCATAACGTAAAAATTAAGGTCAAGCTGGAATTTTCCATCAGATCAACATCTGCGTCCACTATTGTTGCAGTTGTTAAGAATGATTCGGGAACAGTTCCAAAAGGCGCGAAATTCTACGGTAGAGCAAGTGGATACGTTAACAAAAGAACACAGATCCGTTTTACAAAACTTGTGATCGGTGAAAATGAATATCAGGTGAAAGGTTTTGCTATTTCCGGTAGCGATCCGGGAATTGAATCAGAAGTTACAGATATTTCAAAAGAGAATATTGACTCCTCGGTAAAACAGGGGCTTGTAAAAACTGTTTCAGGCGTTGCTCAAAGGTATGCGGGAGTTGCGGGAAGTATTACAGGGAGTGCCGCATCAAACACAGTTGCCCCCGCTTCTCAGGAAATGAACCGGCAGCAGGAAGCAAACAAAATGACCCAGGAATACAGAGTTCCTGCAGGAACAAATTTTTATATTTATCTGGAATAACGGAGCACAACCATGAATGAAAGCTGTTTTTCTGTTTACAGTTGTAGGGGTTGATCCATGTATCAACCCGGATTGAAGGCAATAAAACTATCTTTTGTAATATTGTTACTTCTGCTTTCCCTTTCCCTTACCGCCGAAGAAGGAGAACTTCAGATAAATATTGGTGGTGGAGGGTTCTTTCCCTTAAGTCTTAAAACTCAGGATAGAACAACTGTAGTCTATTCAAGCTGGAATGTCGGAATAAACAGCTATTTCGGAATTACTGACAATTTTGATATCGGACTTCAGCCTTCATTTACAAGGCTAACGGACACTTCAAGAAAAACAGAATTTCAGAATATGAACGGAAACGAATATTTCAATTACTGGCGTTTCCAGTTTCTCGGACTTTTAAGATACAACATCTATCCCGGTTCGTTCTTTTCTCCCCACATTGTTGCAGGCGGAGGGTTTAAGGTGGAAACTTTTACAGACTGGGAATTTTTCACTGATTCAGGAAAGATCGATAACTACGACAAGGATGATTTTGCAAGCGTAGGAGGAGTGATCGCAGGAGGAATAGACCTG
>CAZTKP010000215.1:0-4118 GCA_964614215.1 uncultured Spirochaetales bacterium | reverse complement strand
GGCAAGAAGTACTGCAACAACAAGAAGTGTGGGTCCCGGAACACCTGCCTGCCCTATCGATCCGAGAGTTGCTGTTAAAACGATCGCGACATATTGCCCGAAACCAAGCTCTATTCCGAAGATCTGGGCAAAGAAAAGTGCTGC
Organism: uncultured Spirochaetales bacterium; assembly: GCA_964614215.1. Classification (GTDB taxonomy): domain Bacteria; phylum UBP6; class UBA1177; order UBA1177; family UBA1177; genus CAZTKP01. The sequence goes on along the minus strand of CAZTKP010000215.1, from coordinate 3,974 downwards.
AAGAGCGTAGTAGATAGCATTTCCGTCCATATTTATCGTCGCACCGAGAGGAAGAACAAAAGAAGATGTTTCCTTGCTGACTCCAAGCTCCTTTTCACAAATTTCCATAGTCACCGGAAGTGTTGCCATTGAACTTGAAGTTGAAAGTGCGACCGCCTGTCCTTTTGAGATCTTTTTCATGAACTCAAGCGGAGACATCTTTGAAAATATTTTTACAAAAGAAGGATAGACAGCAAAAGTCTGAATAAGCAGAACCCCGGCATAAACAATGAGCAGTTTAAGCACAAGGTAGAGAATATCCCATCCAAAAGAACCGACAGCATCAGCCATCAGTGCAAAAACGCCGATCGGAGCCGTGAGCATTACCTTCATGATCATCCAGATAAGAACATCGTTGACAGAAGAAACAAATTTTATAACAGGCTCTTTCTGCTCGTTGCTCAACCTTCCAAGCCCGATTCCGAAGAAAAGTGCAAAGAAAAGTATCTGCAGAATATTTCCCCCAGTCAGAGCTTCAAAAGGATTTGTCGGAATAAAACCCATGACAGTCGCCCAGAATCCCGGAGTTTCACCTCTTGAGGCAAACTCGTTGCTGAACATTGATTGTATCTGAGAAACATCAAGACCGATACCCGGCTCAAAAATGAGTCCCGCCGCAATTCCAAGGATCACTGCCAGAGCTGTGGTCGCAAGATAGTACGCAAACGTAAGTATTCCAACCTTCCCTGCACTTTTTGCATTTCCGAGACTACTCGCTCCTAGAATGATGGAAAACGCCACCAGCGGCACTACAAGCATCTTGATGAGTTTTATAAATATTTCGCCCAACGGTCTTAAATATACAGCGTTCTCTCCAAGCAGAGCTCCCGCTAAAATACCTGCAAACATCGCGACAAGGATCATCGTCCCCAGATTTATTTTCTTTAAAAGGTTCTTCATTTTAGCGCCCTCTTTTTCAATTCAACATATTTTTTTATCATAATTTCATTTAACTTTTCGGTTGATTCCGGACCCAGATTCCAGAATTCTTCAGGAAGTTTTTCATTAATTGCAGGAAGCACATTATCAATAAATTCCTTAAGTTTTTGAGTATCTTCTCCAGAATCAGCCTCAAGAATTTTTAGAAAACCGTAGATCCCGTCCGGTTCAAAACCACTTAGTTTTTTTAACAAGTTTACAGCTTTTCCCGGCCTCATTTCAGGAAGACGGCTTAGTGTCATGTGATATCTGGCTGTTAAAAATGCAGACCTTTCATACTTTTTAGGAACTTTCAGCCTTTTACAGAGCGCTTTAACCGGCTCAATTCCGTTTACATCATGGTTGTAGTGATGCGGATGAATGTCTTTTGAAGTTAAAGCTTTGCCAAGATCGTGACAAAGTATTGAAAAAACAAGCAGAGAATCTTTTGGTGTTCTCTTTACTGCATCCATCGTATGTTCAAAACAGTCTTTTTTACCATGAAACTTTACAGGACCTGCAGGAATACCGATAAGTGCATGTACTTCAGAAAAATGTACGTCGAGAACATCAGCCTCTTTTAAAATTTTTAAAAATCTTGAAGGACAGTCACACTCAAAAGCCTTTACTGACTCAGCCCACACCCTTTCAACTGAAAGTGTATCAAGCTCATTTTTCAGGCTGTTCATCAGTTTCACAGTTTCCTTATCAACAAAAAAATCACAGAACTTCGCCGCAAACCTTGCAACTCTATAAACCCGGAGCGGATCTTCTCTAAAAGCTTCTGTAATATGAACTATTCTCTTTGCTCTAATGTCACCTATTCCGTTAAACGGGTCGGTAAGTTCTCCTGTTTCAACATCCTTAGCTATTGAATTTATTGTGATATCTCTTCTGGCAAGATCTTCTTCAAGAGTCACTTGCGGATCTGAAAAAATTTCAAAACCGCGATAACCCTTGGAAACTTTTTTCTCTTTTCTGGCAAAAGCATACTCTGCCCCGTCAACAAGAAAAACGGGAAAAGATTTTCCTATTTTTTTTGCCTTTGGAAATTTTTTTAAGAATTCTTGAACTGTTGCACCAACTACAACGTAGTCTCTGTCAGTTGGTTTTAAACCCAGGATCTCATCTCTGACTGAACCGCCAACCTGATAGATCTTCATTTATCTGATTTCCAGATTCTCATCCGCCTTTATAAGCTCATTGCTGTTCAGATCTCTTTGAACTTCGTTAACTGTACTGAAAAGTATATCGACTTTATGAACAATTGACCTGAGCCATCCGAAAAATCCCGAATACTGATCATCTTCATAGTCGGTAAAGAGCATCTGCCACATCTTTTCCGGTTTAGGATAGCTTATTACAGCGATCTCATCTTCAATCTTTAAATCTTTTTTCATTGTGTCCAGTGCATCCATGAATCCGCCGTTTTCATCAACCAGATTCTTTTCCTTTGCCAGAGCTCCTGACCATACTCTGCCTTTTGCGTGTTTTTCAAGCTCTTCGGGCTTCATTTTTCTGCCTTCTGCCGCCCTGCTGACAAATTCATCGTAGATATTGTCAAGCGATCTCTCGACATAAAGCTTCTGATCATCAGTAATTTTTGTGATCGGACTGAACATGTCGTTATTTTTTCCGGTAGTTACTGAATCAAAGGTGATTCCTAGTTTTTTGTAAAATTCACGCATGTAGATCTTTCCGATGACAACTCCAATTGAACCTGTCACAGTGTTGTGATCGGCAAAGATCTTCTGAGCCGGCATTGAAACGTAGTAACCGCCGGAAGCCGCAACAGTTCCCATTGAAACATAGACAGGTTTTTTGTTTTCCTTAACCATCTCTTTTATTTTATTCCAGATAGTCTCAGAAGCTATAACAGATCCGCCGGGAGAATTAACTCTTATGATAATTCCCTTAACATCGTCATTTTTCCATGCGTCACTTAAAAGAGCCACCATCGTTGCTGAACCCGTTGAAGTGGGATGACCTGAAGCGCCGAAGTCACTTGATCCACGATGGACCGATCCCGGCATTTCAATAAGTGCAATATGTTTTTTATCAGTAAAATCAAAGGTATCCTGTATCATTTCAGCATAGGCGTTCATTGAAACAAAAGATTTAAAATCAACAGCATTCTTCAATTTTTCCACAGCCTTATCTTTAAAAAGTATCTCATCGACAAAGCCGTTTTTCAGCGCTTCCTTTGAAGTTAACGGAAATGAATCGGCAATTTCCTGAAGTTTTTTTACCGGGATGTTCCTTGATTTGGAAATATCTGACTTTACCTTGTTGAAAATTGAATCAATGAGAGTTTGAGAAGCCTCTCTATGCTCATCGGTATATTTATCTTCTGAAAACATATTCCAGTAATTTTTATACTCCTTTCTTCTTGATCCGATAGGTTCCATATCAAGTTTTTCAAGGGTATTTTTAAAGAACATTGAATCACTTGTCAGACCTGTAAAACCGACACTTCCCGATGGCTGCATATAGATCTTATCAAAGGCTGAAGCAAGGTAATAACTCTTTGTACCGCCTATTATTTCCCCGAAAGTATCAGTCCACACGTAAACAGGTTTTCCTGTTTTGGAAAATTTAATGAGCTCGTTCCTTAACTCTTCAACCTGAGCGTAACTGAGGTTAAAACTTGAAATATCAGCCATAATTCCGACAACTTTCTGATCAGTTGAAGCCTTTCTTATGAGCATGATGGTATCAAGAAGAGACATGTTTTTTGAAAGATAGCTCTCAAATGCAAAAAAACCGCCTTCAGTTGCAACATCACCCGATATCATTGAAGTTTTAAGATGCAGAACTGTCTGCTCCTTCACTTCCTTTTTCATATCTGCAAGAGATTTAACGATTATAACTGCACAGATAATGATTATAGCTGTCAACACACCTATGATCGCAAAGAATCTTAAAACAAAATTCTTAATTAAATTCATATCGACCTCCCAAAAATTTAACCGCCTGAATTTTATCAGATGTGACTTTGACTAACAAGTTTTTGAAAT
>CAZTKP010000214.1:0-4126 GCA_964614215.1 uncultured Spirochaetales bacterium | reverse complement strand
TTAGGTGGGCAGGCGGGGACGCACTCGCCGCATTTGATGCAGTCAATTGAATTTATACCTTCTGGTAGTTCAAGTCCCATCGGGCAGGCTTTTGAGCAGGCATGGCAGTTGATGCATGCGTGTTTATCAAGTTTGATCTGCAGTAAGGATATCCTGTTGAAGAATCCAAGTATAAGTCCGAGCGGACAGAAGTATCTGCAGAATGCTCTTTTTTCTCTGAAAATAAGTACGAGAAAGAGGATGGAAAGGGCGACTTTCCAGTAAAATGTTATTCCGACGGACGATCTCAGTCCTTCGTTTGCGGCAATTATCGGTATTCCTGCCGTGATAAGTCCTGAAGGGCAGACCCATGCGCAGAATCCCTGAGCAAGTCCGAAAGCGGGAACGATAATAACGAGAAGTATTAGATTTCCCCATTTAAAGTATCTGAACTGACTTGGAAGTTTTGCTGAGTCATTTTTTATCGGTGAAATACCGTAAAGAAGTTCCTGAAAGAAGCCGAAAGGGCAGACGTAGGCACAACTTGCCGATCCGAAGATAGATCCGACTGCTGCAAGTGTTCCGATCGCAAGATAGGGGATCATCGCCGCATATTTAATTACATACTGGATTGTTCCAAGCGGACATCCGAAAGCCATCGAAGGACAGCTGTAACAGTGAAGTCCGGGAGCGCAGAAAGACTTCGTCGGGCCGTTGTACGGTCTGCCTGTCAGGAAGTTTGAGATGAAAGGATTCTGCACGATCAGAAAGATAAGCTGGATCAGTCTTCTACTCATCACCATCCTCCTCATCTTTTCCAAAAAGCTTTTCAAAGATGTTCTCATCACTGAGACCGATACAGCTCATACACACATTTTTGCCCGCAGCCTCAACCAAGTTGACCTCTTTTGTGCCGTACTCGTCGATCTCGTGAGTCCATGCTTTGATAAAAAAAGCGATACTGATGGCAATTATGATCGAAACGATGATGATCCTCTTCATTTTCCCTCTCTCCTCATATTATACAGTGCGGCTCCATAAGCTCCCATAAGCTGTGAGAACTCATCAGTCTGTATCTTTCCCCCCAGAATCTTTTCCAGATGATATTTTACAGGTTTCATCCTTGAAACGCCACCTGACATGAAAAAAGGAGCATCAGGATGAATTCTTCCCGCCATGAATGCAGTGTTTGTCGCAACCATCTTGGCTATTGAGGATGCAATTGTGATCTGATCGACATCGTTTGCCATGAGCGAAACGACCTCACTTTCAGCAAAAACGGTGCATGTCGCATTTATATCTTCAGGATTAACGCCTTCAACATCCAAAGCAGCGAACTCTTCAATATCCAGGCCGATTCTTGAACACATTACTTCAAGAAAACGTCCTGTTCCTGCGGCGCATCTGTCATTCATTATAAAATCCGCTATCTGTCCGGATTCACTGGCAGTTATTATCTTGCTGTCCTGCCCGCCGATATCGATAACAGTCTTGATTTCAGGATACTTCTCATGCACTCCCAGAAAGTGACAGGTTATCTCGGTAACTGATGAACCGGTGAGAGCTTTCACGGATTCGCGACCGTAACCTGTGACAGAGTGAGCGAGAGCTTCCTTTTTTAAGTCAGAAGGAATGGACTCAAGCAGTTTTTCGTAAGTCGCAGTGGCTGATCTGACTGTCTCAATGAGATTTGAGAAAACGACATTTTTATCGCTGTCGATGATAACGATCTTTCCGGTCCTTGAACCTATATCGGTACCGCAGTGTAAGATCAACTGTCTTTAAGCTCCTTCTTGGCTGACTGCCAGAGATTTTCAAGTTCTTCTATATTTTTACGTTCATCGACAAAGGTGGGATCGATCTCCTCCATCTTGTCAAAACGCTTTTTAAATCTTCCTGCACATGATTTAAGTGCCTTTTCACTGTCAAGACCGAGTTTTCTTCCAAGATTCACGACAGCAAAGAGAAGGTCTCCAAGTTCGTGTTCCATTTCCTCTTTTTTACCGGTCTCTATCGCCTCAAGAAGTTCAGCTTTCTCTTCTTCCATCTTGTCAACGACATCTTCCCACTTTTCCCAGTCAAATCCGACCGTTGAAGCTCGTGATGCGTAACGTTGAGAAAGGTTTACAGCAGGCATTGCAACCGGAATTCCGTCAAGAAGGAACTTTCTGTTCTCCTTCTTTTTCTTTATCTGATTCCACTTTTCAAGAACCTCTTCACTTGTATCTGCGATCTCTTCACCGAAAACGTGCGGATGTCTTACCGTAAGTTTATCTGAAAGTGCCTTTGCAACATCTTCAAAGTTGAAAAGTTTCTCCTCATCGGCCATCTGAGCGACAAAGACCACCTGAAGCAGAAGATCACCGAGCTCTTTTTTGAGAGTTTCAACCGAATCTTCATTGTTCCTGTCAAATTCATCAAGTGCTTCAACTGTTTCAAAAGCTTCTTCAATAATGTAAGGCCGAAGAGAGGTTATTGTCTGTTTCCTATCCCAGGGGCATCCATTTTCTGAACGCAGTGTTGCCATAATTTCAAGAAGTCGGTCTATCTGTTTTTTCATAATTATCTGCTTTCTACAAGGTTTGTTTTAGGCGTGAAATCTTCAGGTGAGTATACATAGTCGAGATTGAAACATGCGTAGCAGAAATTCTCAGGGTTTTTAAGGACTTTATCAAAATCATCAACTTCAAAATATTTAAGGCTGTCAGCTTCAAGGAACGCACAGATCTCTGTCGTATTTTTCCTTGAGGCTATCAGTTCGCGTCTTGTCGGAGTGTCAATGCCGTAGTAGCAGCTGCCGATAACTTTAGGTGAACCGATGCGCACATGTATTTCCTTTGCTCCGGCACCTTTGACCATTCTGATTATCTTTCTGAGAGTTGTGCCTCGTACAATTGAATCGTCAACGAGGACCACTTTTTTTCCGACAAAGAAATCAGGAAGGGGATTAAATTTGTGTCGCACACCTTCATCACGCTGCTTCTGATCAGGTTTTGTGAAGGTTCTGCCGACATAGTGATTTCTTAAAAGTCCCATGTCAAATGTTCCGGGGCTTTGTTCAGCGTACCCGAGAGCAACGAAGTTAGAAGAGTCGGGAACAGAGCAGACGACAGTGTCTTTGTCAAAGTTCATATCCTTATCGTAATCAGCAAGAACGTGTCCGATCTTTTTTCGCACGTCATAAACCTTTTCATCAAAGGTAATAACATCCGGTCTTGAAAAGTAGATAAGTTCAAAAACACAATGCTGCTTTTTCTTCGGTGAAACCTTCACAACTTTAAGCGGCATATGTTTTTCAAGTCTGATTATTTCGCCGGGCTCAAGTTCGCGTATCATTTTTGATCCTGTGATCCCGAATGCGCAGCTTTCTGATGCGAGAATAACACCGTCAGAAGGAATTTCGCCTTCACCGTCGTAGTTCATGTGTCCCAGGACGTAAGGTCTGAAAGCATGAGGATCTCTGAAAGCGAACATAAGGTCACGATAGATGACAACAGCTGAGAAAGCGCCTTTAAGCTGCTGCTGAGTTTCAAAGATAGCCTCTTCGATCGGCATTTTGTTCTGAGTAAGGTGAAATGCGATAAGTCTTCCCATTAATTCGCCGTCGTTATCACTTTTAAAAGTAAAGCCATAGTCATTCTCAAGCCATGAACGGAGCTCTCCGTAATTTATGATGTCACCGTTGGCGCAAACTGCAATATGAGGACCTTCCGGAAGTTCGATCTTGTGCGGCTGGGAATTTACAGGGTCACTTCTACCTGCAGTAGGGTATCTGACATGTCCTATAGCCACGTCACTGGCATGTTTTTCAAGAACTTCGGGAGTGAGAACATTTTTCACAAGTCCCATACCTTTATAGCTGTAAACATTGCCTTTTCTGTCTCTGATCGCAAGTCCGCAGCTTTCCTGGCCTCTATGCTGAGTGGCAAAAAGTATCTCCGCTATCAGGTTCTGAGCGTTATCTACGTTGAATACACCGGCTATTCCGCACAAAGCAACCTCCATTAGTAAAAAAACAGGGCTAACTCTACACACAAAAATTCATAAAATCAAGAAGGTTTTATTACTAATTTATACTTTATAGTTAAGTTACATTATCTTGATAAAAAACAGTTTTATGTTATAAATATGCGGTTTAATTATGGAG
>CAZTKP010000213.1:0-4158 GCA_964614215.1 uncultured Spirochaetales bacterium | reverse complement strand
AGATTCCATATCGATCATCTTTGCCGTTATAACATACTTTCCACCGAGCTTTCCAAGCGTTCCGGTGATAAGTTTGTTAAGAGCCATGAACTGACCAAGCTGAGCAGCTTCTTCAGGATTCACAACACCTGTCATGTTAAGACCATGTTCATCAAGGACCTTTTTAAGTTCACTTCTTTCAGCAACACTGACCTTTTTTGAAGTGGCAAGCTCAGCCATGATTATTTCTGTGACCACCTTTGCATCGTTAAGCCAGAACTTGTTTCCTCCAAAATCAATAACTGCAACCTTGATCTGGGCTGAAAGCATCGAAACAAGAAGAAAAAGCACTGAAAAAACTAGAACCTTTCTACTTAAATTCATCATCACCCCCTACTCGGAAAGAAAATCGCTGACATCAATCGTTGAAAAGAACTTCTTAACAACTGCCAGCGCAACTTTTCTTGTCTGTTTTCTTATCTCCGCCGCCTCGGTCGCAGGAGTGACAAAGAAAGGTTTATGTTCGTAGTGGGTAATTTTGTACTTCTGACCGTTCTTGAACGTATGAAGATCCATCTCAAGAATGTATTTCCTGTACTTATCAACCGTCACCGTGCTTCCTTTTAGGGTAACGACTATTGAATGGGGAAGTTCACTGTTCTGAGAAGGAACTATGCCGAAATCAAGAAGAGCCTTTTCAATGTCGTCAACTACTCTCACTTTGCTGATAACCTTTACATACACTTCAGTCTTTTCCATATTCTCAGGAATAAGGATCAGTTTAACGTATCTCTTGTCACCTTTTGAAATGTAGACGTTACCTTTGAGCTTTTTATAACCCTCAGATTCAACGCAGAAGTTGTACTTTCCCGGTTTAAGAAAGATCTTTTTATTGATCTTATACTTCTTTCCGTTGATGGTCACAGTTGATTTGAGTCCTGTTTTATCCGACGTGAAAAAGATAGAACCGTGAGTGGCCATCTTTTCAATTTCCTTCTTGACAGCTGCAAGAATTTTCAGAAACTTGGGTTTCTGAGGAACATCGCGCTCTGACACAGAATGAAGTAGTGAATATGCAAGATAAATTGTTGTCAGTGTCATGTCATACTTTGCGGGATCAAGTGCGTCCAGATTATCAGGAAGAGTTGAAAGCAGATATTTTATCGTATTGATAACTGCCTCAGACGTCATAAAAGCCGTGATCTCCGTTCCGTTCTTCGTCTTTTTAGGAGATGTAAATCCGACACCTTTCAGAAACACCTGCGAATTTATGTTAATGTCATTCTTCAGCGTCTCCGTATATTTCCCGTCTTTTTCCTTCTGAGAAAGCGATGTCTGAGCCTTAATGTTCGCAACAATAGAGTTGCTGAGTTCGCCGAGAGCCGCCATCTTTGCAGCTTTTACACCGCTTCCGTAGCCTGTTCCCTTTAGAATTGCCGTCTCAGCATCAATGTCCAGTGCTGAAACTCCTTTTTTGCCTTTTGCCTTAGGAGCTGAGGCCGGACGAGCCGGCCCCTTTCCATCAAGTTCAGCAAAGGCATCTGCCGCCTGTTTTTTTGTAGAACTGTAACTCTGCGCATAAACACAGGTAGTTGAAACAAAAACAAAAGCAAGCAGTAAGAAAAGATATCTTTTCATAACGTACCTTATTCGATTGTTAACTCTATCTCACCGGTGCTTGTAGCCTTGAAAACAAGGAATGAACCGGTATCACTAACTTTTTCAAGGCTTCCCGGACCGTTGTACGCAGCCTTAACCTTCTGGAAAAGCTCGTATGCGTTAGGAAGTTCCTTAATGTAGACAATGTAGCTGAAAGTTGATTTTCCGCCGCCGAGTCTCTTTATGGGTCTCTTTGTAAGTGATTTGAAGATACCGTAAACTGTCTCGTCAACTTTTGCACCGTCTGTCGGATTTGAAAGAACTGTCACTTTAAAAGGCTTACCCTGTTTTGCCATTTTCATCCACTCTTTCTTGATCTGGCTGATAACTTTTGCTGAAGCATCGTTTGTAGCTTCCTGAACAAGAGCGTTAGGATCTGTGACCCTTCTTTCAGCTGAGTAACCTGTTGTCGAACCGAGCATTTTACCTGAAGCTGTTTCAAAAACCTCAACTGCAACTGAAGCCTTTGCCGTTCCCACTGAGCTTCCGCCACCTGAGTAGTTGATCTTTACATAAATATCTGAACCAAGTGAAAGAGCAAGGTCGTGCATCGGATCTGTTGCCGCACCTTCAAGTGCCGAGATCTTGCTTACGATATTGTTAACCTTATCCTGCTGGGCTGCTGCGTAGACTTCAAAAGAATTATCCTGAAGATATTCCTGCATAACAGCTCTTGCTGTTTTTGCGAAATCTCCGCCTTTATCAGCGAAAACTGAAATTGTCGGAAGACCGATGTCTTCTGCGATAGCTTCTTCCGATGTGATTATCTCAGCCGCGACAAGTTCTTCTTTCATAAGTCCTGAAGCAACTTTTACAAGGTATGTGACCTTAAGTTTTCCACCTTCCTTTTTCTTTGATTTGATGTCTGACTGCCATCTGATGTATTTCGCAGGATTCTGATACATCATCTGTGCAAGACCGACAGCCTTCATTTTTTCCGCCTGATTTTTAAGAAGAGGTTTGTCACCTCCTTCAAGGATAAACCAGATAGCTGTTTTCTTTGCTTCTTTTGAAGCTTCCTCGATCGTACAGCCAAGTCCTGTTGCCTTAACCATTGTTTCAGCTGTTCCTGAACTTTCCACGAAACTTGCTTCGTAAAGTGCAGGTGTCTGTTTGTCGTTGGGCTTACACTTAGGTGCTGAACCACAACCAGTAAAAACAAATACAAAAGTAATTAAACTTACTAAGATCTTTTTCATTTTAATTCCTCCAAAAATATTCCGGTAATATCTTATTTTTTCCCTTTGCAAACGTTAGACGGCTTGGAATAGAGTTTTGCCATGGCTCCCACAATCGGAAGATGGAAGTTAAAATCTATTGTAGCTGTCAACCCCATTGTCACCAGATCATAGTTGCTGGAAAGATCCAGTCCGGTTGAACCGTCTTCCATTTTCGTTATAAAACCTATATTCCAACCACCTTTTATAACAATATCAAAAGAAGGACTGACACTGAAACCGAAATGCAGCTGGGGGTTAAGATTCAGCTGCTGCATTTCCAGATCTTTCGAAGTGTATCCTCCTTCATAGTCAACAAGAACCGCAGGAGCAATGTAAAAACCTCCCGCACCGACATAAAACCTTTTGGAAAATCCCAGACCTCCTCCGAACCAGTATGGAAATCCTGAATTTCCATAGTCATAAGCACCAAATTTCATTTTAAAAAAGAGATCCATATAAAATTCACTCAGAAAAGATGAATTGGCAGAATAACCGAGATCAATACTCGCACCGAGATGAAAAGAAGGCATTACAAACATATTTCCCACATCTGAAAGTAAAGCATTATCAGCAGTCACCTTTGTTGAATCCATACCAAATCCCAAGTTAAAAAAGAGACCTGTCCACGGATACTCACGCAGAAGATCTGCCTCTTCAGCCTTTCCATTTGTTATTTTCATGATTGTAGGTTTGTTGTAGTCGGCAGAACAGTTCTTTGAGACCTTTCTTGCCCTGACATAACCTTTTTTCTTCATCTTGCCGTCAACCATCTCCATGACCGTAAAAGGAGCATCAACCCTGATATCCTCCATAACACCGAAATCCGTTTCGACTTTTGAACCATCAACAGCATTAACAGGCATAAAGAGTGCAAAGTTATCATCCTTTTTAAGCTGATAGTTAGCATTGATCGCAGCAGCCTTCACAGCTGTCTGGAAAGTGTCCTTGAAAGCAGCCATAACCTGATTATGTGTAGGGATAACTCTGAAAGAATTTGTTGACCCTGAAACCATTCCTGATACTGCTACAAGTTTTTTATAGAGTGTGAATTTCTTCTGTTCTCCGTTGTAATTGTATATCAGAAAAGTTACATTTACCGGAATATCAAACTCAATCTCATAAAAATGAACTGTTCTCCCATCAAGAGTTTTCCTTGTTTTTCTGATAACTCTTCCGGCACCCTTAATATACTGAACATGAGCGGCAAAAACATAGGATGAATTTATAAGAGTTCTGACAAAATCCGCACTCACACCCAGCTCTTTGGCCTTTGTAACCATAAAAGTTTCCTGCTCTTTTT
>CAZTKP010000212.1:2896-4173 GCA_964614215.1 uncultured Spirochaetales bacterium | reverse complement strand
CACAGTGTGAATGTGAAATGTTTAAACCTTTCGTGCTGGAACTTAAACCGAAAGAATAAAATTTATAGTTAATTTATCCAATTACTTCTGATCGGCGAACTTCCACCAGTAGATGGTTCCGGCAAGTCCGGCAACACTTGTAGCGATCAGGATTATATAGCTGAAAATATTGAGACTTCCGCCAGCACTGGAGCCCATTCCGGTAAATAGAGCGGGAACAGCCCAGGGAACGTAGGCACCGAATCCGAGAGCTCCGATGATCTGGGCAAGCACTACTGTCAGGACTACAAAACCTAGTGACCCCAAGTATCCTCTTGTAATGCTAGCAACAAGAAAAACCGGAGGACAGAGCAGAACAGTCAGCACTGTCGTCAGAAAGATTTTGTACAGTGATGAAAGAAAAAGCGGAGACTCCCATCCCGGAAGACTGAGAAAAAATCCGAGAGCAAGTGAAACTGCAAGCACGGCAACGGCAACAGCAAAGCACCAGATGATACAGGCAATAAGTTTTGAAACGACAATTGTTGTACGGCTTACAGGCAGAGCAAAAAGATCTTTTACCGTGTGATCTGAATACTCTCTTCCGAAGATCCAGCTTGCAGCAAATCCGAAAACAATGACTCCACCCACTCCTATCGCCTGAGAAATCAGACTGAAAAACGACTTCCAGTCACCAGTAAAACCGCTCAGTTCTGCCTTAGTTCTCAAAGCTTCGTTACCTTCGAGCAATTCAGGATTGTTCAGCACTACAACGAAAAGAGATCCGAAAACAGGAGCAAGACAAAGTGCGGCTATTGTCAGCCAGAAAACTTTTGAACGGCGGATTTTCAGATATTCGGCAAAGCATGATGCGGACAGCTTACTCATTTGCACCTCCCTCTTTTCCGACGATATTGAGAAAAACTTTCTCCAGATCATCTTCCTGTTCATGAAGCAGTGTCGGTGGATTTCCCGCATTAACAAGAATGGAGGCAACTTTATCGGGAAACTCTATCGCTTTTTCATCAGTTAGTTTCATCGTTCCATCGTCAACAGAACTTACTGCAAAACCTTCCTTTTCAAGCACTTCCTTTGCTTTTTTCACTTCACGGGTTCCCACAAGAAGATGTCTCTGCCGCAGACCGTGTATCTCAGCCGAATCCATCTCTTTTATCAGCCTTCCTTCATGAATAATTCCCATACGCGTTGAAAGCTTTGCAATCTCACTGAGAATATGACTTGAAACAAAGAACGTCACCGAAAGATTCTTTGAAAGATCGATCAGAAGCTGACGAACC
>CAZTKP010000212.1:0-2886 GCA_964614215.1 uncultured Spirochaetales bacterium | reverse complement strand
CTCGACAATTCCTGCCGGATCAAGTCCGTTTGACGGTTCATCGAGGATAAGCAGTTCCGGTTCATGGATCAAAGCTTTTGCCAGCCCCAACCGCTGTGCATTACCAAGAGACAGATGCCCGGATTTCTTTTCAAGATACCTTGCAATATTAAGTTTTTCCGCAATATTTTCAACTGCTTTCATGTCTGAAATGCCACGCATTCTTCTAATAATTTCAAGATTATCCCTAACGGTAAGTTCAGGATAGGAGTACGGAACTTCAACAAGACTGCCGACTTTATTCCACGGACCTTTTCCTCCTGGAAGTATCTCCTCCCCACATATTTTCACACTTCCACTGCTGGGCTTTATAAGACCAAGAAGCATCCTGATCGTAGTTGTCTTGCCTGCACCGTTAAGTCCGAGAAATCCGTATATCTCCCCTTTGTTAACTGAAAGCGTAACATTGTTCACTGCACAGAATTTATCAAAGTTTTTAGTTACTCCTGCCGTTTCTATCACTTTTCCCATAACAATCTCCATCAAGAAAGATAGGAAAGTTTAGTTGTTTGGGAATTTAGAGTCAAGTTGACATTTATTCTGTTATTTTTAGCATTGTTAGAGTTTTCGTGATATTAATAGACAGTTGATTTCTATTCGGGAGCCGATAATGAAAAAGATTTTACTGTACATAGCTGTGATACTTTTAATATCAGTGTTTTTCTCATGTCAGGACAACAAAAAGGTTTCTGTTCCGGATAACGAGACGAACACCGATAATGATGTTGAGAACGTAGATCCTGATGAGGATAACGGAAATACAGGAGCTGTTTGTGGAAACAACAAGATCGAAGCCGGTGAAAACTGTGACGGCAATGTTGTTGACTGTGTTGTCATGGATCCTGAGAAGTATGAATCAGGAAAAGCAAAGTGTAAAGATGATTGTTCATGGTTTGACACGACTACCTGCATAGAAAAAGACACTGGAAACACCGGGGATACTGGAAATAGCGGCAACTCAGGAGATTCCGGAGACAGCGGTGATACTGGTGATACTGGTGATACTGGTGATTCTGGCAATACAGGAGATACCGGGAACAGTGGCGACAGTGGTGACACAGGAAACTCTGGAGATACTGGAAATACTGGCGGATGTGACACTGTAAGTATTGGAAAAGACTGTGCTCTTGACTCAGACTGCGGGAAATGCAATATCTGTGTTAGCGGTAAATGCACAAAAGGATGCATAAGTGATGATGACTGCCAGATGTATCTTGGTCTTAAGTGCAACAAAAAGCTTGCCCGCTGTACAAATGTCTACGCATCACTTCAGGCTTGCGGCGAAACAAAATGCCCTACCGGCTGCTGTTACGGACTGACTGGTCTAACGGGTGTCAGATGCCTCACCTCTCCTGAACCTTCTGTCTGCGGACTTTGCTCAAACGGCGAGATCTTTATTCCGCAAGATGCTAAATGTGTTCCCGCAGTATGTTCCATCACTTCTGACCAGTGCCCTGTGCTTAACTCAAGTTCTGTTGACCCTGCACCATACTGCTTTGAGTGCAGATCCGGAGAGTTCATCTGTTCGGAAAATGAGAGCTGCAGTTCATCAGGATACCCTGTAAATGTCAGAGCCTGTGTTCCCGCGGGAGAAAAATGTGTGGAAGGAGTAAGTGACTGCTGCTCCGGAATGCCCTGCGTGGAAGGATACTGCTACTAACCCTTGATCTCCCCTGCCTTTTTCAAAGAAAATCTGGACAGAACAGGACCGATAATTTCGTGTATCAGAGCGGCTCCTATTACGACTCCCATGATGATCGAAGCTGAATCCTGATAGATCGCGTCTTTTGTAAGCAGAAGTGCCAGACCTATCACAATTCCGCCCTGAGGGATAAGGCCTCCGGCTGTGTATTTCTTTAATTTGGGAGTAGTTTTAAACATTGAAGCACCTGCGTAGATGCCTGCGAACTTGCCTATCATTCTCGCGATTATATAAATGATTATAAGCACATAGCTTCCTGTAACCGATGCAAGCTGCAGGTGAAGTCCCGACAGGGTGAAAAAGATAACAAAGATCAGTTCATCTGTATAACGCTCAATAAGTTTAAATATCTTATCCGCCTGCTCGTTCCAGTTTACGACCACTGTTCCAAGTGCGATCGAGGAAAGCAGCGATTCGAGTCCAAAATACTCTGAAATTCCGTAACTTAACAGTATCAGGCCGAATGTCAGGACGATCAGTGTGCCTTCCGTCTGTTTTTTGAATATTTTCACGAGAAAATTAAACAGAATTCCTATCACAGCTCCGATCGCAACGGCACCGCCGACTTCTTCAAGCATATCAAGCAGTGTATGACCTATATCAACACTTTTTCCCAGAAAAAATGCTGCCGAAGCGGTAACTAAGGTGTAGATGATTATTCCCGCGATATCATCAAATGCAGCAATTTCAAGCATTGTAGAGCTAACTTCGCCTTTTGCCTCATATTCGTGAATAACAGCGATGGTCGCGGAAGGATCTGTCGGGGCGGCTAAGGATGCAAGAACAAGACTGACAGCGGCAATAACATAAAACGAACTAAAAACAGGAATGAAGTAGTAAAGTGCTCCGAGCATAAAGATAAATACAAAGATAAAGGCCGCCAGAGACTCAAAAACTGTCAGAACAAGCACTTTGCCTCCCGAAGATCTCAGATTTTGAGCGGAAAGAGAACCCCCTATCGAAAAGGTGATGAGCGACAGAGAAATTGTGAGCATCGGATCAGTATCCTCAACAAACGAGCTTGACATAATTCCCGTTACATCGGGATTTAAAACTATTCCCGCAAGTATATAACCTGATATTTTAGGCAGTTTTATCTTTTCAGCGATCTCACCGAATATGTAACCTGTGAATATCAGAATTCC
>CAZTKP010000211.1:1539-4192 GCA_964614215.1 uncultured Spirochaetales bacterium | reverse complement strand
AAAGGTTTCAGCGGTAGTTGAACTTTTTCTGGAAGGGAGCACTGTTCCTTTTATTGCCAGATACAGAAAAGAAAAAACGGGTGATCTGGATGAGGTGAGCATTAAAAATATTCTGGATAGTTATGAAAAGATAACGGCTCTTGAAAAAAGAAAGGAGGCGATCCTTAAATCTCTGGTGGAAAATGGAAATCACACTCCTGAGCTTGAGAAAAAAGTGCTCGAAGCTCCGGATATGAAGATACTTGAAGATATTTACGCGCCTTTTAAACCGGGAAGAAAAACTCGTGCGGATAAAGCGATCAAAGCGGGATTGGAACCTCTTGCAGATAATGCTGTGAATAGAAATTTAAGAGAAGTCGAGATAGAAAGGCTTGCTTCAAACTACATCTGTGATGATTTTCCTGATGCACAGGCCGTTATTGGCGGAGTTATAGACATAGTTGCACAGAGGATAGCGGATGTTCCTGAGATAAGATCAATGGTGAGAGATCATTTAAGAAGCGGTTTTCTTGTCTCGAAAGTTAAAAGAGGAAAGAAAGATGAGGGTGACACGTATAGAGATTACTTTGAGCATGAAGAAAAGGTCGAAAGAGTTGCTCATCACAGGGTTATGGCGATTCTTCGTGGAGAAAAGGAAGGTTTTCTGAATGTTTCAGTTGAACCTTATGATGAGGAAAGACTGCTTGGAAAGATAGAGCGATATTACTTTAGAAGAGAGTCGGAATTTTTTCAGAAATGCACCGAAGAAGCTTATGACCGGCTTCTTTTAAAAACTATCGGTAACGAAGTGATTGGCGAAATAAAGGAAAAAGCGATCGAAGCCTCTCTTGAGATCTTTCACAGGAATCTTGAGAACATTCTTCTTGCTCCGCCTTTTGGTGAAAAAGGTGTTGTCGCGGTCGATCCCGGTATCAGAACAGGCTGTAAATGTGTTCTGCTGGATAAGAACGGAGCTTTCAAGGGATCAAAAGTTCTGTATCTTCAATCAGGTGAGCGTGAAGCTGAAAAGATCAGATCATGGGTTGAAAGTGGTGAGGTCGAAGCTATCGTCTGCGGCGACGGAACTTTTGGAAGAGAGGCAGTATCAATTCTTGAAAATGCTTTTGCAGGCATTGTTCCAGTGCTTTCCGTTGATGAGGATGGTGCTTCCATTTACAGTGCGAGTGATGCTGCAAGAGAGGAGTTCCCTGATCTTGATATTACTGTGAGGGGAGCTATCTCAATTGGAAGAAGGTTTCAGGATCCGCTTGCCGAGCTTGTGAAGATAGATCCGGGAAGTTTGGGTGTAGGGCAGTATCAGCACGATATTCCTGAAAAGATGCTGAAAGAGAGACTGGGAACAACAGTTGAGTGGGTCGTAAACCGTGTCGGAGTAAATCTTAATACTGCGAGTTATCATCTTCTTTCCTATATTTCAGGTCTGGACATGGGTAAGGCACGTGAAATTGTAAAAACAAGAAATGAGAATCGTTTCTCGTCGCTTAAAGATATAAAGAAGGTGAAAGGTATAGGACCGAAGGCTTTTGAGCAGTGTGCGGGATTTTTAAGGATCCTTGACGGAGTTGAACCGCTTGACAGCACAATGGTTCATCCTGAAAGTTATGCTGATATTAAAAAAGCTCTTAAAACTCTGGGAAGGTCGACAAAAGATCTGATAGACAATGTTTCAATTGCACAAAGTGATGAGTTTAGAGAGTTTCTGCCGAAATCAGTTATCGAAGAGCTTAAAAAGAAAGGACTTGATCCCAGAGAGAAGTTTCAGATCTTCAGGTTTTCCGAGAATGTCAAAACTATGGATGACCTCAAGGAAGAAATGGTACTGAATGGAATAGTTGATAATATCACAGGCTTTGGTGCTTTTGTTGATATCGGTATCAAGGAAAAAGGCTTAGTTCACATTTCTCAGATCGCAAACGAGTTCATACAGAATCCCGCTGATCATCTTAATGTAGGTCAGAAAGTAAAAGTGAAAGTTATAGGAATTGACAGATCCCGTAAAAGGATCTCGTTATCTATGAAAGAAGTTTAGGAAAGAATTAGTCGTTACAGGTCTCATCACATGCGGGGCATGCTTCTTCATCACTCTGCATAGCTTCTGCGAAATCTTCACATGACATATTTTCATAACAGCTGATACATTCGTTAACTTTGTCGAAGTTCGGATTTTCACATTCTTCTGTTTCTGTAGTTTCTTCACCCTCTTCTTCTTCAGGTTCAGCTGTCATCAATGTTACACATGCAGACTCAGTTCCGCCTACGAAAGCTTCGTAAGCTGATGTTTCTTCGCATGCAAAGATCTTTTTACACATTACTTTTGCATATCTTTCTGCAGCTTCTTCCATTGTTTCATCATCTCCACCACAGGAAACAGCAATAAGTACGAACATCATAGCAAGTAAAAGTTTTTTCATAATATCCTCCCAAAATTAAAGTGAACAAACGTCGTGATAATAGGAATATTCGATTCGCTGTCAATAAAAATAAGGATAAATTTTTATTAGCGTGAGCTTTATTTGACAATTATTTTCAGCGGGGAATAATTAACTATCTGAAATCTATTGAGGAGGACGTCATGAGAGCTTTTTTATTCCTGTTAACAATTTTTCTTTCATTTTCTCTTTTCGGTGCGGGAAACTGGTCGACACAGAAGACT
>CAZTKP010000211.1:0-1439 GCA_964614215.1 uncultured Spirochaetales bacterium | reverse complement strand
AATTTTTCTTTCATTTTCTCTTTTCGGTGCGGGAAACTGGTCGACACAGAAGACTGCAGGAGCATTGAGCGTATGTTATCAGTCGGCAGATCAGATGTACTGCGCAGGTTCTCCAAGTAAAAAGACAACAGAAAAAGACCTTAAATTTTTTCTTTCAGCGTTTCTTCATTTCGGTGACAAAAACGTCACGAAAGATATGTTAATCCATCCCGGACTGAAAAGACTTGTTAAAAGTTCCAGGCCCGGAGAAGGGAAAAGAATCCTCAAGGGAGTGTACGATTTTCTTACAAGAGAAGCTAAAAGAAAGCAGATATCTTTATCAACAGGAAAGACAAAAGAAAGCCAGCAAGTCATGGCGCAATGTGATCAGAAAACCGCACTTGATGAGATCCAGTGGTATAAGTTCGTTGAAGTTTCAGCAGAACAGGCAGGTTGCTCCCCTGATGAAGTTATAAGTGTAAATTTAAGCATCACAAATTCACTGAAAAAAGACCTTGTCATAAAACGTGACCAGATAGAACTTAAGATCATGAGCACAGGCAACATGCTCATGACAGTCGGCTCTATCGAAACTGATAAAGTTGTTGTAAAGCCCGGAAAAACAAATACTTATGAAGTCAAGATCCAAATGACAGGTGCTATGGACCCCGCAATGGGATATCAACTTGTCCCTATCATTAAAAACGTCAATATCATGAAAGAAAAACCTTTTGTTAGATGTAAGAAGTAGGAGGCTGTTGTGAAGTATTTATTTATGATTCTGATACTAGTTCTTGTTGGCTGTGAAAATAACACAAAAACGGTGAATGATCTTGAGCAGAGTTCTGACATCGATGTTCAGGAACAGACCGATGATGATGGATATGATCTGGAAAGCGATGATCCGTATGTTGATAAGCTTAATGGTCTGATATGGGCAGAAGAAGTTTTATATCCAGTTAGATTAGATCTTGCTGAACAAAACTGCGAAGACTACGCTGAAGGTGGTTATGATGACTATTTCCTTCCTACAATCGAGCAACTTGAGACTCTGGTTAAAGATTGCAGTGATCCTGAAGGTTGCGAAGAGGCTGAAGACGGTAGATATTCAGTTTTTGGAGACACAGGCCGATTCTGGTCATCTTCAGATGAGGCAGTAACGGATTATTATGTTACGCTGTATCTTGACTTCGATATAGGAGCAAAAGGTTATGGTGAACTTGCAGATAAGAATTTGTATCAAGTCAGATGTGCAAGAGAAAAGTTGTTTCCGGGTACTGTAAGAAAAGATCAGTCTTGTGAAGGTCTGCCTGAAAATGCCAAATGGAACACAGCTGAAAAGATTGCTCAGACATGGAATGGTGAAGAATGGGAGCCAACTCTTGAAGCTGAATACAATGAAAACCCAAGCACAGAGGAATGCAGATATGTCTGTGAAGAAGATTATGTGGGAAAAGACA
>CAZTKP010000210.1:0-4214 GCA_964614215.1 uncultured Spirochaetales bacterium | reverse complement strand
TACAGACAGATGTTGAAGCTGATGAGACAGCAGATTTCTCCGATGAACCAAGTACAGACGCAGATGAAACACCAGATATTGATGAAGATACATACTGTCCTCCACTGAAGGAGGCAGGATTTCCCTATCCAAGAAGTGACGGAAGCATTCATTTCTGTCGGGAATGTGATATACCTACGGAAAATGACCCGGACTGTGTATCAAACCTCTGGAAAGAACCTAATACTGCTTTGTGTAATGAACATCCTGATCTTGACTGTTTTGGATATCCGTGCGTTATGGAGGATCTGACACCATTTTATTATGATGAAGTTGTTGAAGAGTATCCAACTATATATCTAGATAAATGTGATATAATGTTAAATGCCAATAATCCAAAAGGTTGGCAGACAGGCATGGCAACATTTAAGCATTATAACCTGTCAGACGGAAAGGTCGGTATGGTTATGGATCACGCTTTATATGCTACTTTTAGTGAAGATGCGAAGCCAGCAAACAGTAAAGCTGTGGAGTTTGATCTTGATACCCGCAAATATAAGGTTGCAAGGATGAGCAGTTCGAATGATATAATGGCTTATTATAGAGGCACAATGCTTAACGGAGTATCTGCCAAAGGAATTGATAGCCTCAGTGCTTATAAATACCTTGTATATTCCGACACTTCAGGAAAAATGGAAGTTGCATATAATGAAGCTGTCAGATTTGTTACAGGCAATCCCGTAATAAATGATAAATGGGCATTCATGAATGTTGAGATTAAAAACGGGGACCCTGACAGAATGATGTATGCGAAAATAGGTGAATGGAAATGGACAGTTATTGGAGAAGATGACCTCGGAGGAGATCCCAATATTGTCGGAGATAAACTTGCATTTTATGATCAGAGTTTTAAAGCTTATGTCTGTGATCTGAGCAAAAACCCGAAGAGTCGTGATGACTGCATAAAACTCAATCGTGATAGTGAGAGAATAGCAACCCCGATAATAGATCAGGAAAACGAAAATCTAATTTATTATGAAAACATAGATACATCTGATGACAATAAGATTGGAAAGGTTGATATAAGCAAAACTCCATTTGAATATGAGGAAATTGACATCCCCGGACTTTCTGCCGGAACAAGAATGTTACCAGTAATTCAGGTGAAAGGAGATACAATTCTTCTCACAAATGGTTTTAAGCCTGTGAATGATGAAGCAGGAGATCCATCAGGTGATGGCAGAGTGTGTTATTATCGTGTTTCAAAAAAGAAAAGTTACTGTGTGCTTCCTGTTGAGCATAATGACGGGATTATGGCCTACAGGATGGCTTACCCTGAATTTGAAGATCACTGGCTTATCTGGCAGGATGATACACAACCGGTAATGAAACTCCGTGACATGGAATGTTACTGTGATTATCATCCTGAATTATGTCCGTTTGATGATTACACCCCACAGCCGGATAATCCCAAAGATCCTAAAACTGGGAAAAGACCAAGTGACGAGCCAAATAAATAAAAATCAACACCCTTGATCCTAAGAGACATGGAATGTTACTGTAAAGAAGAGGGTGTCTGTCCTTTTGAGGAGTAGCTTAAATCATCAGACCCTGATCACCTTTTTTCCAAATAAGAGATAATTATCTCTGGATCAATTGAAATTTTTGAAAATCCGAAAAGTCTTTTTCCAAGATCTTTTAGTGAAGCTCCGATATGATAGACAGTTTTGTTGTCAACTATCATAAACCTGTCATGGGATTTTTTAAAAACGTTAACTTTAATAGGCTCATATTGAGAATTATGTTTTTTAAGATCCAGCTGAAGTTCTTTAGTCAACTTATCCGTATAAATAGTAACTTTCACCCCTTTTTTTCTTTTTGAGAGCATTAGAAAAACTGTTTCATCAATATAGTTGTCAATGAGAATTATTGAACTTTCAGCTTCTTTGATGAATGAGACGGCTTTAGCATAAGCATCGAAAATATGTCCATCAAAATACAGTCCTTCTTTGGGAGTCAGCTCAGTTTTCACCTGAAAAGTTATTCCTTTCACTTTATTTTTCAGCTCTCCGACTTCCGTTTCCATTTTTTCCAGTCTAACCTGAAAAGCATGACCGCTTAAAAGATATTCTTTGAGAACTTTGTTTGCCCAGACTCTAAACTGAACTCCTTTTTTTGATTTTACTCTGTATCCCACTGAAGTTATTACTTCAAGGTTGTAATATTCAATATTTCTTTCAACTTCTCTTCCCCCCTCATTTTGAACTGTCGCAAAATTTGCGACAGTTGGAAGTCCCTGTAATTCTTCTTTTAATGCGTTGTTTATGTGTTTGCCAATAGTCTTAACATCCCTTCCGAACAAAACAGATATTTATTGTCTGTTAAGCCATACGGTTTCATTTTCCAAACGCACTTCAAGTGACGATAATCCAACTTCCGGTTGATAGATAATTATCTGATTCTTCATTGTGCCTCAATCAAGAGTTAAACATACTCTAATATTAAGTCACGAGATCGATCAGTCAAATAATTTTTTAGACTTGATTGTTGTTGGATTATGAAGTAATCTTTTTCAGTTGAAACAAAAAAAGGCTTAGATGAAGTATTTAGTTTTTATGATTATTCTTGTTTTTATTTCATGCACAGAGAACAAGCCTCAAACAGATTCAGGCACTCAGGATAATTATGCGACTGAAATAGACTCTATCTCTGATCTAGATTCTGCCCTTGATGAAACTACTGATTCTGATCAAACAGTATGTGACACAGATACAGATTCAGACTCAACAAAAGTAGATGATGACAATACTGAGGATAAGGATATTATACCCGATGAGGTTCCGGAAACTGATGCTGAAGAATGGCCTGATTACGATTATCCGGCCGGGACAGAGGGTGACCCTGACTGTCCGAGTCTACTTAATGCAGGATTTCCTTATTTTGATAAGGATGGAAAGAAACATTTCTGCAGGAAGTGTGATCTGCCAGCGCCTGAGAATGATCCCCAGTGTATAAGGAATCTATGGGAAATTAACAACCGTAAAATAATGCAGGAGTGGCCTGATTACTACTGTTATCCTCTTCCCTGTGATATGAGTGATAAGGCTAAGTTGAGAGATGCTTCTGAGTATCGAGGAGAAGCGACATTTTATGCTACGTCTGATATTTATCATAATTCGACTGGAGTGTTCAGGCAGGGCGATATATATGAAGGACAGATAGGTATGTATGCCTCAACAAGTAAGAAAGTAGATGATAAGTACATTGTAGCTGGCAGTTTGCTCTATAATATTGAAAAAAATAAATACACAATGGTTTCATATGCCGGAGAAAAAATGGCGTATAATCATGACAGGTTTCTTTTTAGAGTAGGGAATACGATTGATCTTAAGGTCTACATAGTTTCAGCGAAAAAGGTTGGAAATGGATGGAAGTATGAGTTTGCCTATACAGATGAATGGAACAGAACAAGGTTTATCTATCCGCCAGCCATAGGGAAGAACTATGTTCTGATTAATGTTGAAAATGTTGACGGAAAAGGGGATGAGGAAATCCTTTATGCCAATGTGAATGACTGGAACTTTAAGAAACTGGGGATAGGCACAATACTTTATCCACAGATATTTGATGATAAAGCTTTTTTTACTTTTAATAACAAGGTTTATGCCTGTGATTTAACAAAAAATCCGAGCAATATGGAAACAGACTGCGTTAAGATTACCCGAGAAGGCGAGTTATCCGTAAGCTTTGCTGTCAACAAACAGGACCATAAGAAAGTTGTGTACACAGACAGGAACAGTGCTCATCAGTTAAACATAGCTGACCTGTCGGGCAGTGAAGTTGTTTACAGTAAACTAGAGCTTGAAATGAAATCTGATCTGATAAAAATGATTCCCGACCAGTGGGATGGTGACATCTTAGCTCTTGAAGAAATGTACGCTTATTCAGAAGTTCAAACAGATTACAGGATATGTTATTATTCTTTCAGTAAAGACCGGAAAGTATGTTTTCCCAAGCCGGGAGGTGGAACGATCCGTAGCATTTATGCCGGAGTTGAAGGGAAATATATCTTCTGGCAGATAACAGGAGCAATTGTTCTCCGGGATATGGAGTCATACTGTGAACAAGTGCCTGAAAACTGTCTCTATGACGAATTTATGCCGGATGAAGTTCCGGATGGTGATACAATATCTGACAGTGATTCTGTTCCCGATGTATAATATCATTTTTCATTT
>CAZTKP010000209.1:0-4223 GCA_964614215.1 uncultured Spirochaetales bacterium | reverse complement strand
TTTCAATAGTAACTTACGCCGGAGCAGACAAAGTTGTTCTGGACGGAGCAAAAGGAAGCGAAAAACAAAAGATCATCGATTCGCTCGAAGCTCTCACATCAGGTGGTTCAACAGCAGGTGCGGCAGGCATTACAACAGCCTATGAAATTGCTGAAAAGCACTTTATCGAAGGTGGAAACAACCGAGTCGTCCTTGCTACTGACGGAGATTTCAATGTAGGCGTAAGCAGCGACGAAGCTCTTGTTGAACTTATCAGTGAAAAGAAGGAATCAGGAGTTTTCCTGTCAGTTTACGGATTCGGCAGCGGCAACTATCAGGATGTCAAGATGGAGCAGCTTGCAGATAACGGAAACGGAGTTTATTTCTACATAGACTGCGAGCCTGAAGCAAGAAGAGCTTTCATGCACAGTCTGAGCGGTTCGATGCTTACCATAGCAAAGGATGTGAAACTCCAGCTTCAGTTCAACTCAAAGAAAGTGAAAGGCTTCAGACTCATCGGTTACGACAACAGAGTTATGAGCAACGATGACTTCAATGATGATACAGTTGACGGCGGTGAACTTGGAAACGGTCAGGATATGACCGCATTTGTCGAGATCATCCCTATAGACAGCGACGAGGATGTTCCTCCGATCCCTGAAGGACAGGATGTCAACGAAGACAGCGAAACTGAATTTACCGAGCTTGACGATGATGTCTATGTTGCTGTCAGAATAAGATACAAGGATCCTGACGAAGATACCAGCGAACTTATTGAGAACAACCTTACAAGCAAGGATATCCGCACTGTTCCTTCCATTAAGTTCCTTTTCGCATCAGCTGTAGCCGAGTTCGGACTTATCCTCAGACATTCCGTCTACATCGAAGAAAGATCAATTTCAGAGATAGCAGAAAAAGTAAAGGCTGCTCTGGCGGCAGATCCTGAAGGAGCTATCCAGGAATTCATAGATATGGTCATTGAAGCCCACGATCTCGGGAATTAAATTCTAAACACAGTCCTTATCGATCACAAAAACATCGTCCTCTTCCATCTGAGAAAGAAGTTTCTGCAGAGATTTCTCCAGAGTATCCATTGTATCAATTCCGTAATTTTTCTGAAGTTTCAGAAAAAGCTGGGCTGTAACATATGTATCTGAAAGTGCCCGGTGCATCGAACCGTAGGTCTTGAGATTAAGAATATTCTTAAGCGTGGAAAGTCTGAAATTTGAAGACTTCACAAGCTGTCTGGCGGCTTTGAGAGTACAGTAATACTCATAGGTCTTATCAATATTATTAAGAACGAGCTCGTGTTTAATAAAACCGCCGTCAAA
Source organism: uncultured Spirochaetales bacterium (assembly GCA_964614215.1). GTDB lineage: Bacteria > UBP6 > UBA1177 > UBA1177 > UBA1177 > CAZTKP01. The sequence goes on along the minus strand of CAZTKP010000209.1, from coordinate 2,913 downwards.
ATCCGAGTTATGCATAACAAGAGTATCGTCTCCAGCGAACTGGACGAAAAGAGGAAGGACTTGTGAAATGTTCGGAGATGATGCAACCATCTCGTCAGTAATACCTGTGAGCTTTGTCGAGAACTCAGGGATCTGCCTCTCAGGATTCACCAGAGTATTAAAAATACCGCAGATCCTGTTACCTTTAAGCTTTATGGCGCCTATCTCGGTTATTTTATCGCCACTGGCTGCATAAAGTCCTGTAGTTTCAAGATCGACAACAGTTACACTGTTCATGGAAACTCCAAAAATGAGTCCGAAAAACAATTAAAACTTTATTGTCCTGTATAATTTAGTCAACCTTTTAATTAGGGCTCCGTTAAAAGTTTATAACATTTCTGTTACAACTTACCTCTCAACTCATAGGGAACTAACTGATTTACAACACTTTTTCCATCATGCACAATTTCATGTGCATTTGTTTTATCCAATGATTTCACACCTTTTCAAGTCCCGACACGGTTTTTAATGTTGAAAAGTCACATTAATTTTGTCTTTTTATACGAACATAGAAAAAATTGGCTGATTTCAATCCCGTATTAGACAATTTCTAATGTTTACTTTTTTAAAAAATACACCTCGTCTGACGGATATTTTTAACCTGAGGGACCTTTTCAACATTTTTGTTAAAATATTGTTTGTCAAGACCCTAAACCTCTACACATATCAAGAGTTTCCCTAAGTTGCACAGAATAGAGTGCATTAGCTTTATTCAGCGATGTCAAGCACTTACACCTTTCCATTGTGTTTTTAGTGTTGAAAAACAGTATAACTTGCTTTTTTTCTATAACATGTTGAAAAAATGTTTAAAATACAGTCACTTTTTACTATAGTGTTGAGAATTCTCGGTTTTTTTTTGAGTGGAGATTTTTTATTGTCAGGAAGCCTCAATGATGTCCAGTTAAGAGCTGTTAGAAAAACAGAAGGAGCTGTTCTTGTTTTCGCAGGAGCAGGTTCCGGGAAAACAAGAGTTATAACCCATAGAATAGCCCATCTTATTAATGACTTAAAGGTATCTCCTGAAAAGATTCTTGCCGTAACGTTCACCAACAAGGCTGCCAGAGAGATGAAGGATCGTGTCGAAACTCTCCTTGACATGAATATGGACACTTCGGGACTGACGGTTTCCACCTTTCACGCCCTCGGTCTTAGAATTCTAAAAAAAGAAGCTAAAAAAATAGACTACCCGACAAATTTCACGATTTTCTCGCCCTATGAACAGACAGAACTGATGAAAAAAGTGATGGAGGAGCAGAATATTTCTTCAGAACGTTTTTCTGCGAGAATGATCCTTTCAGCTATCTCAAAACTCAAGAACAATCCGGATCTTTTCAACAGTCCGGAGTTCCTTATATCGAATATTAACTTTGCAACGGCCAAAAAGCTGGTGGAACCTTATCAGGAAGCTCTGAAGACAATGGGCGCTGTCGATTTTGACGATCTCATTGTAAAGACTGTTGATCTGCTCAAAAGCGACAAAGAAATTCTCAAAAGATACTCGGAAAAATATCAGTACATCATGGTCGATGAGTATCAGGATACCAACTCAGCCCAGTTTGAACTGGTCAACCTGCTGTCAAGTCACTACGGAAACATCTGTGTTGTGGGTGATGACGACCAGAGCATTTACAGCTGGAGAGGCGCAAGAGTCGAGAACATCCTTAATTTTGAGAACAACTTCCCCGACTGCACTGTCATTAAACTTGAACAGAACTACAGGTCGGTGAAAGAGATCGTGGAATCCGCCAACAGGCTCATATCCTTCAACAGAGTAAGGGCTGATAAAAAGTCATTTTCCGCTATTGAAGCAAAGGAAAAGGAAGGCATCAAGGTCATGGAGGTACGTGATGAGAATAATGAAGCGGATTACGTGGCAAGAACTATTTCAGGATGGCTCACTAATCATGTCAGACCTGGCGATATTGCAATAATTATCAGGGCAAACTCCCAGTCAAAACCTTTTGAAATAGCCCTAAGTCAGTACGGAATATCGTATCAGATAATCGGAGGAAACAAGTTCTTCGAAAATAAGGAGATAAAGGACCTTATCGCCTATCTGAGGGTTCTTCTCAATCCTTATGACGAGATAAGCCTCAGAAGAATAATAAACTATCCGGCACGCGGGATCGGTAATGTAACGATCGAAAAACTGATAAAAACCTCAGAATCTGTAGGCATTACTCCTTTGAATTTCCTAAACAATCTAGACACTTACGGCGGAATATTCAAGCAGGAACAGCTCCACGCTCTTGACGGATTCAACAGTCTTCTGACAGATCTTAACGAAAAATTCAGATCAATGGAGCCTGTGAAATTTGCAGCCTATCTGATAAATGCCGTAGGTATAGAAAATGAAGTGAAAAGATCCTCGGAAAATGAAACTGTCGCAAAGATCAGGATAGATAACATCCGTGCCTTTATCGATGCCGTTGCAACAGATCCTCTTAAAAATGAAGCGCGTACTTCCAGAAGCTTTTTCTATGATTTCATAAATTCCATAACACTTATCCAGAACGGCGAAGAAAAAGACAAGGCAAATTCCGTAAACATAATAACCGCTCATAGTGCAAAAGGACTCGAATTTGAGCGTGTTTTTCTTACCGGCTACTATCAGGGCGGATTTCCCAACCACATGGCCATCGAGGAACTCAATATCGATGAGGAAAGACGACTTGCCTATGTCGCCATGACAAGAGCAAAAAGATTTCTGACAATAACAGTTCCCGCATCCTACAGCTTCAGAGGCAACCACAAGGACGCACAGAACTCCATTTTCATTAAAGAAGCCGGACTCGACACCGAAAAATACACTGGAAAACCCCCCGCAGATGATCTTGGAAGATTCTTCGACGCTTTACTTAAAAGAAGTAATGA
>CAZTKP010000208.1:0-4246 GCA_964614215.1 uncultured Spirochaetales bacterium | reverse complement strand
GAGTCAAAACCGAAGACAGGAGTTGTGAAACTTCCGACAGTGACCGGCTGCGAGTCATCAATTTCCTCATCAGCATAAAGGTTAACCGCGAATATTACAGCTTCACCTGAATAAGGATCGTTCTGACTTAGATACATCGTCTGTGTGGCATTATCCCTTGCAGGTCCGAAATCAGGAGTTCTGCTCATAAACTCATTTATCAGTTCCGGTCCCGTGAAATCAAAAGCGACCTTCTGCATTTCAGTCATACCGTCAGCAGGGGGATATGCAAAATACTCATTTCCTGCCAGATCCTCTATCTCGACAGAAAGCATCTTTATGCCGTCACCTTCTGTGCCCTGGATATCATACACATAACAGTAGGAGTATCCTGCACCGCAGGTAATCGGTGTCATTTCATTTCCACCTATCTTCAGCACAGGATCATAGGCCAGTGGTTCATCTGCAGCAAAGTTACAGTCAGCATTAATAATATGACCTGCAGCACCGGCCATAACTCCGGAAGGCATAGTATAGCCGCTGGAAACAGTAAGATCACAGTAATCTGTCGTCAATCCGGGCTCTGTAAGATCTATCTTGCCCGTGCCTATATCGTAGAAAGTATCGCCATAACTGATATTTCCTGCAGGATCACTTGCCTTAACGCTGAATGTGAAATCTCCTTCAGGTGTAAGTTCATCAACATTGTATCTGTAGTAGAATTTCTTATCGGTACTAAGCATCGTATCTTTAACGAACGGGAAAGGTGAATTTATAACAAGCGTTGATGTGTCTATGTCCTCGCTGAAATAAAAGACAGCAAACATGTCATCACCTTCTTTTGCATATTCCGGAGTCAGACTTGCATAGGTGACAACAGGTTCTGTAACATCTACCAGTGCCTCATTAAGGAATATACCCTGACCGTTATTTCCTGATTCATCTTCCATCTCAATGTTAAAGCTCTTATTTCCATCCCCATCTAAAACGACAACTGTCTGAACGTAGGTACAAGTTCCTGACAGACAGTCACCTCCTCCATTTACTGACATTTCTCTCGCACCGAGTCTTACGGTAGGATTTCCGTTTAAATTCTCGCTGAAAGTTAACTGTGCAAAGATCTTGTCTCCTGCTTTTGCTATCTGAGGAGTTTTTACACTACCTCCGGGATTTGTTATCAAAACTCCATCAAGAGTAACTTCCGGCTCAGTTCTGTCTATCTTAAGAGTTCCTCCACCAAGAAGGGTCACTTCTGTATGTCCGGCATTAAGATAATTACCGTTCTTATCAGCAGCGTTAACTGTAAAGGTGTAGTCATCATCAATATCTACTGCAGGCACAGGCATGATCCACAGACAGTTGACACTCATTTCATCTGTATTCATTGAACAGGAATCAAAATAAGAATCAAGATCCGGAGTCGCCTGAATATTATAAGAGTCTATCGGCTCTGAGAAATCCACTTCAAGCATCAGCTGTACAGTTCCGCTGTTAACAGGATTTGGATTGGTAAAAGAGTTAACTACCTGTGGTCTCGTTCTGTCAAAAACAACATTTTCATCGTTAAAAGAAGTTCCCATATTCCCGAAAGTGTCCTTCATTTCGATCCTGATAACTTTTTCACCATCAGGAATTCCGTCAAAGTTGCTGATCGAATATGTGTACTGATCTCCGACAACACTTGCAGGAGTATCAAGATGAACATCCGGTCCTATGAACACATCAGGATCTTCTAAAAGTGTTGAGTCAACGGTAAAAACAATATCGAGAGTTCCTGTTTCAGTGTTAACTGTAAGCGGAGAAACATTTACCGATGTACATGACGGCTTTTCAATATCTGCAGTTGCAATTCCTATCTCTGTAGGGTTGGGATCAATAGTATTACCGTAATCATCAACTGCTGTAACATCAAAGGCACTTATCTCACTGGTTATCGATGTAGATGAAATATCATATGTACAGGTATAGGACTGTCTGGCTCCGTCATTATTCGCACAGGTTGGAGCCGGGAAAACACCGCCCGGAGTAACAGTAATACTTGAAGCACTGAATAAGGCAACTGGTTCAGAGAAAGTGAAGTTTACATTTACTGTCTCTGTATAAAGGTTTATCTCATCAGGAGACACGCTCCCTGAAACAACATGCGGGGCTGTTCTGTCAAAGAATGGTCCTGTTACAGCATCCTCAAAATAGTTGCCTGCAGTGTCTTCAAAAGAAATATTGAAGTTCTTCTGTCCGTCAGTGATCCCTGAAAGATCATTAAATGTGTAAGTATATGTCAGATCATTTTTCTCAGAATATGTTGTCAGCACCTTTTCTGATCCCAAAATAACCTTAGGATTAAACTTAAGAGCTTCACTGACTGTAAAAATAATACTGACCTGACTTATCGAGGAGTTAACTTCCGCAGGACTGAAAGTATCGACTGTGAACGAAGGTATTTTTCTATCAACAGTAACATCACCGAGCAATTCCGGAGCTGCCATTACGTTTCCTGCAAGGTCGGTTCCTGAAGCAAAGAACTGATAGTTGTCATTATCATCTTCTGTAAGCGTGGATGTATTTATCGTACAGGAGAAAGTCTGATCATCTCCGCCGGGAGAAATACAGACCGGTGTGGCAAGAACACCTGAAGGAACAACAGTTATATCCGAACCACTGAAACCGCTCAATGCTTCGTTGAAACTGATATTTATCGTCATCTGATCAGTATGTGAAGCTATGTATTCCGGACCTACCGAAGATGTGATAACTGAAGGCAGAGTTCTGTCAACATCAATAGTGCCTGCCCAAGGTACAGTATCAGTATTTCCCGCATCGTCCTCAACTTCGACAAAAACATTTTTCAAGCCGTCTGTAAGCACATTGAGACTATCAAAAATATATGTGAAGGTCTTCCCCTCATTCTCAACAGTGTTGTAGTTCAACTTAGTAAGTTCCGATCCTATCTTTACTTTCGGAGTATCACCCGGAACCTCACCTGTCGTGAAAATAACAGTTACAGCTCCTGTTTCACTGTTAACACTGATAGGAGTTACAGAATCGAAAGTTACAGAAACTCCTTCCGTATCAAGCAAGAATTCGCCCACTTTAACAGGAGCCGATTCCATATCGTTCCCGGCATCATCTGTAGCATCAACGAAGAATTCATATGTTCCGTCAGTTGCCGAAACAGTTGAAAGATCGAACACACATTTAAATGACTGGTTGTCAGATGTAGGATTAGTACAGTTGTAATCTGTAAGAACACCTGCCGGTGAGGTTGTTACCGATCCGTTATCAAAACCGGAAACACTTTCCGAGAAACTGAAAAAGACCGTAACCGTATCAGTATTCTCATTTGCTGTTGAAGGTGCTACACCGCCCGGAGTAACTGTCGGCGAAGTTCTGTCAACGGAGATCTCTGAAGTATAAACTTCCGGGTTTTCATTGCCGAATGTATCAGTCAGAATGACCGTTACATACTTTTTGCCGTCAGTAAGGCCGGAGAGGTTCGTAAATTCATAGGTATAATCAAGGTCTAAGTGTGTCTCAGGTGTTGCTGACAGCAGGTCACTGCCTATTTTAACTACAGGATTAGAGCTCAACGGCTCACTTACACTGAAAGAAACAGTAATATCTGTAGTTCCTTTATTCACCGCAAGAGGCGAAACTGAATTGAAAGTACATTCCGGATCTTCAGTATCTGCTTCTGTTGATCCTACAACATCCGGATTGGGATCCATAACGTTTCCGTGATCATCACTTGCCGCAACACTGAATGTATATATTCCGCTTCCCACATCAATTGAAGAAATGTTGTATGAGCAGGTGAAGGACTGTCTGTGACCGTTATTATCAGCACAAGTTGCCGCAGGGAAGACTCCGGATGGACTTACCGTAATATCTCCGGAAGTAAATGAATCAACCGGCTCACTGAAGGTGAAGCTGACACTGACATTCTGGGTATAGTTGTTAATTTCAGTAGGTGCAACACCGCCTGCAACTATATATGGTCTCGTTCTGTCAAAGTTGGGACCTGTTGCATCATTTTGGTAGTAGTTGCCCGCAACATCCTCGAATGAGATGTTAAAGTTCTTCTGTCCGTCAGTTATCCCTGAAAGATCGGCAAAAACATAGGTATATGTCAGATCATCTTTATCTGAGTAATTTGTAAGAACCTTTTCCGATCCCAGTCTAACCTGAGGATTAGATTTTAGTTCCTCACTTACAGTAAATGTTATACTTACCTGAGCTGTAGCCAGACTAACCTCTGCAGGAGTAAAGG
>CAZTKP010000207.1:0-4443 GCA_964614215.1 uncultured Spirochaetales bacterium | reverse complement strand
AGAGAAAGGGATAGAGAAAGGGATAGAGAAGGATAAGATAGATGTCTGTAAAAACGCTCTTAAGTCAGGAATTTCTCCGGAGGTAGTTTCAAAAATTACAGGACTTCCTTTAAAAAAAGTTTTTGAGATAAAGAAAGAGCTCCAATAATCTTACTTAATTTAAAAAGTAGCTGGTATCAACCTGCTTGATTTGTAAAGGATACGGCAACTATAAAATCTTATTGCAATTTTGCACGGGAAGTGTACATTTTATTAGCTTATTTAAATGAAAAATCTGCCGGGGGAAGCTTTTGGAAACTTCAAAATACAGAAGTCTGTTTAAACCGCACAAATCCAATCTGTCGATCTTTCATGACCTTATGCCTTACAGGGTCAGGGAGATCCTGCTTGTTGCGACTGTCTATGATGCATATACGCTTGAAAGGGAAGGACAGCTGTTTGAGCAGATCTACGGAGAGTATTATCAGCTTAATCTTTCAAGTGCTCCCAGGGTAAGTTCTGTTTTTTCTAAAGAGGATGCACTTGACAGAATATCTGAAGGCAGTTTCGATCTTGTTATCATTATGACGGGTATTGACAGGAATATGCCTAAAGAACTTAGTAACGATATAAGAAAGATCGATCAGGATATTCCGATACTGCTGCTCATTAATAACAACAACCAGATCAGTTACTATGAGAACATGAAGAAGGATCTTGCGAACATTGAGAGAATGTTCGTATGGAACGGTGACAGCAACATTTTTCTCGCGATGATCAAGTATATAGAGGATGCCCTTAATGCTGAGGTGGATACAGCGACCGGAGGTGTAAGGGTAATTATCGTTGTCGAGGATTCAATAAGGTACTACTCCAGATATCTTCCGACACTTTACAGTGCAATAATGCAGGAAGTTCAGCGACTTATCAGTGGTGAGGATGTCGATGCCAGATACAAGATCCTCAGAATGAGAGCTCGTCCCAAGGTTCTTCTGGCTTCAACTTATGAAGATGCTCAGAAAGTCTTTGAGAAGTATATGCAGTACTGTCTCTGTGTGATAACCGATGTCAGATATCCGATGGAGGGTAAGCTTGACGGAGATGCCGGAAAGAAAATGGTCCGCTACATAAAGGAAAAAAGCGGAGTACCTATTCTGATGCAGTCTTCGGAACCTGAGAACGAGGAATTTGCCATTGAGAATAAGATATCTTTTGCAGATAAGAACTCAAAGAACCTTTCCAGAGAGATAGTCGACTTCTTTAAATACAATCTGGGTTTCGGCAATTTTATTTTCAGAGACTCCAAAGGTGAGATCATCGCTGAAGCCAGATATATGAAGGAATTTGAGGTCATTATTGAAAAAGTTCCAGTTGAGTCAATAGTTTATCATAGTAATAGAGATGATTTCTCAACCTGGTTTATGGCAAAAGGTGAGGTTAAAAGTGCCTTGAAGCTTAAAAGGGTGCATACGGATGATTTTAATAGTCCTCAGGAGATCAGGGACTTTATTATGGATATTCTCCGTGAAAAGTGGCTTGAAAAGAAAAGAGATTCTATCTCAAGTTTTTCGGAAAATACTTTTAAGCAGACTTCATTTCTTATGAGAATGGCAAACGGGTCTGTCGGCGGTAAAGGCAGAGGAATAGCCTTCACGGAATCTCTTATTCAGAAAGATGAGTTCAGGGAACTTATGAGCGGTATAAATGTTACTATCCCCAAAACACTCATAATCGGGACAGACGAATTTGATTTTTTCATTGAGCAGGTTGATTTCAGTGAATTTGCCGACAGTGATATGGACCACAGCGAGGTTCGCGAGATCTTTGATGAACTTGAGCTTTCCGGTATGCTGAGCAGGAGAATGCGGAAAATGCTTGAGTATCTAAAAACTCCTCTTGCCGTAAGAAGTTCAGGGCTTTTTGAGGACAGTCTTTCCCAGCCTTTTGCGGGAATTTACGAGACATATTTTCTGCCCAACAACCACCCGGATATAGAGGTTAGGCTTAAGCAGCTTGAAAGTGCTGTTAAAATGGTCTATGCATCTGTTTTCACTCCGCTTTCTAAAAGTTACTTCGAGTCCGTGAACCACAGTATCGAAGAAGAGAAAATGGCCGTGATAATTCAGGAACTAGTCGGTCAGTCCTACGGTGACTGGTTCTATCCTCATTTCAGCGGAGTTGCCCAGTCATACAACTACTATCCTTTTTCCCATATGAAACCTGAGGATGGAATAGGTCTTCTGGCTGCCGGCCTCGGAAAGAGCATCGTTGACGGAGGTGAGACATTCAGGTTCTGTCCCAAGTATCCGAAAATGAAGATCCAGACAATTGCGGACCAGCTGAAAAATTCTCAGAGACATCTTCATGTGCTCAACATCAGAGATAAGGATATCAATCTTATTGAAGGTGAAGACGCTACAATAGAGAAAATTCCTATAGATGAAGCTGAAAAACACGGAACGCTAGGCAGTATAGCTTCTGTTTATGACGGAGCGTCCGATATGGTGCGCCCGGGGCTTCATAATCCGGGTCCCAGGATACTCGATTTCAGTTACATACTTCAGTACAATATGGTTCCTCTGGCTGATACTGTTACAAAGATACTCGACATTATGAGAAGTGCTCTGGGTACACCTGTTGAAATAGAATTTTCCGTGGATATGAATAAGGACGATCAGGGCAGGGTGAACTTTCATGTTCTTCAGGTGAAACCTCTGGTGAGAAATATAGATGATGTGAATGTGGATGTGGAAAATGTTAAGAAGGAAGACCTTCTGATCTTTACGAGCAGAGGAATGGGAAACGGTATTGTCGAGGGTGTCAGAGATGTTGTTTATGTCGTCCCTGAAAAGTTCGACAAGATGAAAACAAAGCTCATTGCCGCAGAAGTGGGAAAAATGAATGAAAAAATGAAGAAGGACGGCGTCGGGTACATTCTTATGGGCCCGGGAAGATGGGGCACAAGCGATCCTTTTCTGGGTATTCCTGTCGACTGGGCGGCTATAAGTCAGGCTAAGGTCATTGTGGAGGCCGGTCTGAAGGATTTTAATGTCGATGCATCGTTGGGAAGCCATTTCTTTCATAATATCACCTCAATGAACGTGGGGTATTTCACCGTGCCGGTAAACAGTAGTGATTCTTTTGTAGATTACGAGTATCTTGATGCTTCAGAGCATGTCGAAGAGACAGAGTTTCTTAGGCACATAAGGTTCAAGGAGCCGGTTACGGTTGTTATGGATGGCAAAAAGACAGTGTCAATGGTGACAAAATGCTGTTGGGAAAAGAAGAAAAGTTAATTCTGAAGGTGAACTATGTACTTTAAGCAGTTAGTTGAAAAAATAGACCAGCATAGAGAAAAAAGGGATGTTTTCCATGATCTGATGCAGTTTAAGGTCAGTGAAATACTTCTTGTTTCAACGATGTATGACTCATACATAATCGAACAGGAGGGCGATCTGGGCGATGTTGTCTACGGTGAATATAAACAGCTCGATCTTAGTTTTGCTCCTAGAATTACAAGTGTGCATTCTATCAAAGGAGCAATGGAAAAACTCCAGGTCCGTAATTTTGATATGGTCATTATCATGGTCGGGCTGGATTTCTCGTCTTCAAAAGTTCTTGCATCTCAGATAAAGGCAGCCAACAGTAAGCTTCCCATAACTTTTCTTTTTAACAACAACAGTACCTACGCTGCATTTTCTGAAAAATACGGGAAGATAAAAGATGTCGACCATACTTTTTTGTGGAATGGTGATTCTTCTGTCTTTCTTGCGATGATCAAGCTTGTCGAGGACAGAGTTAATGCCGATAATGACACAAGACTGGGCATGGTCAGGGTAATCCTTCTTGTGGAGGATAGTGTTAAATACTACAGCCGTTATCTGCCGATACTTTATAGTGAGATAATGAGGCAGACGAGTGCCCTCATAGAGTCTGAGCATAGTGATTCAAGAAAGTTGCTGAGGATGCGGGCAAGACCAAAAGTCTGTATCGCTTCCACTTATGAGGAAGCAGTTGAGCTGTATGAAAAATATGAAGACAATATGCTCTGTGTCATAAGTGATGTCCACTATAAAAAAGACGGCGTCGGTGATAGACAGGCCGGCATAAAACTGATGGAGTATGTGAGGAAAAGGAACGAGACGATACCGCTTCTTCTTCAGTCGGGAGATGCGGAAAACAGTGAAAAAGCGGAAAGGCTGGATGCTTTTTTCCTTAATAAAAGTTCGGAAAGTTTTGTGGCCGATCTCAGAAATTTCATTCTCAGCAATCTGGGGTTCGGAAAGTTCTATTTCAAGGAAAATGACGGTCCCAAAGTTATTGCGGAAGCTTCCAACATAGAGGAGTTCGAGGCTATCATCAGAAAGATCCCCATTAAAAGCCTGCTTTATCATGCTGAGAACAACCATTTTTCGACCTGGCTTATGGCAAGAGGCGAGATTCAGCTTGCAACGGTCGTAAAAT
>CAZTKP010000206.1:0-4474 GCA_964614215.1 uncultured Spirochaetales bacterium | reverse complement strand
CATTTCCCTTCAATGCAGTGGATCGTGACAACTCTAACCGGTGGCTGGATCTATAGCTTTATTCTTTCAACGTTGATAATTGTAATTCTTTTTGAAGTTCTTATTTTTTACTTCACCTACGGAGCCGGAATATCAAAAAGGGCAATAATTGCCGGAGCTCTGACATTTAGTGTCCTCTGGAACGGTGCGAAGATGATCTACGATTTCTACATAACTGAACTTTCGTCTTTCTCTCTTTTCTACGGCTCCGCAACCTGGATAATCACAAGCATTTTCTGGGTTTATTACAGCTCTCTGATCCTGATTCTGTGTATGGAATTTATCAAAGCTTTAACAAAGCACGTTTTTAAGCCGGAATAAATACACACTTTCTTTATAAAATCCAAAAATCTGGTAAAATTATCGGGTAATTTCTTAGCGGGGGTTTTTATGAAAAGATTTTTTAACGTATCTATGCTTTTTGCAGTTGTTTCTCTGATCGTTGTTTCATGCGGAGATGGAAAGAGTTCAAATGATTCTGTCTGTGGTGACGGGAAGATCAGTGGTTCAGAGAAATGCGACATTGTCAATCTTGACGGTGAGACTTGTGAAAGTCTTGGTTTCGGTGCAGGAACTCTGAACTGTGAGAGCAACTGTATGGATTTCGATACTTCTCAGTGCGGGGCTTCAGCTACCTGCGGTGATAATCAGATAGACGGAACGGATGTCTGTGATGGTAGCGATCTTGGTGGAGAGACTTGCGAAACTCAGGGTTTTCAGGAAGGGACTCTGAAGTGTCAGTCAAACTGTGCAGGATTCGATACTTCGCAGTGCGGAGCTTCAGCAAGCTGCGGGGACGAAAATATTGACAGCGGAGAGGTCTGTGACGGTAAGAATCTCAACGGAAGAACCTGTGAAGACGAGGGCTTTGAAGAAGGCGACCTTGCATGTTCTTCTGACTGTAGAAGTTTTGATACTTCAGACTGTTACACGCCGTGCAATCCTGAGTGCGGAGACAGAGTCTGCGGTCCCGATCCGGTCTGCGGTGAATCATGCGGCGAATGTACAGGTGACTGGGAAATTTGTAATTCGGCTGGACAGTGTGAAGAGACCTGTGATCTTGAACCGGTAACAGAGAACAAGGTTCTTGATATCGATCTTGAGACTTTTACGGTCTCGGGAAAGGTGACTCTGAACGGTCTGACAATGCCTGGAAATACAAAAGAATACTATGAAGAGGAGACACGCGGAAGCATAATTTTCAGGAATACTGACAGCAACGATTCCTATTACATTTCTATAGGTTCAAGCGGGGAAGCAACTTTTAATGTGACCCTTTTTAAAGGAACGTACGATGTGAGTTTTAATCCCAACAGTTCAAGCTATCAGGATGTTCTTCCTGATCTTAACATGAATCTGGAAAGTGGAGTTCTCGTTGAAGGCACCCTTATGAAAAACTTTAACCTTGAAACAGTTCAGGTGTCGGGAGAACTTACGATAAATAACGCACAAATGCCTGATAATACTAAGGAATATTACGAAACTGAATCCAGAGGCGGCCTGTATTTCACCAATGCCGACAGTGGAGACAGTTACTATATTTCCATCAATTCAACAGGGAAGGCATCATTTAGCGAAGAAATATTTAAAGGCACCTACAACGTGAGCTTTAATCCCAACAATGAGAGTTACCAGAATGCAGTTCCCGATCTTAATATGAAACTTGAAGAAGGTCTTGTGATCAACGATACTCTGATGAAAACTTTTAATCTTGATACTGCCAGGGTGTCCGGCATAATTTCGCTTAATGGAACGACAATGCCCAATAATACAAAGGAGTATTACGAAACTGAATCCAGGGGCGGAGTCTCCCTTGCAAATGCAGATAGTGGTGATTCAATCTATATTTCTATCGGAGCAGCAGGACAGGGAGAATATAGCGCAAAGATATACAAAGGAACATACAACATCAGTTTCAGTCCCAACAACTCAAGTTATCAGAATGTACTGCCGGACCTTAATCTGAAACTGGAAGACAATGTTGTTATTAACGACACAACTTCCAAAAACTACAATCTTCAGACAGCCCAGATCTCAGGAAAGATAAATCTCAATGGCGACACGATGCCTAACAACACGAAGGCGTATTACGAAACTGAGGCTAGAGGAGGAGTTGTCGTAAAGAACAGGGAAAGCGGCGACGATCTCTATATTTCGATAAATGCAAGCGGTACGGCTTCATATAATGCGACGGTTTTCAAAGGTAGCTACGATATTTCATTCAATCCCAACAGTTCAAGTTATCAGGATGTTCTTCCGGATCTGAACATGAAACTGGAAAAGGAAGTGTCTGTACAGGATACGACTATTAAGAACTATAACCTTGAAACTGCCAATATCTCAGGAACGGTCTCTCTTAACGGCAACACGATGCCGAACAATGCAAAAGAGTATTATGAAACGGAAGCGAGAGGCGGTCTTAATTTCAAGAACAAGGAAAGCGGAGACAGCGTTTACATTTCTCTCGGGTCATCGGGTGAGGCTGCTTTTGATGTTGAGCTTTTTAAGGGAACTTACGATGTGACCCTGAATCCCAACAGTGAAAGTTATCAGGATGTTCTTCCCGATATTGAACTTTTTCTTGATTCAAAGGTTGATGTGACTTCAACTGTGACAAGGAACTATTCTCTTAAGACTGTTACGGTTTCAGGCGGTGTGACACTCAACGGAAAGACGATGCCTTCTAACACAAAGGAGTACTATGAAACAGAGATCAGAGGTTCACTTATTTTCACTAACAAAAGTACAAGTGACAGATACTATGTTTCTATAGGCAGCAGCGGCGAAGCGCTTTACAACGTGACACTTTTTGAGGGTTCCTACGACGTTAGTTTTAATCCCAACAGTGAAAGCTACCAGAATGTTCTTCCTGATCTTCAGATAAACCTTCTCACAGGATGTTATGACTATTCTGCAAGCTGTGACGAAGACTCTGAAAACATAACCGGTATATGGGAATTCGTTCCAACGGCCTCAAACTGGAAACCTACAACTTTCTATCTTACCCAGAATGGTGACACAATAACAGGAACCTATGAAGTATACAATGCCTCAGGAACCATAAAACCCGGAACAAGAACAGGGAATTACATTAAATTCGAGTACGATCCCTACTACGACATGATCGTTGAAGGAAACATTGTCTCAGGATGTGTAATTCTCGGAAGATTTGATACTATCGGCCACAGCGGCTCGGACTACGATTCAGATTTCGTAGCAACAAAGATCGAGTAGATCACTCCTTAAGAACCATATCAATACACATAACAGCAGCAAGGATGAGCTTTCTCATGTTGGAATCCTGCGGAGCATTTTCGTAGATCTCAAGCATATAGTTATCAGCTGTTGTGAAAAGTTCCTTTCCAAGGCCTGCCCATTCTTTTGAAACGTGAGCATATTCGGTGTCTTTATCAACAAACTTGAAGTCCCAGCTTGTCCACTTTCCTTTGAGTTTACAGATCTCGTTCTGCTGATCGTCCAGAACGTTGAATTTTCCGCCGATAGAAAAGAGTTTCTGTTTGAAACCGCCGATATACTGGTCATTTTCATCAAAAACGGACACTTTTGAAAGGAAGAGAGAGATACCTCTTGAAACTCTTACGATCTGCTGTCCTTCCGGAGTTCTGATGGTAATGTTGAAAGGGGTCATCCTCTTGTAATCGGTAAAACGAAGCATCTTGGTTATCATTCCGAGAGATTCTTCACGACACTCAAGAATGATATCCTGTGACTCGGGATCAAGAATGTCGTAGTTGTTGGCCGCTTTGAACATGCCTACATGTTCTTTTACAAAAAAGCTGTTACGGTTAATGACGTTGCTCATGGATTCCTCCAAAATGGTTAAATTGGTTTGATCACGACAACATTTTACAGGAACTAAGCTAAAACACTAGAAATTACGCATATTGTTGATTTTTAGTTTTTAAAACGTATTTTTTCATGAAGTCATTAAGCAATGGAGAGGAATATGGCAGAAAAAAAGATGTGGAAAAAGATCTCAGGATTTACGGAAACGGTTATTGAAAATTTCCTGTGGAACTTCAGGTTGATAATCGTTCTGGGTGTTATCGGACTAATCGTATGCTCGACAGTTGTTTTTGTGATGGGGATCCTTGAAACCTATAACGTTGTTGTTCATCTTGTCACATATATCTATCATCACGGACTTCATTTCCATGAGATATATAACGATGTTATTGTCGGAGTTATAACAATCGTCGATGATTTCCTTCTTGGAATTGTTCTTCTTATTTTCAGCCTGGGAACCTACGACCTCTTTATTTCCAGAATTGATCCCGCCGAGGAACAGGATGATATCAGACCTGACTGGCTGGTGTTTAATTCACTTGATGAATTAAAGAGTGTTCTCGGCAAGGTCGTTCTGATGATCATGATAATCAACTTTCTTAAATACACAGTGAACACTCCGCTTGAA
>CAZTKP010000205.1:0-4516 GCA_964614215.1 uncultured Spirochaetales bacterium | reverse complement strand
CCGCTGAACATAATATAGCCGCCTCTAAAAGAAAAGTCGGTTATTGTATCGTCAATTATTACGTTGCTATCCATCTTAACAGTTACTTTGCTGCCAAGAGTTGTTATCTCAATATTATGCCAGATATAATCTTCAAAATCGATCTCCTTCCAAAGCTGATGACCGCCTGGATTTCCATTTAGATTGATCGCAATATGGTTGTTAGTAGTAGGATCACCGAGACCGAATTCATTATTGTGCCAAGTATCGAACTCGATATGAAAAGCATTTACATCAAGTGCTCCGCCACTTCCGCAGTAGTCTCCTGCAACACCATATCCAAGACAGCCGCCTGTTCTTGTCGCATTAACATAATCAGTCAATGAAACTGTATTATCAGCATCATAAACTGTCATCGCAAAACCGTCAGCTCCATCTCCTGAAGGAACTGGCTTCCCTGTCCTGATATCAATTTTCATGGTAATATCACCGGGAGAAAGCTTGAGTTCACTGTTATAGATAGCTCCCTGCTTATTAATATCATTTCCGGTAAGTTCCAGCCAGCCGTTAGTTGCATCTGAATCGTGATATGAATCTTTTGTCATTACCCAGCCTGTGCCTAACTCGGAAGTATCAAAAGTCTGCACTTTTCCGTACCGGTATGTACAGATCCCGAGAATCAGATCTTTTGATGAAACTTCAACATTATCAGGATCAACAGCAACTGCCGTGATCGTATAGTATGTAGCTTCACCTTCGCTAAACGAATGTGTAAACTGTGAAACGCCTGAAGTATCCGCCTTCTTTTCATCGAGCACTGCAGGTGTCCCGTTATCAAATATCCACTTTACAGTTATTTCATCCAACGAGTATTTTGTATCTGTGACTTTAGCCTGAAAAGTAATATCCGTATCGGCTTCATAAACAACGGAAGTCAAAGGAACGGTTATCTCGATCTTGAAATTCCTCACATCATCATCACTAACTTCATCAACATCTGCCGTTTCATCGTTAACAGTATCGTCTTTTTCATCATCAATATCTTCTGTTTCATCGATGTTATCATCAGTAACGACTGTATCTTCGTTCTCATCATTTGCCGATTCATCTGTTTCTTCATCGTCATTCTGCTTGTCATCGGTATAAGCGGTGTCAGGAAGATCGCCACTATCATTGTTAGAGTCATACAGCTCCGTGAAATCATAGTCTATGGGCGGTTTCTTTGTATCGTTGCCGCATGAAAATAAGAAAAATATACTTAAAACAACTGTCACCGAAGTAAAAATTCTATTCATATCATCTCCCTGCTTTCCATTCAGATAGATATTTTATACACAATTTTTAAAAGAGCAAATCCATAAATTAGGTGCAATTTTAAACAGTTTTGTTAAGATTCTTAACATTTGCTGTTTTTTTGTTAAGATTCTTAACAGTTTGTGTTGTAAAAGCGGGGGGAAAATTGAACAGAATCAGAATAACGATCTTAGTCGCCGGT
The DNA here is from genome assembly GCA_964614215.1 of uncultured Spirochaetales bacterium. Taxonomy (GTDB): domain Bacteria; phylum UBP6; class UBA1177; order UBA1177; family UBA1177; genus CAZTKP01. Next base: position 3,042 of record CAZTKP010000205.1, on the reverse strand, counting down.
ATTTTTCTTTTTACACTAAACACTCAGGCGGCCTTCAGCTGGGACAATGTTCCTGCATGTATGCCCATGTTCACAAGACTCTCCTTTGTGGATGCTGACACCTCGACAAAAATGGGAATAACTTGGCAGACAAAGGAAGAATGTAACGCAGAAGTGAGATACGGAAGCGGACTTGAGCCTGATATTTATCTAACAGGAACGACCATTAAGGCAAATGAAGATCTCGGTTACGTACATCAGGTAACACTGGAGGAGCTGACACATTCGACTATCTACCAGTATCAGGTAGGCGGAGAAGGAAACTGGAGTTTTCTATATAATTTCAAGACAGCTCCTTACAAAGGAAGTTGCGATCCTTTCACATTTGCAGTTGCCAGTGATAGCCGTGTCGATCAGACAGCCGTTGAAGGAAACCCCGTTAAATGGGCAGATATCTTTAAAGAAGCCATGAATGACGGAGCTGAGTTCCTTATAAACGGTGGCGACATGGTCTGGGACGGAAACGAAACTTCCCAGTGGCTGAACTACCTTAATACGACAACTGACAGTTTCGCATGGAAACCGCTTATGATAGCAATGGGGAACCACGACAACGGTCCGGGAGAGGGTGAAGACGCAAACTTCAATCAGCTTATGCACTTCCCGAGAAATCCTGTAACCGGGACAGAGGACAATTACTACTTCAGATACGGAAATTCACTTTTTATAGTTTTTTCGACATGCACATATACTGAAAAGTTTGAAGAAACAGCCGCCTGGATGGATGAAGTGCTCACTGAGAACAGTGATGCTAAGTGGAAATTCGTTTTTGAACATCATCCGTTCTATTCATCAGCCGGTCTTGAGTATTTAGGTGCCAGGATCGGACACGAGATGAACGAAAAAGGTCAGAACCCTTATTTCATTCCTGTTTTCGATAAACATCATGTTGATTTTGTAGTTTCCGCACATAGTCATTATTACGAAAGATTTGCTCCAAGTTACGGATATGTTGAACAGGAAGATCCCGACGACATTGAACCTCAAGTTGTAAATACTTTTAACGAAGGAACGGTCTACGTTGTGAGCGGTGGCGGCGGAGCGATCACCTTTCAGAACTTTCTTGTCGACATGCTGTGTACTAATTCCATTAAAGGAAGCCAGTCATGCAACGGAAAAAACCACTATCTCAAGTTTATGATAGACAATAACCGCCTTACAATGGAAATGTGGACAACAATGCGACAGTTTGACGGAGTTGATCCTTCAGACCGGGAACTTGTTGATATAGTTGAGATATTTAAAGCTGATGACAGCTGCGCGGAATTTGAAGAACCTGATGACGATGCAGTTGACACTGATCAGCCTGACGAAGACAACGAGATTACAGAGCCTGATGAAACTGTAGGCGATGAGGATAATTCTACTGATACTCCGGACGAAGACACAGATATTTCTGAGCCGGACAAAGTACAGGAAACCCCTGATTCAATGAGTTTAGATACTGAAACAAAAGTCGACGAGGAGAATCCTCAGCTTGATGTTGATGACGGCTGTAGTTGCAGTCTAGTTTTCTGATTTTTCTTCTTTCTTTTCTGAAACAGCTTTTTCCAGAATTTTTATAGCATCAGCGTTTTTCTTTTCTTTTGCCCAGTCTAAAGCAGTTTTTCCAGACTTATCCTTAACTTCCGGATCAGCACCATTTTTCAGAAGAAATTCAAGGACTTCATTTTTCTCAGTAAAAACTGCTTCCATAAGTGAAGTGACACCTTTTTTGTTCGTAATATTTATATCAGCACCCTTTTTCAGCAGGAAATCTATTGCCTTCAGAAGTCTCTTTTCATCAATTTTTTTACGAACCATAGTAAAAAGATTCGGAGAACTGATATCAAATCCCTTTTCTTCCAGGAACTTCAGCATTTCAATGTTGGAGTTATACACTGCTTTGTTTACAAGTTTCATCTTATCTGATTCAGGCACCTTGAACTTTTCAAAAAGATATTTAAAGGCTTCTGTCTTATTGCTTATAGCGGCAGATAAAACTGCTGTATCTCCCACAGAGTTTTTAAAGTCCTCCGCTCCGTTCTCTACCAACAGCTTAACAATATCAAGATTTCCAAAGGATATCGCCCAGTCAAGAGGTGTTCCGCCCCTTGAATCCTTGATGTTCAGATCCACTTTTTTATCTATCAGCATCTGAACAAGCCCCGGATTCTTTGAATAGACTGCCCAGTGAATCAACGAGTTCCCTGCGATATCTTTCTGCATAGGGTCAGCACCGATCTTTAAGGCGAACTCAGCACAGGCGGGCCTGTTTTCTCTAACGGCATTGAGCAGCATCTGATCTTTAAAAATAAACGGCAGAATAATTGCAAGCACGGCTAATCCGGCAACAATCAACAGAACAAACTTTAATTTCATGGGACTTCTCCTTTCGGCAGTTTTTAGACGACAATTATAGTATATTCTACATTTCAAAGCAATTCCAACAAGTCTTATGTCTTGCATTTTAATTATTATAAGTTATCTTGCGTTCAGTAACGTTTCTATGGAGTTTTTGATGGATAACAACGATGTGCTCAGAAAAGTGCGGTATGCTCTTGATCTGAAAGATTCAAAAATGGTGAAGATCTTTAAAAATGCAGGGATAGAAATGTCCAGAAACGATCTCGCCGATCATTTTGCTGATGAAGAGGATCCTTTCTTCAAACCTCTATCAAATGAAATGCTGCTTGCTTTTCTTGATGGTCTGATCCTTGATAGAAGAGGTGCAAAAGATGGCAAGTAACAATGTAATTTTAAAAAAGTTGAGAATCGCTCTGAACTTAAAAGAAGAAGACCTGCTTGAGATCTTTGAACTTGCCGATTTTGAGATGACAAAACCTCAGATCACCGCAATGTTCAGAAAAAAAGGACATAAACACTACAAAGAGTGTCAGGATCAGATGATGAAAAAATTCCTCGCCGGCTTAGCTATAAAAATGAGATCAGAGTAAGTTCACTCCGTTATCTCAATTGGTGTCCAGTACTTCACTGCGACCCAGACCTCATTGAAATCTTTCG
>CAZTKP010000204.1:0-4548 GCA_964614215.1 uncultured Spirochaetales bacterium | reverse complement strand
CATCAGCTTTTGGATTCTGCTCCTGAGTCGGCAGATTCTTAAGATCGACCTGTGACGGGATCTTGTCAAGCGCAGTTACCTTAACTTCACTTGTCGCACATGAAACTGCAAAAAGTGCAAAAATTAAAAACATCAACTGAATTTTTCTCATAACAACCTCCTGAATAAGAACAAAAGCACAATATACTAACCAATCAGTCAGTTAAAAGCAACCTTTGTTCCTGAGTAAAAATATCAATAATTTTTAACTATTAATCAACTCCTATTTCAGCTTTTTCTTTACAACACTTGCATTTTTTATAAGTTTATTATGCGTTTTGTTCTAATTTTTCATAAGGAGATTGAAATGAACAATCTTTTTTTTACAGTTTTATCTGTCATTTTTCTATTATCATCATGCGCTGAAGATGGAAAAGCCGGGCAAAGTGCTTTAACATCAATCGTTGATGAAGAAGCAGGTGAAAATTGTGCAGAAGGAGGAATGAAAATCGAAACCGGTCTTGATTCCAATTTCAATGGAACACTTGATGAAGGTGAAGTTAATGACACAAAGTACATTTGTGACGGTGAAAAGGGAGCAACCGGTCAAAACGGTTCTGATGGTGCAGATGGTGCAGATGGTGCAGATGGTACAACAGGAGATTCCTGCACAGTTACAGATAACGGGGACGGAACAAAGACCATAACATGTGAAGATGGAACATCAGTAACAGTAAGTGACGGTACTGATGGAGAAAAAGGAGAATCCGGAACAGATGGAACAGATGGAGCAGATGGAGCAGATGGAACAAATGGAGTTTGTTCCGGCAACGATGCTCCGTTAATAAACTCAATTTCAATGCCCGCTGCTGCTCCCAGAAAAGATGAACCTTTTGATATTACGATAAACACAACCGACTCTGATCTTTCTGATGTTCTTGATTACTCATTAGTCGGCTCAGATGTAAAAATCATTCAGGATTCTACAGAAAAAAACAAATATACGATCACCCCTTTAAGCGGAACAATCTATAATTTAACTGTCATGGTAAGCGACGGATGTCAAATATCAACAAAACAGCTTGAATTTACTGCTTATATTGCAGATTCCGAAACGCTTACCGATCCCATAACAGGAAAAATGTGGCAATTGAACATATCCAGTTCAAATTCAAACTGGGCAACAGCAAAAGCATACTGCGACGATCTTAATCTTGCAGGCTATACTGACTGGATAATGCCGACAATAAGCGAAATCCGCACAACGATCAAGGAATGTCCTTCAACGATGACCGGCGGTTCCTGCAAAGTTACAGATCCGGACCATCTTGCATACGCAGACTACGACAGCACCTGTGCCTCCTGTGAAGCTGATTATTCCGGCAAATATTCCATTTTCGGAGATGTAAACAGTTTATGGTCATCATCTTTTCAATCTGACGATACTGACTTTGTATGGGTCACAAACCTTCACTATGCCGATATCTGGCGTTATAACACCACCGGTGATAGAAAAGTCCGCTGTGTCAGGAACTGAACTTCCATCTTGACAAAATTCCCGATTGCAACTAACTTCATGTGAACTTGTCCTTGGGGAGGGATTCCATGGTCCGCAGCATTACTCTTAAGGGTGTCAGACACCATAATCTGAAAAATTTCGATCTTGAAATTCCCCATGAAAAACTGGTAGTTGTGACCGGTGTGAGCGGTTCGGGGAAGACTTCTCTTGCCTTTGATACAGTTTACGCCGAGGGTCAGAGGAGATACGTAGAAAGCCTTTCCAGTTATGCCAGACAGTTCCTTGAGCTTTCTGAAAAACCTGATGTGGACCATATTGAGGGTCTTTCACCGAGCATTGCAATTCAGCAGCGCGGACTTAACGCTTCTCCACGTTCAATTGTAGGAACAACCACCGAAATTTACGACTACATGAGGCTTCTTTTTGCCAGAGCGGGAACTGTTCACTGCTACAGCTGCGGAAAGGTTATAGAAAAGACTCCTGCAAGTCATATTATCGAGTCAATTCTCAACATGTCGGGGAAAAAGCTCTACCTTCTGGCTCCTCTGGCAAACTCCAGAAAGGGAACTTTTGAAAAACTTCTCGAAGATCTCCATAAAGAAGGTTTTGTCCGAGTGATAATTGACGGATCTGAATACCGTCTTGATGAGGAACTTCCTAAACTTGATAAGAACATTAAACACACTATTCACGTTGTTGTAGACCGTCTGGCGATCAAGGAGAATATGGATGTCAACCGTGTCAGAGCTTCTGTTGAAACTGCTTTGACAAAAGGAAACGGCAAGCTGATCGTAAAGAATGCTGACGGCGTTGAGAAGCTCTACAGCGAACATTTTGCATGTCCGTACTGCGATATTTACTACGATGAGATCGAACCGAGAACTTTCTCCTTTAATAATCCGAGCGGCGCATGCCCTGACTGTAACGGTCTGGGTTTTAAGATGCACATGGATGAAAGCAAGATCCTTGTCGCTCCGGAAAAGGTATATCACCGTGCTGTTGCAGGAATACAGCGGTTCACGAAGATAATGGTCAAGCAGGTTATCGAGTTCTACGGTGACGATCCTAAACTGCCTTTTAACGAACTGAAGAAGAAAACGCAGAAAGCGATACTCTACGGTTCAGCTGAGGAGATAAATTTCAGCGTGAAGGCAACAAATATGCGTCACAAGTTCAAAAAACAGTTCGAAGGCATAATTCCAATGCTTGAAAGACGTTACAAGGATACAGAGTCGGATCTTATCAGAAATGAACTTTCAAAATATCTCATCGAGGGTGTATGTACAACATGTAACGGCGCAAGACTCAATAAAAAAGCTCTTTCTGTAAAAATAGCAGGAAAGAACATTCACGAACTCGGAGAAATACCCGTAAAAGCTCTTTACAGCCAGTTTGACGGTCGTAAACAGCTCAACCTTAACGACTTCCAGTGGGAAATTGCGGAAAAACTCGTTAAGGAAATACATTTAAGACTTTCATTTCTTTTTAAGGTCGGCCTTGGATACCTCACTCTAAACAGAAAAACAGGCACACTTTCCGGTGGTGAAGCTCAGAGAATTCATCTTGCAACCCAGATCGGTTCAGCTCTTACAGGCGTCACCTACGTTCTTGATGAACCAAGTATAGGACTTCACTCGGATGACACAGATAAACTTATAAAAATATTAAATAATCTCCGAGATCAGGGAAACAACGTCATTGTCGTGGAACATGACAGGGATATGATAGAAAGTGCAGACTTTCTTATTGATCTCGGCCCCGGAGCAGGAGAAAAAGGCGGTGAACTTCTCTATGCGGGAAATGCGGAAGGTATAAAAAAAGTAAAAAGGTCTCTTACCGGAGATTATCTCACAGGAAAAAGAAAGATATTCTACCCTTCAACAAGAAGAGAGCCTGTAGGATGGATAACACTCAAAGGTGCTTCGATAAACAACCTGAGAAACATCACGGCAAAGATACCGCTTGGTGTTTTCTGCGCCATCACAGGTGTCAGCGGAAGCGGCAAAAGCTCGCTAATCATGGAGACTCTAATTCCCGCTATCAAGAAACAGAAAGCTGAATATAAAAGCATTGAGATAAAGGGTGTGCTTGAAGATCTTATCGAGATCGATCAGTCCCCTATCGGAAAGACTCCCAGATCAAATCCTGCAACTTACACCGGAGCATTCGGACCGATTAGAGAACTTTTCACTGCAATGCCTGAATCGAAGGCCAGAGGATACAAACCGGGCAGATTTTCTTTCAACGTTAAAGGCGGGCGCTGCGAAACATGTCAGGGTGCGGGAATTATCAGAATTGAAATGAACTTTATGCCTGACACCTACGTCAAATGTCCTGACTGCGGCGGGAAACGATTCAACGAGGAAACTCTTGAGGTAAAATTTAAAGGCTACAGTATCTATGACGTTCTTGAAATGGAAGTAAGCCAGGCAGTTAAACTTTTCAGTCCGTTTCCTGCAATAAAAAGGAAACTTGACCTCCTTGAGAACATAGGTCTGGGCTACATCAAACTCGGCCAGCCCGCTCACACTCTTTCAGGTGGTGAAGCACAGAGAATTAAGCTTTCAAAAGAGCTTTCAAAAAAACGCTCTGCAGGTTCGCTATACATTCTTGATGAACCGACAACAGGACTTCATTTTGACGATATTCGCAAGTTAATACAGATACTTAACCGGCTTGTCGAAAAAGGTTCCACTGTTGTTGTAATTGAACATAATCCTGATATAATCAAGTCTGCAGACTACATTGTCGATATGGGACCTCACGGTGGAGATGAAGGCGGAAAGATCGTTTCCAAAGGCACTCCCGAACAGGTCGCAAAAGACAAAAAGTCACTTACCGGAAAGTATTTGAAAGATGTTTTAGATCAATAGTTCGGAGAGAACAATGAAAAAGAAATTTGTTTCATTTCTTATCATCCTGCTTCTTGCCTTTACGCTTATTGCAGAGGAAAAAAAAGATAAGGGATCAAAGGATTCAAAAGATTCAAGTGGCTGGTTCGGAGAGCCTGAAAAGGCGATGCTTGAGCTCGGTGTGGGGTTTTTCTATCA
>CAZTKP010000203.1:0-4584 GCA_964614215.1 uncultured Spirochaetales bacterium | reverse complement strand
TTGCCTCGGTCTTTGCAATAAGTTCTTTTAAGTAGCTCATTCCTTTCTCCATAAAATGAAAATAAACAATTATAAATGACGTTCCCATATGCCGGTTAGAAAATCCCCGACAAACGGGTAAAAATACACCATACAGGTCCATAGTTTTACAAAATGAGTCTTATGTCAAGAAAAAACAAGGAGGAAAAAACAAAAAAAAATATAGAATGAAAAATAAGAAGTTTATGACGGAATTATTGCTGCTTTTCTTTTATTCCGAGAGCGCCGACAGGACAGTTCTCAACATAGAGTTTAAGCTCATCGATTGGTGCAGTCATCGGCTTACCGAGACCAGTTCCGATCCTTGTTGAGAATCCACGGTTGAGGAAGGTGAGGATCTGGTTGTTGACAACTTCCTTGCTCAGTTTCACACAGATACCGCACTTGATACATTTGCCCGGATCCATAATGATCTCAGGATGCCTTGCATCGTATTTGACAGGAAGCTTCTCGCCGACGATAGCATCTGTTGATGCGCCGAACATTTCGCTGTATTCCTTGAGCTTACATTCGTGCTTGTCTGTACATGAGCATTCGTAGCATCTCTTTCCTTCTTCTGCCAGTTCCTCTTCTGTAAAACTGTAGGATACTTCCTTGAATGTTGTCTTCCTTTCTTCAATAGGAATGAGTTTAAGTTCACGTCTCTCATATCTCTCAGGTTTTCCAACGAAGACAAGGTCATCTTTCTTAAGATGGTTCCAATGTCCTCTTGAAACGTTGATAAGTCTCGGCTCCTCAAATTTCTCGCCTTTGAAAAAGCTGAGGATCGATAGTGCTGTTCTTCTTGCACCTGCGACGGCCTCAACAACTGTAGCCGGCCCTGAAACACAGTCACCTGCTGCGAAAACCTTGTCGGTTACGAAGCAGTTCTTTTCATCAACTGCGACATCTCCCCATCTGTTCGTCGGAACACCTTCAGGAGCATCTGTTTTCTGTCCGATAGCTCCGATAACAAGATCTGCTTCCGCTTCGAACTCACTTCCTTCGATAGGAACGGGGCGTCTTCTTCCTGAAGCATCAGGAGCACCAAGTTCCATCTTCTGGCACTTAAGAATGCTCTTGCCGTTTTCCTTTCTGAGACTTACAGGAGCAACGAGGAAATGAAAGTTTACGCCTTCTTCCTTTGCTTCGTGGATCTCAATATCTTCAGCAGGCATTTCAGCTTCCGTTCTTCTGTAAAAACAGTTTACATCATCACTGCCAAGTCTTACGGAAGTTCTCAGACAGTCCATAGCTGTGTTTCCACCACCGATAACAATAACTTTTCCAGGATTTTCGCCGGACCAGTCATTCTTTGCTATGTCTTCAAGCCACTGGATTCCGCCTGCGGCATGTTCTTCGCCTTCGATCCTTGCACTTGAGCTCTTCCAGCTTCCGATGCAGATAGCAACGGCATCGTATTTTGCCTGAAGTTCATCAAGCTGAATATCCTTTCCGAGCTTCTTGTTGAAGAAGAAGTTGATATTTCCCATCTTATTAAAATGGTCAAGCTCGAAATCCAGAGTTTTCTTGGGAAGTCTGTATTCCGGAATACCGTATCTGATCATTCCGCCTGCTTTAGGATTCATATCGAACACATCAGATTCAACACCTTCAAGTCTCAGAAAGTAAGCTGTTGAAAGTCCTGCAGGGCCTGCACCCACGATAGCCACTTTCTTTCCGTTGAGAGGTTTCATCTCTTCCATGTATGACCCGTAGTGAAGGTCTGCTGCTGTTCTTTTAAATTCGTTGATAGCAACAGGCTTGTCCTCGACATTTCTTCTGCAGTCTTTTTCGCAGAACCTCGGGCAGACTCTACCTATGCTTATAGGAAGAGGAATTCTCTCTTTGATGACTTTAAGTCCTTCAAGATGTTTCCCCTGTTTCCCAAGTCTTACGTACTCTTCAACCTGTGCGTGAGCAGGACAGGCAATTGTACACGGAGCTTCACAGTCACCGCTGTGTTCCGAAAGAAGAAGGTTGAGACAGGTCTTTCTCATGTCCAGAACTTCATCTGTCTCAACATCGATCTCTAGTCCTTCAGCGACTCTTGCTGCGCAGCTTGGAAGGAACTTCCCTGTCTTTGCATCTTTTACGACACAGACGAAACAGCTTGTGTTATGTGACACTTTATCGTTAAAGCAGAGAGTAGGGATCTCTTTTCCGATCGAGCGGGCCGCATCAAGTATAGTTGTACCTTTTTCAGCCGTAACTTCGATTCCATCTATTTTCATTTTTACTGTACTCATTTTGCACCTCCTAACGGAATTCTGACCACAGCGTCTTTAGGACATACCTCAATACAACTGTTACAACGTGTACAGATGTCGTTGTTAACATCAAAGTCATCGCTGATAGCATTTACCGGACAGTTCTTTATACAGAGTTTACATTTAATACATTTATCCTTGTTGATGTCGATTCCGACAAGTGCGTTACACTGAAGAGCCTGACATGATCCTTCAAGCACGTGTTCTTCATACTCATTCTTGAAAAATCTCAGTGTTGAGATCACCGGATTGGGGGCGGATCCGCCAAGTGCACAGAGTGAGCCTTTAATGATCTTAGGTCCGATCTCTTCGAGGAATGTGATATCCTCTTTTTTACCTTTGCCCTGAGTTATCTTTTCAAGAGTTTCAAGCATTCTCTTTGTTCCTACACGACAGAAAGTGCATTTGCCGCAGCTTTCCTTAGCTGTGAAATCAAGGAAATATCTTGCTGTCTCGACCATGCATCTGTTGTTCCCGATAACAATAAGACCGCCTGATCCCATTATTGCACCGAGAGATTTAAGTGAATCGTAATCAATTGATATATCGAACTTGTCAGCGGGGATACATCCGCCGCTCGGACCACCGATCTGAACAGCTTTAACACTGCCTTTTTCAGCTCCACCGATATCATAAACGATCTCACCGATGGTTATACCCATTGGCACTTCAACGAGTCCGGGGTTTTTAATATCGCCGGCGAGAGCAAAAAGTTTTGTTCCTTTACTGCCTTCTGTTCCGGTACGCGCGTAAACTTCGCCGCCTTCCCTTATAATGATGGGGATGTTTGCGAAAGTCTCAACGTTGTTGATAAGGCTGGGTTTTCCTTTGAATCCGCTGTCTGTCGGGAACGGAGGACGGAATCTGGGTGTTCCTCTCTTTCCTTCAAGAGAGTTGATCATTGCGGTTTCTTCTCCGCATACAAAAGCACCGGCACCTTCTTTTATAATTATGTTTATCTTTTTACCGTCAACTATATCATAACCTTTTTCAGCTATCTGTTTTGCAGCAATTGTGAGGTTTTTAATTGCAAGTGGGTATTCAGCACGACAGTAGATAAAAATTTCAGTTGCACCAGTTGCATAGGCACCAATGAGCATTCCTTCAAGAACCTGATGAGGAACTGATTCCATCATCGATCTATCCATGAAAGCTCCTGGATCACCTTCGTCAGCGTTACAGATCAGGTATTTATCGGCACTGTTCTGAGCTGCGAGAAAACTCCATTTGAGTCCTGTAGGGAATCCGCCGCCGCCACGGCCTCTAAGCCCGCTCTTCTTAACCTCTTCAACTACCTGTGCGCTTGAGCTTTCAAAAGCCTTTTTAAGTGCAGTATATCCACCGTTGGCTTCGTATTCATCAATGCTTACAAAGTCTATTTTTCCTGCAAGTTTTGTCACTTTAAGAAGTTCTTTTGAAGTTCTTGCATCGTCAGGAATAAAACGGCCTTTTTCGCCAAGTTCAAGGATGTTCTTGATGTTCTCTTCCTTTGGCTCGATGTTTCCGTAGAAGATTGACCCACGGTCAGTTTCAACTTCAACAAGCGGTTCGGCATAGCAGTGTCCGATACAGCCAACTTCAACTAGTTCCTGATCAGGGGCAATACTTTTGAAAAGTTCAATGATCTCGTCTGCACCGGCTGCGAGTCCGCAACTGCCTGCACCGATCTTAATGCGGTTTATCATTACACTTCTCCTTTCTGATATTTCTTAAGAATTTTAATGAGTTCCTTTCTGTCGAGTTTTCCGTACACCTTTCCGTTGATCGAGATAACAGGTGCAAGGCTGCAGCAGCCCAGACATGCTACAAGTTCAAGTGAAAAAGTTCCTGTCTCGTCAGTTTCTCCGTCCTTGATCTTGAGTTCGTCAGTGATCCAGTTCTCGATAAGGTTGGATCCCTTGATGTGGCATGCAGTTCCGTCACAGACTGCGATGACATACTTGCCCGGTTTTGTTCTTTTGAACTGGGCGTAGAAACTTAATACGCCTTCAATTTCAGCTTCAGAAACATCAAAATGTGCGGCAATTGCAGAGATGGCTTCGTCAGAAACGTAGCCTTCTTCCGCCTGGACTGCCTGAAGAGCTCTAATGATGTAGCTCGCGTCCTTGTTCATTTTGCCGATGATCTCGGTAACAGCTTTCATAGCACCTCCTTTTTAGTATTCAACATGGTCTTTATTTTTTAAAATACTGGCCGGTCCGGGTAGAAAACGGTCAGCAAACGGGTGGTCCTGTACCACCGGTATTCTTTTAAAAAAAATAACCTATGTCAAGAAACTTGTAATAAAAAAAATAAA
>CAZTKP010000202.1:0-4596 GCA_964614215.1 uncultured Spirochaetales bacterium | reverse complement strand
TCTTCTTTTGATAGTATATCCCGAAAATGATTGTGAGGTGCCAGATGAAAATCCGTTTTCTGTTCTTAATCTTGCTTACAGTGGTTGTTTCAGGTCTTTTCTCTTCATGTTCCTACGTGACACGTCCGGTTGAGGACAAGGGTATCACCTGGGAAGAGGTGGAAGCTAGGTATGCGGGGCTTGAAAAAGCTCAGAATGTGACCGGAATAGAAGACTTTTCAAGAGACCTTCTTGTTAAGCCGTGGGCAAAATGGCAGAAGGATTTCATCCGTTTTAAACTTGCAAATTCACTTTACATTCAGGGTAAATATAAAAAGGCCCTTAATGTTTTAGAGCTTCTGAAAAACAGCAAACAGTTTAAGAGCAAAGTTCATCTGACTGCCGGAAATGCGGCACTAAGAATTGAAAAATGGGACAAGGCTCTTAAATGGGTGCTCAAAATCTATCTTGATCTTGAAAAATCGGAAAAGATCGAAGCTTCCAAGATAGTTTTTCTTTCCTATCTGTACTCGGGAAGGATTGACAAGGCGGCTCTGTGGTATTCAAGACTTAATAATGAAAAAAGACTGGTTGTAGCCACCGAACTTAATGAATGGTCTAAGAAAAATCCCAAAAAGAGAAAGGATTTCGATAGCATACTCGATCAGGAAGAAGGAAAGGTTGAGCAGGAAGGTGAGACAAAGGAAGTAAAGGAAAAAGCCGAAGAGGAAATTATCGAAATAGAAAAAGAAGATGAAGAACCTCAGAAGGAAGCAGACTTTGACAGAGGTTATGAACCTGACTGGAATTCACTCTGCGTTGCTCTTTCTCAAGACGAAAAGTGGATAAAGTTCAACGAGGTCATCAAGGATTTTACCAACTGGTTCTTTCTCAAATACAAGGGAAAAAAGGAGTTTAAGATCTCCTATATTGAGTATTCCGAGCCGGAAAGCATTGAAAAGCTTTTTGAGAGCGCAAAAGAGAAAAAATGTTTTGCTGTTGCCGGACCTTTCTTTACGGATGTGTATGCGGAGGATTTTATCGTCCAGTCTGAAAAACATTCAATTCCGGTCTTTACCTACAACTCCTATGTGAGTGACTACAAAGGTCTGCTTTTCAATGTCAAGCTGACGAAAGATATTGAGGCTCAGAACCTCGTGAAATATACGATGAAGGAAAAAGAGAAGAAGACTTTCGGTCTCATCTACATTGATGATGTCGAAGGTAGAAAGCTCAGAGACATCTACTGGAAGACAATTGAGAGCCAGGGCGGACAGATCTCAGGTCTGATACCGCTTCCTTCTGACAGTTCCTACTATTTTAACGCCATTGAGGAAGTTGTAGGAAAACCGGACGATGTTGATGAGGCGGTCAGGATCTTTAAGTGGAAGAACAAGGATAGTTATTCAACCGATACTTTGATGAAGCGTGCCATTGAAAGGTTTATGAAAAAGATCCCGGGCAAGTGTGATTTTGATACTCTTGTCGTTCTTACTCCTACGTCTGAGATCCCTCTTTTCATTCCGGCTTTCCCTTATCAGAATGTTGAGTTCGATTTCTATCAGAAATACCTCAAAAAAAGTGTGAAACTTAAGGAGCAGGACGTCAGAAATGACGGTTATGACTGGCATTTTCAGAAACTTACAGTTCTTTCTCCTTCAGAACTCGTTGAAAACCAGAAAGTTATAGACAGACTGGGAAGACTTGTTGACGGAATGGTTGTCTTTGCTTCCAAGAACGATTTTTCTCCTCAGAATAAGCTCTATGTCGACATGAGTGAGAAATTTAAAGTGGACAAAGAAAGAGATCCTTACTATATCGAAAAACTGTTGGCGGAAACTCTTAATATTATTGCAGAATCCTTTGAGAAGTCTGAAAAGAAAGACATCGGAAGCCTCATAGATGTTCTTAAAGATGATTCCTTCCAGTCACTTATGACGGGCCTTGATATAAGATTCGATGCAGTGAACAGGCTTATCGGTAAAGGTGACATAATGATAGGACGGAAGAAAGAGCCTTTTATGACACCGACTGAAATTCAGGAACAGGAAAAAAAGCGCGCAGAAGCAAGAAAAGAAGAAAAGAAAAAAGAAAAAGCCGCAAAAAAAGATGAAGGTAAAACGAATTGATCAGATATACAGCGGGATTATTATTTCTAATTGTCTACATGACATGGGCGTTGCTGCTCTATCCGGTCTATCTCATGACCGATAAAAAGATTGGTAAGTACCTTGTAAGAAACCTTTTTGTGGTGGTTTTGAAGCTCTGCGGAGTAAAAGTCATTGTTGAAGGACTTGAAAATGTGGATGAAAATGAAAAGTACCTCGTTGTGAGTAATCATCAGAGTGTTTTCGATATTCCTGTAATCGGTGCCAACCTGCCGTTAAACTTGAGGATATTTGCAAAGAAGGAGCTGTCGAGAATTCCATACTTCGGACAGATGATGCTTCTTTATGATTTTACATTCGTTGACAGAAATAATAAAAGACAGGCGGTGAAAGACCTTAAGAAAGCCGCTGACCAGATGAAATATTACAGCTATCTTGTCTTTCCTGAAGGTACCAGAACCAGAGATGGAAGTGTGGGTAAATTCAAATCAGGTGCGTTTTCTTTAGCCTTTGATACAGGTGAGAAGATACTTCCCGTGGCAATTACGGGTGTCGATAAAATAATGAAGACCGGCAAACTGACAGTGAATCCGGGAACGGTGAAGATGAAGATACTTGAGCCGGTTTCGCTCAATAAAGGTGAATCAAGAAAAGATATTGCAGATAGATTGCAGATAATAATTTCTGAAAATGTTAATGAGGAGGTTTATGATGACCAAAGTGAAGGCTAACGAAGTACACGAAATTCTTGGAAAGTACATTTTATGTGACGGATACAACATGGTTGTTGACGCTCAGAAAAGTCATGGAAGCTATATGCATGATTCAAAGAGCGGAAAGGAGTATCTTGATTTCTTTTCATTTTTCGCATCTATGCCGCTCGGGTTTAATCACCCTAAGATCAGCAACGATGATTTTGTAAAAGAGATAGGCGAAGTTGCACTGCACAAGATCTCAAACAGTGATTTCTATACAACGACAATGGCAGAGTTCGTTAAAACAATGGCGGAAGTCGCTATGCCTAAGGAAATGAAAAAGATGTTCTTTGTTTCAGGCGGCGGACTTGCAGTTGAGAATGCACTGAAAACAGCTTTTGACTGGAAGGTCAGAAAGAATTTCGCAAAGGGAATTAAAGAGGAGAAAGGCTCAAAGATCATCCACTACAAGCAGGCTTTTCATGGTAGAACAGGATATACCCTTTCTCTTACAAATACAGCCGACCCGAGAAAATACATGTATTTCCCGCTTTTTGACTGGCCGAGAGTTGAAAATCCGAAGGCTATTTTCCCGCTCGAGGGTGAAAACCTTGAAAAAACTATTGAAGCTGAGAAAAGATCGATAGCTCAGATAGTCGAAGCATGTGAAAAGTACGGTGATGACATTGCCGGACTTATCATTGAGCCTATTCAGGGTGAAGGTGGAGACAATCATTTCAGAAAGGAATATATGGAAGAGCTTAGAAGGCTGGCTGACAAGTATGAGTTCCTTCTTATCTATGACGAAGTGCAGAGCGGCGGTGGAATTACAGGAAAAATGTGGGCTTACGAGCACCACGGTGTCGCTCCGGATATTATCTGCTTCGGTAAGAAGTTCCAGATCTGCGGCATCATGGTTAACGACAGAGTTCTTGATGTCGATAAAAACTGTTTCGACGAATCAAGCAGAATTAACTCAACCTGGGGCGGAAACATCGTTGATATGAAGAGGATCACACGTTACCTTGAGATCATCAGGGAAGAGAATCTCGTTGAGAATGCACAGAAAATGGGAAAAAAGCTCGTTGACGGACTTCAGAAAATAGCTGAGAAGACCGGTAAGATCTCAAATGTAAGGGGAAAGGGCCTTTTCGTTGCATTTGATATGAAGGATGGTCAGGCTAGAAGTAAGTTTCTCAGTGACTGTATGACAAAGGAAAACCTCATTGTTCTTCCATGCGGAGATGTTTCGGTTCGTTTCAGACCCTTCCTTGATGTAAAGCCGGAAGAGATAGATGCCGGACTTGCAAAGATAGAGAAAGTTCTCGGCTAAAATTTCTTAATTTTTAAAAGCACATACAAATCTTCTTTTGTAAAAACCTTGATTATTATGATATTTTATCATTATATACGGGCGATGTTTTTATGGAGGTGTGTATGAAAAGTAGAGACAAGGTTGTTGAGAAGTTGCAGGAAATAGGTTTTAACAGACTCGAATCGGAAGTTTATCTTACTCTTTTAAATAAGTCGCCGCTTTCCGGTTACGGTATAGCCCAGATAACAGGAGAAGGATCATCAAATATATATAAGGCTTTGGATATATTGAAGAAAAAGGGTGCGGTTATGGTCGAGGAAAAACCCACGACAAAGCTTTTTACCGCTGTTCCTGCCCAGGAGTATCTTACAAGAGTCCAAAAGCAGATGAAGGACAGTTTTGAGTTTCTTGAGGATAATCTTCCGGAATCACAGGACTCACTCTCAGGAGCTAAGGTATTTAAACTTGATTCTATAGAGCAGGTTAAGGAAAGAGCTGA
>CAZTKP010000201.1:0-4653 GCA_964614215.1 uncultured Spirochaetales bacterium | reverse complement strand
ACTCCAAACGGCGGAACTCCGGCAGTCTCTACAGTTGATGAAAGCTGTTACGGTTCAGTAGTAGAAGAAGAAGGACAGTGGAAATACAAACGGACATTCGATGAATTTGACGGCCCTGAAACCTGTACTGCGGCAGTTCTTGTCGGAACTGTCACTGCTCAGGACAGTGTTACAGTCCTTGAGGTCAATAATCCGCCGGAACTTACGCTCAGCGGCGACTGCTCAACACCGGGAGAAACTACAGCATCAGAAGAAGCCGCGTTCAACTGTTTTGTCAGCATGTCGGATGTTGACAGACCTGATCAGATTGCAACTGATCCGGGCTTTTTCAGCTGTGAAATTCTTGATAACACCTGCGGAGACTGGATTAGTTTCAACACAGGATGCAGCGGTTCCGGAACTCCGGATGAGGCAAGCGGAAACACAACATGTTCATACACAGTAAAAGTTACCGACGGATATGGGGAAGAGGTAACACAAACCGTTGAGATAACCATAGATGAATATAACTACTATCCGGAATTCACAACTGAGCCCGAAAACATGTATTATCTTATGACCAATGAACATTTTGAGTTCACATATTCGGCAACTGACTCAGATCTTCCAAACAGTACCGATGGCGATCCGGGATATCTGAAATGCGGTGTTGTAAATGACGTCGCTCAATCATCTGTAAATGTTACCGGTGAAGGAGAAGGCTCAGTAATATGCACCGTTGAGATAGACGGTCATTCAGAAAATGAATGCGGTTCAGGAGGATGCCCTGTCACTTTTTTTGTTGAAGACGGATTTGGCACCAAGAGAAATGACTACTCATTTATTAATGTCAGAAAGTGCATCTTTTTTGTAGATCCTGAAGGTACAGGGACTGAAGGACGTACCTGGGGTGATGCATTCGGAACTATTCAGGAAGCAGTAGACAAAGCATGGAGCGGATGTGAGATCTGGGTTAAACAGGGAACATACACCAACCCTCTTATGGACGGTTCACCCGTTGTCACAATGAAAGACGGAGTTAAGATCATCGGTGGATTTGAAGGATACGAGACCTATGACCATTCAAATGAATCGTACAGATATCGTCCGGAAGATCCGATAGTTCACTCTGTTCTTGACGGTGAAAATGCAAGTTACCACGTAGTAATCGGAGCAATGAACAAAGCGGCTCTTGACGGGTTCATTGTTACCGGCGGAAATGCTGCGGGGGCAAGTATTGAACAAAAAAGAGGTGGCGGAATGTATAATAAGGCAGCCTTTGCTGATTTTTCAGATCACTTTGTTTCTAACACCATATTTATTGATAACTTTGCTGAATATGGCGGCGGAGCAGTTTATAATGAAGGCTTTTTCTACGAACCGGTCTATTTCTATAACTGTCAGTTTTTAAACAACAGTTCCGGTCAGTACGGAGGAGCGGTACTCAGTGAAAACGCCGGTCACATCACCTACCTGGAATCAGAATTCTCCGGCAACTCATCTAATATTGGCGGAGCAATAGCTGAAACATCATCACGCTCCAACCTCAATAAATGTCTGCTTAAAGATAACTCGGCAACTGCACACGGTGGTGCAATAGTGCTGACAGACCTCCATGCGCACACACTTGAGACACAATTATTTGTAGTCAATTCAATTATTTACAACAATTCAGCAGGCACACTCGGAGGAGCGGTCAGCGGTGGTTTTGAACAACTGAACATCGATCATTCAACAATTGCAAACAACACCGACCCTGCAATTATTGGAACTAGCGGTAACATCAGCAACTCCATCTTCTGGAATAACGAAGTTGATTCAACAGATCTCAATGTCACCTATTCTTTCGGAAGCGGCATCGCAGGAACAGGAAATATTGAATCGCTACCTCCCGGAAGTGAAATGTTCATAAATGAAGAGAGCGATCTTCACCTTGACCCGACAAGTCCCGCAATTGACAGCGCCGACCCTTCTTCAGCAATAACTGAAGACATTGAAGGAAACATACGGCCTTCAGGTGACAGCGGTGATATGGGAGCATACGAACATGAATCTGTTGAAGCTGATTATTATGTTGACTGTGAAGCATCTTCAAACGGTGACGGACTATCGTGGGCTTCTCCCCGAAATTATATCAGAGCAGCTACTTTACCATTAAAAACCAATGGTGGCGTTATCTTTGTAAAAGGCGGAACCTGTCCTCATGCCTCTGCTGTCGGATTTGATTCTATGGTAGATCTCAGCAATAATATTCATATATATGGCGGATTTGCAGGAACTGAGAAATATCTCAGAGAACGCACAGATCCTTCTGCTAATCCCACAATTCTTGATGGTGAAAAAAACGACATCACAATTTTTGATGTGGAAGGTGGAAACAACGTTGTAATAGACGGCTTTGTCATTAAAAACGGCTACAACGGCGGATTTTCCGGACCACTGCTAACAGGATCAAAGGTTGCAAACTGTGTTTTTGAGAATAACCGTGCTCAATATGGGGCGGCGATGTATATAAACGGCAGTGCTCCTGAATCGTCAGTCATCGTAAATACTGCATTTATAAATAATCAGTCATCCCGTAGTTTGTACGGTGGAGCAATTTATTTTTATAATCTAAGTTCCAGCAACGTAAAGATATATAACTGCAACTTTTTATTAAATTCCGTTACACAGCTTAACGATGAGGGTGTTGCAATTAACATAAATTCCACATCAAACAACGCTGATATCAGAAACTCGGTTTTTTATCTTAATCACAGTAAATACAACTACGCCGTTGATCCTATTAAAGGGATTGACGAAGCAACTCTTGCTGATTCGCTCATAGAAACGGACCCTGCCTTTGTTAACGCTCCTGAATTTTTTGCTGTTACTTATGACTCCGGAACAACTTCAAGTCTTTACCTTTACGGGATTCCTGCCGGAGTTACAGATGAATACCTTGTAGAGATCAACAATGACGGAGTTCTTAGAACTATCACTTCTATAAGCGGGTCCTGGGTTAATTTCTCACCTGAAACAACAAATCCCACTCAAGGTGGTGATACTGTTCAGTTCTGGCCTGCAGGAACGACTTCAGCGGATCTTGACATGCACCTTACGGGTTCTTCTCAATGTGTTGACAATGGAACCTATGCGCCTGAATCTTTTAGAGATTATTCAGGCAAGAAACGGGATATAGATGATTTTGATATTGGAATTTATGAATACTGACACAGAGAGATCACTATGAAAAAACTGACCTTCCTCTTTCTGCTCCTCATTACATTTTCTATTTACTGCCATCCCCACATGTTCATTACTTCTGAAACGACTTTTGTCTTTAACAGCGAAAAGCTTCAGGGGATCTTTGTTCAGTGGACTTTCGATGATATGTTCAGTGCAACAATAATCGATGAATACGACAAGGATAAAAGCGGGTCGTTTGATACAAAGGAAACGGCTGTTGTAAAGAAAAATGCCTTCGATTACGTTGCTGAAAGTAAGTATTTCATCGATATGAAGATCAACGGAAAAGCTCAGGTGATCAAAAAAGTCTCCAGATTTACAGCAAAAATAAAGAACAACAGACTTATCTACCGGTTCTTTGTGCCTCTGGACCTGAAAGTTCAGAAAAAAGAGACTATTCTTAACTTTTCGGTCTTTGACGAGACCTTCTATATCGATTTTGATGTTAAGAAACCTGAGGTTGAATCACACATGGCTGTTAATCATTCCGTTAAAATGCTCGACTATGCAAAGGCAACTGATTACTACGGTCAGAGACCTTCAAAAGACATCGTTGTGAAGTTTAAAAAGAAATGAAAAAGCTAATTCTCCTTATTATAACTGTCTCGATCCTTTTAGATCTTACCGCAGGCGGGAATCCGTTCTTAAATAAAAAGGCAAATAAGAAAAATACAGAGCAGACAGTTAACAAACCGGCAACACAGATACCTTTCATGGAAAAGATAGTAAAAATTCAGAGAAAACTTAACTCCGAACTGTCTCAGATGATCCGTGAGACCAGAGAGAACCCTTCGATCAGCACAATTCTTTTTGCTCTGATAATTTCATTTATCTACGGCATAATCCACTCCCTAGGTCCCGGACATGGAAAGATCTTTGCAACGAGCTACTTTTTATCCAATGAATCTAAATATTTAAATGGAATAGTTCTTGGATTTTCAACAGGTATTATCCATGCATTGAGTGCCGTCATCTCCGTCACCATCCTCTATTTCATTCTTTCAGGCGGATCTATGAAGAACATTGATGAACTTAATATCACGATGCAGCAGATAAGTTACTTCGTGATCTTTGCTGTGGGAATATTTCTTCTATACCGCAGTCTAAACCACAAGCACCATAAAAAAGGACAGAAAACCAGAAGCATGCTTTCAATTGCCCTCGCTGTCGGCATGGTCCCCTGCCCCGGCACAACCATCGTACTGGTTTTTTCAATGACTCTGGGAATCTATCTTTTTGGAATTATCCTTGCTGCTGCAATGGCACTCGGAATGGGAACAACAATAAGTCTCGCCGGACTATCCGCCATCTTCCTTAACCGTCAGGGGAAAAAACTGAGCTCAAATATTGTTAAAAGCGGTGAAATCCTGGAAAAAGTCCTCAACATTGCGGGAGCAGCAATTATAATGCTCTTAGGATTAATACTTTTTGTGGGAACTTTTTAAA
>CAZTKP010000200.1:0-4715 GCA_964614215.1 uncultured Spirochaetales bacterium | reverse complement strand
CCTGTATATTGCCAAGTATGATTCATCAAAAAAAGACACTCTATCATCAAGTAGCTTCCACAACTTCAGTTCCTTCGAATTCAAGTCCAAGTATATCGCGATAGAACGGAATGTACTTTTCAAGACTTGATACCGCTATCCCTATGTGATTGATTTTTCTAGTCATTTATTTCTCCCATTTAATTATCATATATCTGTCAAGTTCCTTCATCGCCAGATAAGGATTTGATCTTCCTGCGACCAAATTGTCTGTCCACGAGGTGAAGATACCTTCATCTTTTAAAATTGCAAGAATATTAGCACCTATCCTGTCTACGGCCATGTGCTTGAACTGATTGACGATTTTGTCCTTTTTCACTTCAATGCCGTTTTTTTCCAGCCACTTTTCTCTAACGACGATTTCATCCATCAGTTTTTCGATGCCTTTTTTCTCAGTTGCCACTGTTTCAACAAGCGGCGGAACCCACAGAAGCTTCTTTCTGTTAAGCTCAACTATCATGTTTATTTCGGCGACCAGTCTTTCCTTTCCATCCTTATCGGCCTTATTGACAACAAAGATATCCGCAATTTCCATGATCCCTGCCTTAAGTGCCTGAACATCATCACCCATTCCGGGAACAAGAACTAAAAGCACGGTGTCAGCAATGCTCATGACGTCTATTTCACTCTGGCCGACACCGACTGTCTCAACGATGAGAACATCAAACCCTACGCTTTTCATAAGGTTTAAAATATCAATTGTTGCAGGTGCTAAACCGCCGAGACTTCCCCTGCTGCCCATAGACCTGATAAACACTCCGGGATCGGTCGCATGATCGCTCATCCTTATCCTGTCGCCTAAGATCGCACCGCCTGAAAAAGGAGAACTGGGATCGACAGCAACAACGCCGACAGTTTTCCCCATACTTCTGTAGTGAGCTATCATCACATCTGTCAGAGAACTTTTACCGGCTCCGGGAGGTCCCGTAACACCGATAACTTTTGTTTCGGTATTTTCTTTGTAAAGACCGCTCAGGATATCTTCCTGTCCGAACCTGTCATTCTCGATCTTTGTAATTAGCTTAGCAAGGGCTCTGGGATTAACTGAACCGTCGGGATTTTTAAGAGAAGGTTGTGTCATTACTTTTTCACGTTCTCTTCAAGAAATTTTATAAACTCTTCTGAAGGTGTTCCCGGTGTGAAAACAGCCTTAACTCCCTTCTCCTTAAGAAAAGGAATATCGCTTTCAGGGATAACTCCGCCACCGAAAACAAGAATATCTCCTGCACCCTTTTCCCTTAAAAGTTCAACAACTTTAGGAAGAAGTGTGTTGTGAGCTCCACTTAAAATAGAAAGTCCGACTGCATCGACATCTTCCTGAATTGCAGCATTTACAATTGACTCAGGAGTCTGACGGAGACCGGTATAAATTACTTCCATTCCGGCATCTCTCAGTGCTCTTGCAACGAACTTAGCGCCTCTATCGTGACCGTCAAGGCCGGGTTTTGCAACTAAAACTCTTATCTTTGCCATTTTATCCTCCTAAAGAACAACTGATTCTTTGTGTTCGCCGAAAACTTCCTGCATCGTGCCTGTGATCTCGCCAAGTGTGGCATAAACCTTAACTGCGTCAAGGATCTTCGGCATCAGATTGTCACTGGTCTGAGCTGTCTTTTTGATCTCTGCAAGCTTTGCTTTTACAAGTTCGTTATCTCTTGAACTCTTAACATCCTGGATCTTAGCGATCTGTGAGACCTGGATCGAGCGGTCAACTTTAAGAAGGTTTGATGGAGGATCTTCCTTGACCTGGAACTTGTTAACTCCGACAACGACCTGCTCTCCTTTTTCAACTTCAAGCTGATAGCTGTATGCACTGTCCTGAATTTCCTGCTGTACAAAACCTTTCTCGATAGCTTCGACCATTCCGCCTAGATCATCAATTCTTGCGATATATTTCTTAGCTTCGCTGTATATTCTGTCCGTAAGTTCTTCGATGTAGTAACTTCCTGCAAGCGGATCGGCAGTATCGGCGATTCCACTCTCGTAAGCAACGATCTGCTGAGTTCTCAAAGCTATTCTTACGCTGTCCTCTGTCGGAAGTGCAAGTGCCTCGTCGCGGCTGTTCGTATGAAGAGACTGTGTTCCGCCCAGAGTCGCTGCGAGTGTCTGGATGGCAACTCTCACGATGTTGTTATCAGGCTGCTGAGCTGTAAGCGTACATCCTGCTGTCTGAGTATGAAAACGGAGCATCATTGACTTATCTTTCTTTGCACCGAAACGCTCCTTCATTATCTCGGCCCACAGTTTTCTTGCAGCTCTGAACTTTGCAACTTCCTCAAGCAGGTTGTTGTGAGCGTTAAAGAAAAATGAAAGTCTGGGTGCGAAAACATCAACATCGAGTCCTGACTTTATAGCCGCATCAACATAGGCGATTCCGTCAGCAAGTGTGAACGCAACTTCCTGAACAGCATTAGAACCGGCTTCACGGATATGGTAACCTGAAATGGAAATAGTATTCCATTTAGGAACGTTCTGTGAGCAGAATTCGAAAATATCGTTTATGATCCTCATGGAAGGCTTGGGCGGGAATCTGTATGTTCCTCTTGCGATGTACTCCTTGAGAATATCATTCTGAATGGTTCCTGTAAGCTTATCTGCGGAAAATCCCTGTTTTTCTGCAACTGCGATATACATTGCAAGGAGAACTGAAGCAGTTGAGTTGATGGTCATTGATGTTGAAACGTCACCTAACGGAATTCCGTCAAAGAGAATTTCCATATCCTTCAGAGAATCGATGGCAACACCGACCTTTCCGACTTCACCGTCGCTCATCGGGTGATCTGAGTCGTAACCGATCTGTGTCGGGAGGTCAAATGCAACTGAAAGTCCAGTCTGACCGTTCTTAAGCAAATATTTGTATCTGTTGTTTGATTCTTCAGCAGTTCCGAAACCGGCATACTGACGCATTGTCCAGAATCTTCCTCTGTACATTGTGGGCTGAACGCCTCTTGTGAACGGGTAGTTGCCGGGAAAATTAGTTTGTGCCAGGTATTTTTCATCTGCATCTTCGGGAAAATAGACAGGTCTCACTTCCTCATCAAAAGAAGTCTTGAACATTTTCTTTCTCTCAGGAAAACGTGAAACTGTCTTATCGTAGGAACCTTCCTTCCACTTTAAGAACTCTTCTCTAACTGACATAAATTCACTCCATAATATTAAGAAAACTAAAAAACAAAATTCAAAGGATTTTATACTCGCCTAATTAAATTGCAAAAAAAACGGATAATTATATACTCTAATGTCAGTTTGATAAAACTACTTTGATAATTTGCATTAAATTAAGGGCCATGAAACAGATCAACGAACTTTACAAAGATGACAAACCCAGAGAAAAAATGCTGAAAAAAGGGGCACTTACGCTAAAGAACTACGAACTCGCCGCGCTGATCCTGGGAAGCGGATCCAAAGGAACACCTGTACTTAAGATCGCCAAAGCAATTGAAAGATTTCTCAAAGAAGAAGGGCCGAAAGATATGACTCCCAAAAAACTTTCAGAAATTGAAGGGATCGGCATCGCAAAAGCATGTCAGCTGTGCGCCGCTTTTGAACTTGCAAGAAGGCATTATGAAACGCCGGACAAAGTTACCATTACCCACTCCCGAGACATTGCACAACTGCTCAAGGATTTTGCATCAAAAAATCAGGAGCATTTTATCACCGTAACCCTTGACGGAGCGAACACCGTGATAAGAACAAGAGTCGTTTTCATCGGAACGCTCAACAGATCGCTCGTTCACCCCAGAGAGGTCTTCGCACCCGCCTTCACCGACAGAGCCGCATCCATCGTAATTGCCCACAACCACCCGTCAGGAAACATTCAGCCATCCGCTGATGACTTTGAAATAACCCGTAAATTAATGAAAGCAAGTGAAATACTCGGAATCGACATAGTCGACCATGTCATCCTCACAAAGAACGATCATTATTCGTTTCACGGGAACGGGAAGATGTGAATCACCTGAATATCGACGTAGGGGTTGACCCGTGTGTCAACCCACATTCGGGCGGACACATTGGTCCGCCCCTACGATTTTTGCCCAGTCCTAAAACAGACCTTTCCCTAAATCCCTTACCTAAAGGCAAGGGACTAATTTAATGTTTTCAGCTATTTAGCTGTCCAGAAGCACCTTTTGGGGCTGATGATCTTTTCGTCGGCTTTAAGCTGTTTCATTGCTTTGTCGACGTCTTTTTTGTCTAAACCCGCCTTTTCAGCGATCTCGCCCGCCTTCATTGGTTCACTGTTGTCTTTGAGAACTTTTAAAACTTTTTCAATGCTGTCCATATTCCCCTCCAGTTATTATTTTTCTTCTTTCTCTATCCAGTTTCCGCCGAGAGCTCTGTGAAGCTGAACTCTTGAAAGAACTGCACCTTTTTTAATTGTAAGGTTTAGCTTTTTCATTGCAATAATGTTCTTTTGAAGCTCAAGAAGTCCTGAATACGGATAGACACCTTTTTCATAGCGGCTTTTTGCATTGTCATAAATATTCTGCATTGATTCAAGACGTTTGAGAGCACTGTCTTTCTGGATATCGGCATTTTCAACGGTCAGAAGTGCATCTTCAACTTCTCTAAAGGCATTGAGCACCGTCTTTTTATAGTTAAGCTCAGCCTGTTTATACATAACGAACTTCTGATCGACAATGGCATATTTGCTGAGTCCGGCAATTGAATAGCTG
>CAZTKP010000199.1:0-4716 GCA_964614215.1 uncultured Spirochaetales bacterium | reverse complement strand
ACTGGAATTTATTATACCGGGCGGTTTATAAACTGGTTATCCGGAGTCGAAATGTTCAACGTAAAACTCATACTCGAAGACAGAGAAAAAGTTATTGCAAACCTAAAAAACCGGAATTTTTCAGACACAGGTATCATTGATGAGATCATTGAACTTGATGCGAAGAGAAAAGAACTTGTTGTCCAGTCAGAAAACACGCGCGCTTTGCAGAACAAGATGTCAAAGGAAATGCCCGTTGTTATGAAGAACGGAACTGACGAGGAAAAAGCTGAAATAAAATCGAGGCTTAAGGAACTGAGCGAAAAAGTTAAAGGTTTTGCTCCCATGGTGAAAGAAGTTGAGGAAGATCTTGAGCTTAAACTTCTCTCAATTCCAAACCTCATGGCTGACAATGCTCCGGTTGGAAAAGATGAAACTGAAAATGTTGAGATATCAACACATGGTGAAAAACCCGCTTTTGACTTTAAACCCGTAGAACACTTTGATATTGCTAAAGATTCTATTGATTCAGAACGCGGGACTAAACTTAGCGGAGCACGTTTCGTAGCATACAGAAAAGATCTCGCAAGACTTGAAAGAGCATTGATGAACTACATGCTTGATACAGCTAACGACAATGGTTATGAAGAGATTGTTCCTCCTGTTCTTGTAAGCAGAAAGACCATGACTGGTTCCGGACAGCTTCCGAAGTTTGAGGATGACGCTTATAAAACTACTGACGATCTTTTCCTCATTCCGACAGGAGAAGTAAGTCTTGTAAATATGCATGCTGATGAGATGATGAACGAAGATGATATCCCGAAGAATTATGTTTCCTACACTCCATGTTTCAGAAGAGAGGCGGGAAGCTACGGCAAGGACACAAGGGGAATTATCAGACTTCATCAGTTCAATAAAGTTGAGCTTGTTAAGGTCGTTAAACCTGAAGAATCAATGAACGAACTTGAAAAACTTCTCAAAAACGCTGAGCAGGTGCTTCAGGGTCTCGGACTACATTACCGTGTAATCGAGCTTTGCAGCGGAGACCTCGGATTTAACGCTGTAAAAACCTACGATATAGAAGTCTGGCTTCCCGGACAGGATCAGTACAGAGAGATCTCAAGCTGTTCAAATACCGGAGACTTCCAGGCAAGAAGAGCGAACATAAGATTCAAAAGAAAGGACGGCGGAAAACCTGAATTTGTTCATCTCCTAAACGGTTCCGGCATAGCAATTGACAGAACTATTGTCGCTATCCTTGAAAACTATCAGAACGAAGACGGAACTGTGAGAGTTCCTGAAGTTCTCAGAAAATACATGGGCAACTCAGAGGTACTCACCTTTTGAAAAAGCTTGTGACCACGCACAACGTGATCTTTTCACTTTCAGTTCTTGTTTTTCTGTGGGCAATGATCAATTTCTTTTTCTGGCAGAAGAACGAGATCCCGAAAACTCCTGACAGAGTTATTACCGAACTTAAAAGACACCGTTTTGAGCCGATACTTCTTTCTTCTCAGCTACTTGACCACATGGTCCTTGAACATCCTGAACTGAATATCTATCCTGCCGGAGGCGAAGCTTATCTCAATGCAGGTTCACCGACTGATTTTATTCTTCTCGAAGGATTCCAGTCAATGGATTGCGATGACTTTCACGAAAAACTTGAAACGCAGGAGCTTTTTTCCTACAGCGGTTACTCAGTTAAAAAATGTCTGATGGAAGGATCAAAGATAGTTGAAATGAGAGCTTCCTCTTTTATTGATAAGTTCATTGTAACCGTTCCCCCGTCAGAAAAAGAACGCAAGTTTATCAGAGGAAGATTTAAAACCGGACCCAACGGCTGGCAGAAAATAGAAACAGGACTCGGTGAGTTCGGTGAACTTAAAAAACTCGCAATCTCCGCTCACCCACTTTCAGAGAAGAAAACCATTAAGATCGAGATTCCTTCAATTGATAAACCTGAGGTTAAGGCTTTTATAGGACTCGGCATTGCAAAC
Source organism: uncultured Spirochaetales bacterium (assembly GCA_964614215.1). GTDB lineage: Bacteria > UBP6 > UBA1177 > UBA1177 > UBA1177 > CAZTKP01. The sequence goes on along the minus strand of CAZTKP010000199.1, from coordinate 2,740 downwards.
TCAGGCAAAAAAGGTGGATCTAAACCTGTAAAAATAACAGCAATTCAGGGAGAAAACAGATTTGAAGTTTTTTCCAAAGACGGTATCTGGCAGGAAAAAAGAATACCGAAGTTTGACCCTCTTTCACCTTTAACGATTGAGATCTGGGTAGAGGATTCAGGGAAAAGACATTTTTTCTTTGATGTGAGATATGAGATAAACAAATGATGCTGACACAGAAGAAACTACATATTGCCGTTGCTTTAATTCTGGCGGCGTTCTATCTGTTTCTTCTTGTCTATCAGTCTCAGAAAGTGGCAATTACGGATGATGCGAGATTCTACATGACCGCTGCAAAAAAATATGCCGCCTACTTTGAAAATTGTAAGATCTTCGAGAACTGTCATAAGGATTCAACGATAAAAAGATACTGGACGGAAAATCACGAACATCCGCCCTTTGCTAAACTTCTAATGGCAGGCGGATATATCGTCTTTCATAAAAAACTGGGGTGGCTCGACGAGATAAGGGGTTTAAGAATTGGAATCAGCATCTTTGCTGTCATTGTGCTGCTTTTTATTTTCAGTTTCGTCTACCGGGCGTTCTCTTTTCATGCGGCCGTTTTTTCTTCACTTTTCTTTATTTTTCTACCGAGAACATTCTTTCATGCACGGGTCGCGACACTTGACTTTGCTGTTGCGGGGATGTCATTCATTTTTGTCTACAGTTACTGGCGGAGTCTGTCATCAAAGAGATGGGGATGGCTTACAGGGATAATTTTCGGAATTGCGATCTCAACTAAGCTCAATGCTCCGTTCATGGTCGTTCCAGTCCTTGCTCATTATATTTTCATTAAAAGAGATGTGCTGCTGAAAGAACCTGTGAAAACTATTTTCGCTCCGCAGTTCGTTTCAATGCTTATCCTGTCGCTACCTGTTTTCTTTATTATGTGGCCGTGGCTCTGGCATGATACTTTTAAGAGATTCTGGGAATACGTAATGTTCCATACGAATCACTACGGAATTCTCATGTACTACCTGGGCGGTGTTTTCAGTGAACCGAGACCTGCGTGGCATGCTCCGATGGTGATGATGCTCCTTACAACACCTGTGATGACCCTGTTCTTCACCTTTGCATCACCTGTTGTGTATAAGTGGGAAAAGGAAAAGAACAACTTCCATGCAATGATGCTCGTACTGTTGAGCGGATTTGTCTCAATTGCGGTTCTAATGTTCATGCCCGCACCTTTTTACAGCGGTGTAAAACTGTTCCAGCCTTTCTTTCCTTTCCTTGTAATTATAGCGGGAGTTGGACTTTTCAACGTTTTGAAAAATGTGACTTTTATTCCCGGAAAATACAGATATGCACCGGCGGTTCTGTTCTTTCTGCCTGTAATCTTTTCAATGATAGACCTTAAACATGATCATCTGAGCTACTTCAATGAATTTGCCGGCGGAACTAAAGGTGCGATGGAACTTAAGACCGAACGACATTACTACGACCTTTACTACTGGGAACTGACCGAATTTTTCAATAAAGCATGTAAGAAAAAAAGATGTAAAGTCCATTTTGAGCCAAACGGAAAAGAGTACGGACCATCTTCAGGAATATTAAAGCGTGCAGAATACCTTACAAGAACATATTACGACACATCAAAACCTGAAATGGCGGACTATCTTGTACTCACACATGAGTATCGCTGGAGGAACTATCCGTTTCTTCTGCGAAACTACAAACATATGAAAAAAGTCTTTACTCTGAAACGCCAGGGTGTCGAACTCGTAACAGTTTTTAAAATGTAACCTTATTCCTGTCTCATCATTTTTGACACAAATCTCAGATATGGTAAAATATTAGGCTTTTAATTAAAAAATGGAGCTGTCATGAAAGGATCAAAAGGTTTTACAATGGTGGAGCTGATCATTACTCTGACAATAGCTAATATTCTGGCTTCTGTTGCTCTGACCGTCTATACCGATTATACAAAAAAGGCCCGCCTTGCCGAAGCTCCACCTCTGCTTAGGAATCTTGCCAGAAGGATGATAGAATACAGAATGGACGCTGACGCTAAAAGCAATGGAAACTGTGAAAATGTCGACAGCAACGGACAGTGTCAGAACAACTATCCCAACCAGATAGAAAAAACAGGTTTTCTTACAAGCAACGGAACAACTTTCGGTAAATTTTTTGAATTTAAGATCCACCATATTCCAGAATGTGGACCCAAACATATGAAAAGATTTGCATATGCGATACCCATTGTAAAATCACAGATCCCCGAAGATTATCAGTATACTTGTATGAATGAGAAATTCGATCTTTCCCATTACTCTAAACCGACAAAACCGGGACCAAGCGGAAATGGAAACAGTGGTGGAAACAGTGGAGGCAACAGTGGAGGCAACAGTGGCGGAAAGAAAAAGTAACTATTTTACATGAAATTTACAGATATTCATGCATTCATGACAATAATTCGATAGATTTGAATCATCCACATCAAGAAAGTCGTCACACTCTAAAGTCTTAAGACAGGCACCACATTCTTTTATCATTTTCATATCACAACTTTTTGCATTCCTGTAGTAGGAAGAAACTATATCCGTGCCCATCTGCTCACAGTTGGCAACTACATGTTTCGGAAGATTGGGTCTGCATTCTTTAAACTTACCGCAGTAGTCCTTTCCAAGAAGTTCCATAGCACTTTCAGCCTGTGCCGAAATTCCGTATCTGTCTTCGGGAAAAAAGAATAGATATATATTGA
>CAZTKP010000198.1:0-4732 GCA_964614215.1 uncultured Spirochaetales bacterium | reverse complement strand
GTGTCAACCCATTGATACTTGTTTGACATGCAAAGTGATCCGGTTGCACAGATATCGACGCAGAGGGCGCACCAGCAGCAGCGTCCGTAGTCAATTCTCGGTCTCAGTCCGCTGTCGCCTTCCTTTGTTTCTATTCCTTCAACAGGAACCATGTCAATTGCCGCATTCTGGCAGATGTCTTCACATGTTCCGCAGCCGATGCAGGCCTGAAGATTGTTACGGTGAAAACCTCTGTATCTGGGCGCAGCTTCACGGTTGATCGGATCTTTAACTGTGATCGGTTCCTTTATCAGGTTTTTCCATACTGTCAATGGAAGTAATACTTCTTTTAATTTCATGGCTACCTCTCGATTTCGGGCGGATAAGTGTGTAAAGAGACCATCAACGCCGCTGTATCAGCAATATTTACACCCACAGCAAGCTTTTCCATCAGAGCAACGGCATGTGTGTAGGACGGCCCGCGTACATTGACGCGTCTCGGATATTTGGAACCGTCAGAAACCATATAGTAACCGTATTCACCGCGTGTACACTCTGATCTCACGTAAGTTTCACCCTTAGGAATTTCCCAGTTAACAACGTTTGGAAGTTCGGCAATGAACTCTCCCTTTTCGGGGATCTTGTCAAGGATCTGTCTGATAAGATCAATTGAAACGAGAAGGTCCCTTCGTCTTACATCAGCTCTTGTGTAGACATCGGAATCCTTGCCTGTTACAGGTTCAAAATCAAGTTCACTGTACTTGAGATAAGGCGCATCCTTTCTTACATCAAGCGGAACACCCGCAGCTCTTGCATTAGGTCCTGAAATTCCGTAAGGTTCTATCCATGCAGGATCAATATAGCCGAGCCCCACAGTTCTTTTCTTGAAGACGGCGTTATTAAAAAGGACTTTGTCAACATCCTTCATAACCTTTTCAATGTCATCAAGATTATCAAGCAGTCTCTTTTTAAATCCTGCAGGCAGATTGTTACGCACACCGCCGGGAAGAATGAACATGTGGTAGATCCTTCCGCCGCTGAGCTCTTCAAACCTGTCAAGCATGTAGTCACGGAGATAGTTGGTCCACTGTCCTATCATGCCCATTCCCAGGCTTCCTGCAGCACCGCCTAACCACATGAGATAACTGGCAGTTCTAGCCATTTCAAGAACTAACGTCCTTATCCATACGGCTTTTTCGGGAATTTCAATACCCGCAAGGTCTTCAATGGCCGCAGCAAAACAGTATTCATTGAAATCAGGCTCAGGAACACAGATACGGCATACGATCGGAAAGCCCTGGATGTACTTTCTTCTTTCAATGAGCTTCTCAAAACCGCGATGAAGATAACCGACATGAGTAGTGCACTTCATGACCTCGTCGCCCTGAATGATCAGTTCAAGTGCCATGTTCCCCGTAATTCCGGGATGCTGAGGTCCCTGCCAGATCTTGCTGAACTTATGGCTTTTAAGATCAATGTCAAAGCTGCCGTCAGCAAGTTTTTCGGGAAATTTACTTCTGTCTTCTTTAAACATCTATTTTTCCTCTTGTGGATATAATTTACTTTTCATATATTCTTCAGGATCGTTGGTTGAACGCCCAGCTCTGGGGAAGTAGGTCTCTTCCGAATATTTCTTTGTGTCAAAATCCCTTCTGTAAGGCGGGAGATCGTTCCAGCCTTCGAGAATGAAAGATTCATCAACACGCGGACTTCCCGGAAAATCTATTCCGAACATCTCCTTAAGTTCACGCTGATATGTAGGCGCTGTTTCCCAGAGATGGTGGATCGACTCCATAACAGGATCGTTCCTCGGAATAAAAACCCTGAAACCTATATCTTTTTTTGTTTCGTAGTTCCTGACGATATAGGTGATCTGAAAAAATCCGTCCTCAAGCCAGTCGACTGCCGTCATCAGTACAAGATGTCTAAAACCGTGATTGTCTTTTGCATGTTTAAGTGCAGAGGCAAGATGGTGCTTCTCGACAGTAAGAAAAACAAGGTCGTCTTTCTTGAATTCCGGCTCGCCGATCTCAAATAAGTTCTTTAATTCATTCAATAAATTATTCATGTCAGCTCCTACCAGTTATAATCCGGCATATCCCAATCCTTAATTACTTTTTTCTGATTCTGCTTGTACCAGTCAAACTTTTCAGCGTACTGATTGGCACCTTCACCTTTACCTTCCTTGATAAGTTTTTTAAGCTGCTCGAAACCTGCGATGAGTGCCTCGGGTCTCGGCATGCAGCCTGCGATATATGCGTCAACAGGAAGGTAATAATCGAGTCTGTTGATTGTGTTATAGCTGTCCCAGTACATTCCGCCGTTTATTGTACAGCTCCCCAAAGCAAGAACGTATTTAGGGTTCTGCATCTGCTCGTAACTTCTGATAACTCTCTTTAATGTTTTTACAGAAAGGTATCCGCTTACAATAAGAAGATTTGACTGTCTGGGAGTTGGTCTCCACTGAATACCGAAGCGGTATGCATCGAATCGGGGAGTCATGAGAGGTCTCATTTCTATTGCTCCGCAGCCTGTTCCGAAGCCGAGTATCCAGATGGATTCTCCTCTCGCCCAATTAAGAAATTTTTCAACAACTTTATTTGACGGATTCTCAGGATGAGGGGCTTCGCTGCAGAAGTAATCCTTCATGGGATCAACTTCGAACTGAACTCCGTCAGGCCCTGTTACTGTCCGTTTTTTAAGATCGTCGTTACTCATATCCACCTCACACTATAAAAATTGCAATTAAGCCGATAAGAGCGGGCACTTTAAAGAACCATCTGATCGACTGATCAACTCTGAATCTCGGAAAAGCCACACCGATAAAGACGGGCCACATGTACAGCAGGAATATTTTCAGGATCATAACAGGCCAGTTAGTTGCTCCTCCGAAGAACAGATTTACAAAAAGGACCATTTTCGCCATAGGGAAGATGGCTCGGTTTGTCTGAAGAAGTGCAAGAAAGTTGGAATGGAACTCAGTCGGAGGTCCGATAGGTATTTCCTGGGGAGCAAGTACAACATCGAAAGGTGAGCGCATTGCTGAGCCGAGTATTGCAAGCAGTCCGGCTATTGATGCGACGGGGTTTGTCATTAACGTCCAGTTCATTATTCCGCCCTGCTGAGCTGCAACGATCTCAGAAATTGAAAGCGTCTGATACTGTGCGGCAACAGCTATGACCGCAAGTATCAGCGGAACTTCAGCAGCAGTCATCTGGGCAAGTCCTCTTGAAACACCGATAGCAGAGTAGGGATGTCCGCTTTCGCCGGCTCCAAGTGCCATTCCCAGAGTTCCGAAGAACATGAAATAAAGAATGAGGACAAGGTCACCGGAAAAAGAAAAGTTCTGGAAGTAGAGCGATCCGAAAATAACAGGCATGAAAAGGTACATACCGATACCGCCTGAAAGTCTGAACACAGGTCCCAGGTAGAACATTACTCCGTGAGATACAGAAGATCTGATGCTGTAGTTTTTAACAATGTCTATATAAGGCTGATACCATCTGATCCCGTACCTTCTTCCAAGTCTTGCACCGATCTTGCGGACAATACCCTGAATTATCAGTCCGACATTAACGATGATAAAAAGAGCCGCTAAGGCATAGAGAATTCTTATCCATTCAAAATTCATCATCAACCTCCGATTATAAAAAGGTAACAGGCAGCGGAAAAGAGCAGAATATGAACAGCGTAGGTCTGCGGTGTGCCTGAAAAGAGTCTTATAAGAAATCCACCTGTTGAATGTGTGAATTCAGCAACTCCGTTCCAGAATGCAGTAGCGATAGGAGTTACTAAAAACCCGAGAGCTTTTTTGTACGGAGCGAAAAAGTTGTAGGCAAAATGCGTAAGTTCCGGTCTCGCCGGTCTTTCAGCTGCAAAAACGATGTTAAACTGCTTAACTTTAACAGCTTTTCTGTTTACAGAGATAAGCCAGATAAAAACTATGACGAAGATCGCCCCTGTTACGTACATTATCATTCCGCCATCCCAGTGTCCGAGAGGGCTTTTTGCAAAACTTCCGTTCCATTGAAGTGCGTTCTCCGGAAAGTAGTTTACAAGAAAGTCACCGACAGGTTTAAGCACAGCATTAGGAATTATACTGAAGTACATGACAACACCGATAAGAACATACTGGGGAACAAGATACCAGAAAGGAGCTTCCCTGACCTTTCTATGCTCGTCCTTCATCTGACCCAGAAAAATGGTGTGTATAAGTCTGAAACAGTAAAGGAAAGCCACAAGTCCCGCAAAAGCCACAACAGCACCGGGAAGATACCATCTGCTGAGAACTACAGCGTTGTAGCTGAGCCATTTTCCGGCGAAACCTGTTAAAGGCGGAACTCCGGAAAGTGCGATAATACCTATCATCACCGAAATGAAGCTGAAAGGCATGTTCTTTATCAAACCTCCCATTTCATACATATTCCTGGTCTTAACTCTTGAGACAACTCCTCCGACAGCAAGGAAGAGCAGAGCTTTAAACACAAAGTGATTAAGAGCAAAGGCCACAGCAGTAAGCCATCCCAGATGATTCATCATTCCGAGAGCAAACACAACGTAACCGAGCTGTCCTACACTGGAGTAGGCGAGAAGTCTCTTTGCGTCTTCCTCAAATGCCGCCATCAGGTTACCTATCAGAGCTGTAAAAGCTCCGATCCATCCGATAACGTAGTAAAGATCAATGCCTGCGATTTGCTGCGGTCCCATTTCAAGCATGGTTATAATGAGTCCGAAAACACCGGCTTTAAGAAGT
>CAZTKP010000197.1:0-4740 GCA_964614215.1 uncultured Spirochaetales bacterium | reverse complement strand
GTTGCTTACAGACTTAGCGACGAAGATCTTAGGGAAGCTTTTGAAGCTTATGGTACAGTTGAATCAGCTAGAGTTATTAAAGACCGTGAAACAGGTCGTTCAAAGGGTTTCGGTTTCGTAGAGATGCCGGAAGAAGAAGAAGCACGTGCAGCGATCGACGCACTTAACGGTGCTGAGATTCAGGGAAGAGCAGTGATCGTTAATCAGGCTCGTCCACGTGAAGAACGTCCAAAGGGCGGATTTAACAAAGGTTACTAAACCCTGATCTTTTAAGTTTCTTATTTAATTTCATAGACATTTTAATTTTTATATATTTTCAGTGAATGGATTTTTACGTCTGTAGGGGCGGACCCATGTGTCCGCCCAAATGAGGGTTGACACATTGGTCAACCCCTACTCGTTGACCGTAATTGTCTGAGCTTCGTTAAGATCTTTATCCTGAGGATCATAGTACGGATTTACAGATGATTCGCCCGTAGACCCGTTCATCGGATAGTCTGCAAGAAGTTCGTAGTTAAACGTGGCTGTGTCACCGGCAGCTATATGATTTATGTAGAGAATTATCTGGCGCGGAGTGGTCTCATACTTCTGGAGATAAGTTCCGTCCGTAACTGCATCCTTAAGCTGGTCGGGAATAAGTGTGAATCCCGGAGGAAGACCGATGCTCGCAAGAATGACGCTGACACCTTCAGTTGAAGTGTTCTTCACTGTTACTGTGACTCCGACTGTATCATTGACGTTAAGTTCCGTCTTGTCATAGGCAACGTCGATCTCAAGCGGACCCTGAGACTGAGCTGCTTCTCCCGGTACATACCATGTTGCAACGGCCTGATACATCATCTGTCCGGTGCCTTCGAATGTAATTTCTATGGTGTTCTTTCCGTAGATGAGGTCACTCTTGAGATCTACAAGTCTAAGGACATCTGAAGTTTCAGGTGTGATCTCGATGGTCGTTTCCGTTCCGCCGTTCGCGCTGACAACCACTGTTGCTGAAGTGTCAGTTGTCTCTGCCGTTAACGATTCGATCATGAAACGCAGAGCAAGAACAGTTCCCTGAGTTGTCTGCCAGTTACCGAAGGAATCCTTCTGCTGAGTTATCCATGACAGGATCTGCTGAACAAGAGTTGCGTGGCCGCCTCTTTCAAGGAGAAGAAGTCCGATAAGAGAAGTTGTCTCGATCTCTGCGCTTGCTCCGGAACTGTATGTCTCTGTCTGTTCATCCTGTGACCAGTGAACTGCACCTTTTTCGTCTTCGATCTTTGAATCTATAAGTTTGTCGATAAGAGTATCAACAACACTTGTGCTTCCTTCGTTTGTAAGTATTCCTATTGCAGTCATTGCAATTGAATAGTTGTCTTGCGCTTTTGAAGCATTTGATTCAAGATAGGCAACAGCTTTTGATCTTGCTGAATCCTCCTTCTGTGCTCTGGCAAGTGCCCATGCACCGTAAGCTGTGGTTCTGAGAACTGAGTTCTCAAAGTTGTTGATAGCTCCTTCAGCAATTCCGCCGCTTGATGGTTTAAATGAACCGTCACTTTCCTGCTGAGAGGCCATCCAGGCGGCTGTTCTTGTGATTATTGCAGGATCAACTTCATGTACTTCGCTCATATCAACGAACTCAAGAAGTCCGTAAGAAGTAAGAACAAAGTGTGCAGGATCCTGGCCGAACCATTCGAAACCTCCGCCGTCGACTTCGTAGGTGAGAAGTCTCTGATAACCCTGAGTAATGAAATCTCTTGCCTTAAGTTCAATTTCGGGCACAAGAGAATCCGTTTCGATCATGTACCTCAGAACAAGAACGTTGGGATAGGTTGAAGAAGATGTCTGCTCAAAGCATCCGTTCGGCATACTTAGCACAGAATCAAGGCCTTCAACGCTCTGAGACATAAGTCCCGGATAGATCTTGACGAAAAGTTCTGCACTGTCAGCGATAGCATTCTCAGGGACAGTCAATTCAATAGTCTTATTTTCATTAAGAAGAGCACTGCTTGATGCATCTTCTTTTATTCCGTCAGGAAGAACTGTGACTGAGCGTTTTACGGCATCGGACATTACACTTCCATCGGCATAGACCGTAAGACTGTGCTCACCGATCTTCTTAACTTTTATCGGGAAGTAGACGGCCGAGACAGAGTTGCCCGGAACGGTCACAGTGATAGTTGTATTTCCTATCATCTCGAACCAGTCCTCATCGTCAGTAGTGAGAGAAATGGTCTGAGGTCCTTCAAGATAGTTGTATATTCCGACAGGGACAGACACTTCGTCGTTCTGAGTAAGGAAGACAGGGAAATCGATGTCAACAAAGAAATCCTGAAAAACCCTTATTCCTTCAAGGGAACTTCCCAGATCGCCGGACATGGAGTTTGCAAGTGTGGTGACTCTCCAGGTTGTAATAGAATCCGGAACAGTAAGGTCGAGTTTGACCTGCCCATTCTTATCTGTGAGAAGTTCAGGGTTGTAGTAGAATGTCTCAGGGAACCATTCTCTTACCTTTACTCCGCCTCCGGAATATCCCGTGTTTCCATCATCTGTAGGATCGCCAGTATCTCCGTTTCCGCCTTCAGCATCTTCGGCCCACATGTCCTCAACTTCGCAGATCTTGAAAGTGATCTCAACATCGTCCTTTGTTCCCGCTGTTTCATCAGGACCTGCTGATGTGATGATGACTTCTGCATATTCCCAGTTTGCTTCTCCGGACTTTCCTGCCATAATATTGTCCCATGGGTCTGTATTCTCGTCTTTTTCCAGAATCTCTTTAAATTCATCTTCGGACATCTCAAACGCTGCACAGTCATAGGTAGACGAATCTTTTATCGGCTCAAAGATCTTTTCAACGACAGTTTTAACAGCTGCGGCCGAAGCTGACATGTAGTCACTTTCAGTTTCCGAGTAATCTTCCTTCGCAACACCGTGAACAAGCGTCGAACCGTTATCGGCAAAATATGCATCTGCCTTAAGGTCGGTCTCTTCTTCCTGCTCCTCATCCTGTGAATCGGTAAGAATATCCTCGTAGCTCATGCCGTAGATCGCGTAAGTTGATTCCATGACCTCATTTTCAATATTAAAGTAGGTCTGTTCCATTCCGGGATTGAAATCCATGACGTGGAATACGGCCTCATCGACCATTGCGACTCCGAGTGCAGCCTCAACAGGTTCTCCGTCATTATCTTTAACCTTAAATGTTACCTGAGCTTCCTCACGAGGTCTGTACTCTTCCTTATCGGTCGTAAACTCAATGCTTAGCGATGAAGACTTCCTTACGTAGACAACCTTTGATGCACGGATAATATTTCCCTCATCTGTAAGATAGTATGCATAGATCTCGACAGGACCGTAGAGAGTCTCATCAAGATCAACATCGAGAGTTCCTTTTCCTTCAGTAAATTCAACAGTTTTCATCAATCTGACCTGTCCGCCCTGAATGATGTCCACATAGGCTCTGTCAGGAAGTGCGGAAGGTGCCGGCTTTGAAGGATCGTAACCTGTAAAAAGTTCCAGTTTCAGAGTATCTCCGACATTGTAGATAGAATTTTCAGTGGTTATGAAAATGAATTCAGGAACTTCAGCTGTATCGAAATCCTCTGTGAAACTGTATTCACTTTCACCGGCAGCCACATCTATGGATACCTGTCCTGTTTCAGGATCAATGGTGAGATCGAACTGAGCGAACCCGCCGCTATCTGTGGTAACTTCAGCGGTGCTGTCTCCTGAGACGATCTTTGCATCGGCTTCAACTGGTGCGCCTGTCGGATCGGTAAGAATAAGGTACATAACCTGCTCAAGTGCGGGGATAAGTTTTCCGGCGGCAGGAACAAGTTTCGCAAGAACAGGAGCTTTAGCAACGATCACTTTTTTTGTTATAGACTGAACGTGGTTTGCCGAATCTGTAACGGTAACTTCAATGGTGACTCTTGCGTTGCCCTGATCAAGCTCACTTCCTGTAAAATATTCCGGAAGAGTAACTTTTGCAGAGTATTCTCCGCTGCTGTCTAAAGTTCCGTCAACTGTTGCAAAGATATTTTCATCGACATCGTAGTTCTTGAACTCTATGTGAATAGTTCCACCGGAAACAGGTTTTCCGTAAAAGTAATTTGAACTGATATCGAGCTTCATATCCTGTCCGGGGATATAGAAAGTTCTGTCCGGCTCTATCTCGATCCCGAACTTCGGAAGAACGTAGTTTTCAACTGTAATGGATTTTTCCTGGGACAGGTCGTCGCCTACGGAAACATTAATAGTATATGTTCCGATATTTACAAGGTTTGCGAGCGTGAAGTCAGTTGCGAACACTCCGAAATTACTAGTCTTTCCTGTCTTTTTGTAAACTTTATTTCCTTTGGGGTCGGTTATTGTGACAGTAACGTCATTCTCTGCAATGGGGGTCTTTTCAGGAACTTTCAGTGAAAGGGATCTGATGTGAATTGTCTGTCCCGGCTGATAGATCGGTTTGTCGGTAGTAAGCAGAATTTTCTGAAGTTTTTCCGACACGACATCAGCTTCGACACTCCTTGTTCCCATTGTTGTTGTCGAAGTAAGCACAAGTTTCAGTGTTCCGTTGAGATCAGCATCGACAGAAACGGGAATTGAGGCCATTCCGAACTGATCTGTCTCACCGCTGAACTCCTGAACGAGCTCATCGTTGTTGTAAAGAGCCAGTTTGAGGTTTTCCATCATGATGGGATCGCCTGACATGATAGGGTCTCCTGACATGATAGGGTCTCCGGAAAGAACGTCGTTTAC
>CAZTKP010000196.1:0-4772 GCA_964614215.1 uncultured Spirochaetales bacterium | reverse complement strand
TGAAAAGTCCTTCTTCCATTGCCTGCATATAGATCTCAGAGCTGGCAGGAAGAATAAGAAGTCTGGTGTCTTTTGCGATCTTTTTTCCTTTAAGAACTTCAGCCGCGGCTCTAAAATCCTCGATCCTTCCGTTGGTGCATGTTCCGATCACTACCTGGTTAACTTTAATTTCACCAAGCTCAGATATTTTTTCAACATTGTCAACTGTATGAGGACAAGCTACAACCGGTTCGATCTGTGTAACATCAACTTCGATCACTTCTGCGTACTCCGCATCCGGATCAGGATAGACAGCGTCGAAAGAATCTTTTTTAACTCCGATCTTTTCAAGAAAACTGAAAACTTTTTCATCGGGAGCAATATAGCCGTTCTTTGCACCGATCTCTACTGCCATATTAGCAAAAACCATTCTGTCGGCGAGTGAAATCTCATCCACGTAAGTTCCTGAGAATTCTATGCTTTTGTATAGTGCGCCGTCTGCTTTGATAAGTCCGGCAATGTGTAGAAGAACGTCTTTTGAAGTAACGTTTGAAGCGGACTTTCCGTTTAGAACGATCTTCATTGATTCAGGAACCTTAAGCCAGATCTCTCCTGTTGCCCAGATGCCGGCGGCCTCACTTCTTCCAATACCCGTTGAAAAAGCTCCGAGAGCTCCGTAAGTTACAGTGTGACTGTCGGATCCTACAATTAATGTTCCCGGAAGAGCAAAACCCTCTTCTATAACTACCTGATGACAGATCCCTCGACCGCCGTCATAAAAGTTATTAATCCCCTGCTCTTTAACGAACTTCCTGACAGTCTGATGATTTGTTGCCGCTTTTTCACTTGCTGCGGGAACAATGTGATCAAGAACGATGACAGGCTGTGTGATGTCGGCGAATTTTTTCCCGCCCATTTTAGTAAAAGTGGAGAAAATTGCCGCAGAGTTGTCGTGCGTAAGAACATTGTCAGGCTTAATGTTCAGTATTGTTCCGGGAACAACATTTTTCCCGGCTCTTTGTGAAAAGATCTTTTCTGCAAAAGTCTGTCCCATTTTTCACCTCTATTGAAGTAGTAAAAAAACCTTTGAGATTTTTCCATATTCTGTTTTTTTTCGCAAATTAAATCATAACATTTCTATATAGTCTTCAAATAATTAAAAATTTTAGATGAAATAAGCAGTTATCAGACTTTCATACATAAAAGGATTTTTGCTGAAAAAACAAAATATTATAGTAGAATTAAGCTGTTATGAGTAAAAACACAAAAAAGTTTGACATTAATAGAGCTAATTGCTATAAAAATCAGCGCTTTTTTAGTATCTTGGGCTCGTAGCTCAGCGGGAGAGCACTGCCTTGACGTGGCAGGGGTCAGTGGTTCGAACCCACTCGGGCCCACCAGGATGAAGCTAATTGGGGAAATTATGATAAATATTATCCTTCCCGACGGGAAGACGATAGAGATAAAAGAAGCCGTGACCTGGCTCGAATTTATTAAGGATAATATAGGAGAAGGTCTTGCGAGAAATGCTCTGGCCGTTTCAATTGACGGTAAGCTGGTGGATGTTTCTGCAAAAGTTGTCTCCGGAAATATGAATGTGATCACAAGCAGAAGCGAAGAAGCTCTTGAGCTGATCCGTCACTCTGCCGCCCATATCATGGCTGATGCTGTAACACAGCTTTTTCCGGAAACAAAAGTAACGATCGGACCTTCCATAGAGCATGGTTTCTACTATGATTTTGATTCTCCCCATCGTTTTTCGGTTGATGATTTCGAGGCGATCGAAGCGAAGATGAAGGAGATCGTCAAGGCGAAACAGCCTTTCGTCAGAGAAGATGTGACAAGCGAAGACGCCATAAAGCTTTTTGATAAAATGGGTGAGACCTACAAGATCGAACTTATCGAGGATCTCGGAGAGCCTAAGGTTTCTCTTTATAAGCATGGAAATTTTGTAGATCTCTGCAGAGGGCCGCATATTCCGCATACAGGTTTTGTGAAGGCTTTTAAACTTCTTTCAGTTGCCGGTGCTTACTGGAGAGGTGACGAGAAAAGGCAGATGCTTCAGAGGGTTTATGCAACGGCTTTTTTCTCAAAAGATGATCTTAAGGCTCATCTGAAAATGCTTGAAGAGGCCAAAGAAAGAGATCACAGAAAGCTTGGAAAGGAGCTTGATCTTTTTGAGATGACAGATGCTGTAGGCGGCGGACTTGCGCTTTGGACTCCCAACGGTGGTATTATCCGCACAGTCATTGAGAATTTCTGGAGAAAACAGCACATCCGTAATGGCTATGACCTGGTTTATACCCCTCATATTGGAAGAGGAAATCTCTGGGAAACAAGCGGTCATCTCGGATTTTATAAGGACAGCATGTACAATCCGATGGATATAGACGGTGAAGATTACTATGTAAAACCAATGAACTGCCCCTTCCATGTGATGATCTACAAGAGAAAAAAGTGGAGTTACAGGGAATTTCCTTTCCGTTGGGCAGAGCTCGGAACTGTTTACAGATATGAGAAATCAGGAACGCTTAACGGTTTAAAAAGAGTTCGCGGTTTTACTCAGGATGATGCGCATCTGTTCTGCAGGCTTGATCAGCTTGAAGTGGAGCTCAAAAGAACTCTGGATTTCAGTCTGTTCATGCTCAGAAGTTTTGATTTTTCAAAATTTAAGCTCTACCTGAGCACCAGACCGGAAAAATATGTCGGTGAGATCGAAATATGGGACCAGGCGGAAGTCGCTCTTAGAAAAACGCTTGAAGACTCTGGTCTTGAATGGGAACTTCAGGAAGGCGACGGAGCTTTTTACGGTCCTAAGATAGATATTAATGTTACGGACTCGATTGGAAGAGAGTGGCAGCTTTCCACAGTTCAGCTTGACTTCAACCTTCCTGAAAAGTTCGATCTTAACTACATCGGTGAAGACGGGGCGGAGCATAGGCCCATAATGATCCACAGGGCACTTCTCGGATCTATCGAAAGGTTCTTCGGAGTTCTGATAGAGCATTATAAGGGAGCTTTCCCGCTGTGGCTTTCACCGGTTCAGGTAGCTATTCTTTCTGTTGCCGACAGGCACGTTGAGACTGCGAAAAAACTCAAAACTATGCTTGAAGAGAAAGGGATCCGCGTATCAATAGACAGCAGAAATGAGAAGATAGGGTTTAAGATCCGCGAATGGGTTGTTGCCAAGACTCCCGAGATTGTTGTTCTCGGAGATAATGAAGCATCTCTTGAAACAATAAACGTCAGAGTTCGCGGTGGAGATCAGGAAACGATGAAAGTTCTTGATTTTATAAATAAAATGGATATGGATAACCATTACGGAGTTTATTATTGATGAAAAACAAACTTGCCGATTCAAAGGCGCCTGGAGATGGAATTTTAAATGAGACGATACCGTCATCAAAGATGAGAGTTATTTCGCCTTCAGGAGAAATGCTAGGTGTTCTTGCAAAAAGTGATGCTCTGGACAGAGCGCGGGATTTTGGACTGGATCTCGTCTGCGTTTCCCCGAACACAGATCCTGTTGTCTGCAAGATCATGGATTACGGTAAGCACCTATATAAAATGAAGAAAAAGGCAAAAAAGGCCAAGGCGAATCAGGTGACGATAGAGATCAAGGAGCTTAAGATCAGGCCCAATACTGACACACATGATCTTAATACCAAGATCCGTCACGCTAAGAAGTTTCTCGAAGATGGAAACAAGGTGAAATTCACTGTGTTTTTCAGAGGAAGAGAGATCATCTTTGCTGAAAAAGCTTTGGAGAACCTTAACTTTATTATTAACGAACTCGGTGGCGAAGAAAATCTGAACATTGAAATGGATACAGTTGTAAAAAACAAAAGAATGTTTATGATGCTTTCGCCGAAAAACTAGTTAGAAGGGAGAATAGTTATGCCGAAAATGAAAACCAATAGAGCTGCTGCAAAGAGAGTTAAGAAAACCGGCAGTGGAAAAATGAAAAGATGGCACGCTTTCAAAAGCCACATCCTGACAAAAAAGACCCGAAAGAGAAAGAGAAACCTTAGAAAAGGTGCTATAATTGAGTCTCAGGATATGTCACAGATGAAAAAACTTCTACCTTACCTGTAAACAAAGGAGCGTGAGATGAGAGTAAAAAGAGGTTTTAAAGCCAGAAGAAGAAGAAACAAGATAATGAAGGCTGCTAAAGGTAACTATCAGTCAAGATCAAGAACCTTTAGAGTTGCAAAAGAAACTGTTGAACGTGGCTGGGCTTACCAGTATGTTCACAGAAAGCTTAAGAAACGTGAATTCAGAAGACTCTGGATCACAAGGATCAATGCAGCTGCAAGAGAAAGAGGTTACAGCTACTCAGTATTGATGAACATGCTTAAGAAGGCAGAGATCGATATTGACAGAAAGACACTTGCTTTCCTTGCAATGGAAGATCCGAAGGCATTTGATAAAGTTATTGAAGAAGCTAACGCTAACTAAGATAAGGGGGACAAAATGAGCGTAACAAAAGTTGAACTCGCAGAACTTGTTTATGAGCAGATGAAAGTTGACAAAAGACGTGCTGCAGAACTTGTAGACATGTTTTTTGAGGAACTTAAGAACGGTCTTGTTGAAGACGGAGAGATCCAGATCAGTGGATTCGGTAAGTTCGTTGTAAAACAGAAGAAAGAAAGAAAAGGACGTAATCCTCAGACTAACAAGCCTCTCACTATCAGTCCTCGTAAAGTTGCTACTTTTCATCACAGTCAGGTCCTTAAAGACAGACTTAACAGCAAAAAGTAACACTTTTTAAAGGTCGGGATGTAGCGCAGTTT
>CAZTKP010000195.1:0-4782 GCA_964614215.1 uncultured Spirochaetales bacterium | reverse complement strand
GATGAACTTGGTGATGTCTGTGAAGCGACAGATTATGACCTTCTGTCACAGGTCGCATTTTTTGATCCTTTTTATGATCAGTCGGGGTTATGGAGTGCGAAGAATAATAATAATGACTGGGATTACGGTGACGGTGAAATAACGGGTGACTCCAATGATGATAACTATAACAACTCGACTCAGATCACAAGTAATATTTTTTCTGTGGAAACGAGTTTTTACTACTCAAGTTATGACCGTGCTGACTGGGCAGGTGTAGTTTTTGATACATCCAACAGTAAATGGTACGGCTGCCTGTATGATCGCAGTGGCGGTGACATAGAGATATGGGAGTATCCGTCTTACGATAACAAAGGCACCAGCAATGTGTCAAACCCGTCAAGTTCCAGTGATGCTTTAAGAAAAGTAAGAGTTTTTTATAACGGTTCAGATATTATCTGCACATACAGCGATGAAGATGGCGGATCAGGGCAGGTAGTCTATAGTGATCCGGCAATTTCAGCTCCTTTAACCTCAGGTTTGAGAATCTATGGAGGTGAAGCATCTTTTACATCTTTTGTGATCTATCAGTAGAGTAGAAAAGCAGCACATAAGCCGGATTCTGTTTTATCCAGTCATTCATCTGGGATGTCAGTTGCCTGCCACCTCAAGCGGTCAACCCGGATGCATCGGACGGGCCGTCCTTATCTGCCTCAGCAGATGGCATCTCTATTAGACCTTGCTCCGAAAGGGGTTTGCAATGCGGACTGTGTCACCACATTCCCGGTGGGCTCTTACCCCGCCTTTTCACCTTTTCCTGCTATACAGGTAGTCTGTTTTCTGTTGCACTTTCCGTAACATCACTGTTCCTGGCCGTTAGCCAGCTTTCTGCCCAATGGAGTCCGGACTTTCCTCTGATATTGATATCAGCGACTGGATGTGCTGCTTTTCAAATTTTAAAGAACTTATTCTTCTGAGGGAGGAGCCACTTTTTTACTTTCAGCTTTTTCAGAAGGTACAAGAATGCACTGACAGTTAGGACATACCTCAATGCGTTTGGAGCGAAGTACAAGGTTGAAAAGTTCAGGAGGAAGTGTCATGTTGCAACCCATACAGACTCTGTCTTCTGCAAGAGCAATAGCCTTCCCGTTAGGTGAACTGTCAAGTATCCTCTGATACTTTCTGGCGACAACCGGACGGATCTTTTCAGCGATCTTTTCCCTGTCCTTATACATTTTCTCAACTATCTTCTCAAGATCGTCCATCCGCTTTTCATTTTTTGATATAACATCCTTGAATTCCTTGATCTTTTCAAGGCTTTCGCTTTCGATAAGTTCAAGCTCTGTGCTCTTAAAGCTTATCTCTTTGTCGATTTCGGCGACTTCGTCTGAAATATCTCTGTTAAAGCGCTTGATGTTATCAATCTCACGCAGAAGGGCGTTATACTCTTCCTTGTTTCTGATAGCGGACTGCTGTTTGCCGGTAATGTTCTTGAGTTTGTCCTCACCCTTTTTAAGGATCTCCTCTCTTTTCTGCTTTTCCTCCATCTGGATCCTGATGGCGTTCCTGAGCTCTTCAAGTTTGCTTTCCATTTCTTCAATTTGTGCAGTGAGCTTTTCGTTCTGTTCAGGAAGACTGTCCAGTTCTTCTTCAAGTGTAAAGATTTCGGAGTCAACAAGCTGCAGATCTTTAAGTTTTTTCAGTTCTTCGAGCAAAAGAGCCTCCTTTTCTGGTTAAAATATAAAAAAAAAAGCACTTGTTGTTACACAAGTGCTTTCTGTATGTTGATTTTGTTTTTTAATGTAAAAAAACGTCAAGTCCTACCTCCAAAACATGGTGGTGGGCCCAAGAGGAGTCGAACCTCTGACCATCCGGTTATGAGCCGGAGGCTCTACCAACTGAGCTATAGGCCCACAAGACGCAACAGTTATATTCGTATTTAATTAAAATGCAAATTTTTGAATAAAAAAAGTTGGAAAACATAGCACTATACTGTAAATTATCGCCTGTGCGTGTTTATACAATAATAAATACACGGTGATAATATGGAGTATTTTGATATTAAAGGAAGTGATGTTGTTGAAGGTGTGGTCGAACTGTCAGGTAATAAGAACGAGGCTCTGCCTGTAATTGCAGCGTCACTGCTCTGTGAAGGAAAAGTAAAACTATCCAATGTGCCTGACATTCTGGATGTCCGTGTGATGCTTGAGATAGTGGACAATATTGGTGCCACAGTTACAAAGATAGACAGAAATACTGTTGAAATAAATTCATCGGGACTTTCGCCTAAACCTCTTGACAGGGATCTGTGCAGCAGGGTGAGAACATCGATACTTTTTGCCGGGCCGCTTCTTGCAAGGACCGGTTCTGTTACGCTTCCTCCTCCCGGCGGTGATATCATCGGGCGTCGCAGGATAGACACTCATTTTATAGGGTTTGAACAGTTAGGTGCTCTCTATACATCTGATAATAATGGATACAGGGTAGTGGCTAATAAGCTCACCGGGGCGGATGTTTTCCTTGATGAGGCGAGTGTTACGGGAACTGAGAATATTCTTATGGCCGCGGTCTGTGCAGAGGGGAAAACAACAATTACAAATGCTGCCACGGAGCCTCATGTGCAGGGACTGTGCAGATTTCTAAATAAGATGGGTGCCAGAATAAAAGGCATCGGGACAAACGTTATCGAGATAGAGGGCGTAAGCAAACTCAGTGGATGTGAACACAGGATCAGTCCTGACTACATTGAGGCGGGAAGTTACATTTCTCTTGCGGCAATGACTGGCGGAGAGCTCCTGGTCAAAGATTTTAAAGCCGAGGACTACAGAGCGGTGATAAAAACTTTTTCAAAGATAGGAATAAATGTTGAAAGTAGAGGAAACGATGTCTTTGTTCCCTCGCACGCTAGATTAAAGATAACAACAGAACTAAATAATGCTATACCTAAAATAGATGACGGACCGTGGCCTTCTTTCCCTTCAGACCTAATGTCAATTGCAATTGTTGCCGCTACTCAGGCGGATGGAACAGTTCTTTTCTTTGAGAAAATGTTCGAGAGCAGACTTTTCTTTGTTGACAGACTTATCGGTATGGGAGCTCAGATAATTCTCTGTGATCCGCATAGAGTAGTTGTCTCAGGTTCTTCACAGCTGTACGGTTCCAAACTTGACTCTCCAGACATCCGTGCAGGCATGGGGCTTCTTATGGCAGCTATCGCGGCAAAGGGCAGAAGCCGGATCTATAATATTAAGCAGATAGATCGCGGGTATGAGTCTATTGAGGAAAAGTTAAGGGGAATTGGTGTTGAAATAGAGAGGAATAAAGGGTGAAAGCATGTACTTTGATTGGATAGTTGAGTGTTAATTTATGCAAAGTTTTATATAGTTATATATTAATGATGTATCTTTTTTGCAGAAAAAAACTTGATTTTATTGTTCATTGTGATAATCTCGATAGTAGATTATTGGAATTTTTGCCTTTTAGGAGAGTGAAAAATGGCAACGAACAAACTTAAGAAAATGAGAGAAAAGCTTTTAATGAGCAAGTCAGAACTTGCCAGAAAAGCAGGTGTGTCAGTTCTTACTATTGATAGAATAGAGAAGGACGGCAGAAGCAGGATGGAGACCAAACGCAAGATACTTCTTGCTTTAGGATTGTCTCTTGACGAGAAGAATAAAGTTTTTTCTGATGAAGAAGAGTAGACCGGGAGGCACTAATGTTCTATAACAAGCAGCTCTTGGGGCTTGATCTCGGATCTTATCTGATCAAGGCTTCTCGTTTGCAGAAAAAAAGAGGGAAGCATTATCTGAAAAAATTCGGGTTCATTCCTATTCCAGTTAACACAGTTGTTGACGGTAGTATAATGAACACCTACGAAATGAATGATGCCATAAAAACCCTTCTTGCAAGAGAAAGACTTAAGGACAAGTTCTGTTCTATCGGTATAGCAGGGCATGGAATTATCAACAGGGTGATAAATGTCCCGAAGGTTGGACCTAACGAATTCTATAATGCTATCAAGGTAGAGGCTGAGGCTCATATTCCTCATGACATCAACGAGATCTATTTTGACGGAATTAAGACCGATATCGTTGAGGATGGCAGGGACAGGGTTATTCTTATTGCCGCAAGAAAGGACCTGGTCGGCGATTTTATTCAGGTCGTTACAGACGCAGGTGTAAGACCGATGTCAGTTGAGATCGATGCAACGGCTCTTTCAAATGTTTTCTACGTGAACTATCCTGAAGAGAAAGAAAATACAGTTGCCATACTCAACGTCGGAGCATCAAAGATCAATGTTGTTATCCTTTCTAATGGATATGTGCGCTTCTTTAGAGATATTCTTACTGGAGGGAACTATATTACCGAAGAGATCACCAGAAGATTGAAGGTTAGTTTCCAGCAGGCGGAAAGTCTTAAATCAGGAACACACACTTCAGGAGACTCTATTCTTCCCAACCAGGTTGAAGAAGTCGTTATGGATGTCGCAAAGAATATGGTGTCCGATATTTCCAGGGTTTTTGATTATTATACAAACACAAATCCGGAAGACGGTGTTGCGAAAGTTTTTATTACAGGTGGAACCACAAGAAGCCATACTTTTACTCAGGCTTTAAAGTCAACATTGGAAATGCCTGTTGAGAAACTTAATCCTTTTAGAGAGATAGTTGTTCCGGGACAGGTTCTCACAAGTGAAGAGGTTGAGGATTATTCCCATATATCGGCAGTTAGTTTAGGACTTGCACTGCGGAGGATGGATGAATCATGATAAAAATTAATCTGTTACCGGTAAAGGAAGAGAAA
>CAZTKP010000194.1:0-4785 GCA_964614215.1 uncultured Spirochaetales bacterium | reverse complement strand
GCCTTAAACTTGTTGCCTATCATGAGGGAAGTCTGTTCTATAACATCGTGAATATCCAGCTTCTCATGATGCATGTATCCTTTTTTACTGAAACTCGTAAGTTTCTGAGTTATCTGAACAGCGTTATCAACCATATTCTGTATGGTGTTGAGATATTTAACGATCTTTTCATTGTCTCCGGCAAGTTTTTCGATCATCTCAACGGAACCGCTCACTGCAGTGAACATGTTATTAAAATCATGTGCCACACTGCCTGCAAATATTCCGAGAGATTCCATTTTCTGTGTATAGTGAACCTGACGCTCCATCATTTTTGTCTCAGTAACATCATCAACAAGTATAAAAAGATGATCGACCTGTTTCCATTCATTAAAAACAGGAATTATTGTTATAAGAAGTATCTTAACCTCCCCGTCATCAAGAACAAGCTCCGCATCACTGAGCTGAACAACTTTACCGTTTTTGATCGCCATTTCCTGACTTTCGGCTATCAACTGTTTTAATGAAGTGTTGATGTTTAGTTGTTCAATAGTTTTAGAAATAGCTTTCTCTGCCGGAATATTCATTATCTTTTCAAGTCTTGAATTCCAGAAAAGGAACTTGTTATCTCCTTTTACAGTCAGTAATGTAACTCCATGATGGATGTTTTCAACCAGTTTAAGAAACATCTGCTGCTGAAAAGCCAGTCTGGTCTCTGTTCCTTTACTTTTTGAGATATCAGTGTGAGTTCCCACAACTCTTGAGGGTTTGCCCGCCTCATCTCTCTCAACAGTTTTTCCTCTTCCAAGGATCCAGATATATGAACCGTCTTTACACCTCATTCTGTATTCGACCTCAAATTTCTCTCCACTTTTCACATGCTGATCGACAATCTTCATAACTCTGTTCTTGTCATCAGGATGGATTCTTTTCTCCCACTCGGAGTTCGTGTGAGGAAATTCGTTCGGCTCGTACCCCAGAATTTTATAGTAATTATCTGAATAAAAAACCTTGTTCGCAGTAACATCATAGTCAAACAAACCGTCGTTTACCGCACTTAAAGTTGTCTGATACTGCTCGATGACATTTAACAGGGAATGTCTTATTCTTATATTTCTCCTGTAAAAATATGAAATAAGAAATGCAGAGAGCAACGAAAGAATAATCACGACAACTCTTGAAAAATAGGAATGCATAGGAATTGAGTTAAGAAACGCATCTGTCGCACATTTCTGCTGTATCTCATAGACGTACAGACTGTCAATGACCCAGAAAACGTACGATATAAGTATTGCAAGAAACACTAGAAGAAGTGTAGTCCTGTAGTTGTACCTTATAAGCATCAGACCTCTTTTAAACGTACAGATCCGTAGCGCCGCCTTTTATAAGCTCCAGATTTTCCAGAGTTTTTTTCTGAACTTCAGTTCCGGGAATATCTTTTATCATTTTGTCTATCAGTTTCCAGCCTTCTTCCTGTGTCTGAGCGGAACCATAGTTTACAAGATACTCTGCAAATGTAGTCATTGCGTTTGGAAGACAGTAGTGCTTGATAAGTCCCGGCTTTGCAAGGTCCATAAAGTCGTTCCCTGTTCTTCCAAGACGGTAACAACCTGTACAGAAGCTCGGAATATATCCCATTGAGGCTATATCCTTAATAACTTCATCAAGGCTTCTGTGATCACCAAGGCTGAACTGCTCAAGGTCTTTACCCTCGCTGTAACCGCCCGGATTTGTTTTAGATCCGGCGCTTATCTGTGAAATTCCCATCGACAGCGCCTCTTTTCTAGTCTGGGCAGTTTCTCTTGTCGAAAGGATCATTCCTGTGTATGGAACAGTGATCCTTAAGATCGCAAGGATCTTCTTAAAGGAAAGATCGTCAACGTTAAAAGGCGGATGAAGAGAAACATCTGAGCCTGTAGCCGGTTCAAT
The DNA here is from genome assembly GCA_964614215.1 of uncultured Spirochaetales bacterium. Lineage (GTDB taxonomy): Bacteria > UBP6 > UBA1177 > UBA1177 > UBA1177 > CAZTKP01. Next base: position 2,877 of record CAZTKP010000194.1, on the reverse strand, counting down.
TCTGGGAACGGAGATCGTGTGAACTCCGAAACCGAACTTATCCTCAAGATGTCTGATATGCTGAAGAAGAGCCATTATTTCAAAGCGGTAGTCTTCAAGACCGAAAAGAATTCCTACACCGACATCATCAATTCCTGCTTCCATAGCCCTGTCCATTGCAGTTAGATGATACAGATAGTCCGATTTGGGACCTGCACAGTGCATCTTTTTATAAGTATTGTAGTTATAGGTTTCCTGAAAGAGCTGATAAGTTCCGATCTTTGCATCTTTGAGTTTCCTAAAATCCTCAACTTCAAGAGCCGCGATATTCACGTTGATTCTTCTTATTTCACCCTTTCCGACCTTAACGGAATAGATGGTATCAATAGCCTCTATCGTGTAATCCAGCGCACTTTTCCCCAGACCTTCGCCACTGACAAGGAGAACTCTCTTATGACCCTGACTTACCAGAGCCTCTACCTCTCTTTTGATCTCAGCCTGAGTAAGGGTTCTTCTGGGAATTGATTTATTCGTTCTCCTGAAAGCACAGTAGAGACATTCGTTGTTACACATGTTGGAAACGTAGAGCGGAGCAAAAAGAACCAGTCTCTTTCCGTAGATCTCTTCCTTGATCTTGTTTGCAGTCTCAAAAAGCATCTCCAGATGATCTCTGTCTTCGACCATGAGAAGCCTTTCCGCTTCTTCGTAACTAATTCCTTTCATCTGCTCTGCATGAGCAAGGATCTCTTTGATCTCTGAAACTTCAGGAGCTTTGGTGTTCTCGAGATAATCGTAAATCTTTTTATGATCTATAAAACCAGTATCCATAACGGACCTCCAAAATGAAAATAAACAGTAACTGCATAAACAATTTAACTCTATAAATAGTGGAAGTAAAGGGTTTTTAGAAGATTATATATCTGTCTGAATTCTTTAGTAATTACTCTTCAGAAAAACTGTCAACTCCAACTCCGCAGACAGGGCAGACCCAATCTTCAGGAAGATCGTCAAAAGCTGTTCCCGGCTCTACACCGTTATCAGGATCACCAACTTCAGGATCATAAACATAACCGCATACGTCACATACATACTTTTTCATGATAACCTCATTTAATAGTGCTGTTTATCTTATTTCCAATTTCCATACCGAGATCAAAACACTCTTTGAGAACATTTTCATCCGGCACATATTTCGCTTTAACCGTTCCGACTATATCACAACCCATTTCCTCAAGTATGTTCTTTACCTGAGGAACACCTTCTCCGCTCCAGCCGAAAGAACCGAATGCCGCTCCGAAAGAAGTTTCAAATTTAAGTCCCTTTATATAGGTCAGAACATCACAGACTGAAGGGAAAAGGTTGTTGTTAAGTGTCGGAGTTCCCACAACTATGGCCGATGCTTCAAGCATCTCTGTTGCAACTTCACTTCTTGAACAGGACTGCAGAGGCATTGTTCTAACCTCAACGCCAGTGCTTGCGATACCCTCTTCGATCACTCTTGCCATATTCTCGGTTGCATGCCACATGGTATCAAAGATCACAACCGCTTTCCTGGATGTTTTTCTTGCAGACCATCTGTCATACTTTTCAAGGATCTTACCGAAGTTGTCCATATTTCTCCAGATCGGACCGTGATCAGGAGCTACAAGATTGAACTCCAGTCCTGATTCAGCCACTTTTTTAAGGAGACCACGTACAAACTTTGAGTAAAGAGTGATGATATTTGCATAGTAATCTTCCGACATGCTTACCAGCAGATTCCATGGAAGTTCATCATCAAAACGCTCAGAAGTCGCAAGATGCATTCCGAAGGCATCCTGACTGAAAAGAACCTTCTCCTCTACAAGATATGTGAACATACTGTCAGGCCAGTGAAGCATTCTTGTCTCTATAAAACTGAGCGTCAGGTTTCCAAGTGAAAGCTTTCCACCGTTTTCAACAGCAGTGATCTCAACACCCATATCACCGAAATGAGCATCAAGAGCTTTAACGCCCATCTTTGAGGCGAAAACCTTTTCAGGTTTTATAGCTTCAATAACCTTCGGCAGACTGCCTGAATGATCGGGTTCGGCGTGGTTTGAAACGATGTAATCGATCTTCTGAGGATCAACAACTGAAGCAACTCTTTCAAGCAGCTCATCGCAAAAACCTTTTTTCACAGAATCGATCAGCGTGATCTTTTCAGCCATTATCAGAAAAGCGTTGTACGTCGTACCTCTGGCCGTTGAATAACCGTGAAAGTATCTCACGCCCCAGTCAATTGCGCCAACCCAGTAAACAGAATCAGAGATCTTTACAGCCTTGAAACCTTGTGACATCACATCCTCCTAAAAATAACTACTGTGCCGGAGGAGAAAATACTCTTGCACCAAGCTCTTTGTCAAGCATAAAAATTCCGTGACCTGAATTATTTATCAGGTTAAGTTTCTTAATAATTGCATCGACAGAACTCTCTTCTTCAACCTGCTCATCGACATACCAGTTGAGAAAACTTCTGGTAGCGTGATCATTTTCCTCAATTGCAAGTGTCATAAGGTCATTGATCCTGCCTGTAACTATTCTTTCGTGCTCAAGAGCATGCTCAAAAGCCGCTTTTACACTTTCCCAGTCTTTGGGAGGTTCAGGAACCTGAGTATAAAAAGGTCTTCCGCCTCTTTCTACGAGGTAGTTATACATCTTTTTTGCATGGAAGAACTCTTCTTCCCACTGAACTTTCATCCAGTTAGCAAAACCCTCAAGGTCCATATTGTCCATATATGCGCCCATTGCAAGATAGATGTAGCCTGAGTATATCTCAAAGTTCATCTGATCGTTTATGGCTGCTTCCATTTTTTTACTTAACATAACGTTCTCCTCTTATTTTTTTGTTGTCCAGTGACCGTGAACGTTGCAGTATTC
>CAZTKP010000193.1:0-4818 GCA_964614215.1 uncultured Spirochaetales bacterium | reverse complement strand
AGAACTGCTCCTCCACCTGTAAAAATGTAGTATTTAGGATTGTCTATCGCAACGATGTAAAGCCCCGGAAGCAGACGCTTGAGCTCCTGCATCGTGTCTCCTCCACCGTAAAGTTTTGAAGCATCTACATTTCTGTCAATAAGCTCATCAAGCGCGATAGTTCCATCGTTAAAATGAGGAGTAAAACCCATAACAGCATTAACAAAAATGGTTTTTGCCTTCATGAAAACTTCTTTAACACTCTCTTCCTCAAAAGATCTGTGATCGACATCAAGGACGTAGTTAAGTTCCGTACCTTTTTCAAGTTCACGGATATCGTGAGTTCTGTATTTTCCATCAATTCTGCCTTCAAGCGTGTCCGATTCAACAATGTACGGCAGTTCCAGGATCTTTTCTTCATGATCCTTTGCAAACTCTACAAATCTCTTCGCTGAAGCAAGATCTTCATCACTTACAGCCTTAATTGAGATTCCGTACTTTGCACACAGATAGGCATTGTACATAACTCCGCCGAGAACCAGATGGTCCGCCTTTTCAAGAAGTTTGAAAAGAGGCTCTATCTTCGTATCGAACTTTGCTCCTGCAACAACTGCAATAAAAGGACGCTCGGGCTCATAAATTCTGCTCAGATTACTGATCTCCCGCTGCATGAGATAACCCGCATAAGGTGGAAGGTGCTTTGCGACCTCGACAGTTGAAGCGTGCGGCTGCCATGAACCGAATGCATCGTTGACATAGATGTCTGCAAGACCCGCAAGAGAAACTGCAAACCTGTCAAGAACTTCACCCTTCGCTTCCTCACCCTCAAACCAGCGTGTGTTGGGAAGATAGACCATGTCGATCTCATCCTGCTTGAGCTCCTTTATCAGATGATTTACTGAAGTCTCAATACCGATGTATCCACGCTTTTCATCTTTGTAAAAATCCGGAACTTTTATTCTCACGTGAAGTTTCTTCGCAAGATACTCAACTATCGGCATAACAGAAGTATGATCGTCTATCTTTATCTCACCCGTCTTCTTATTTTTGGGCCTTCCCACATGCGTCATCAGAATGATCTTTCCGCCCTTAGCATTGATGTAGTAGAGAGTCCCGATCGTTGCATCAATCCTGTAAGGATCATGAATTATTCCTTTTTTTACAACATTGTGATCGACCCTCACAAGAACGACCTTGCCGCGAAGATCTGCTTCCTGAATTTTTTTCATATTTAATTCTTCCATGATTTACTCCTGAACAAATTGGTAACTGAAAAGATTATAGACTACACCAGATTCTTTACAAGTTCCTTGAGCTTTTCAAGATCAATAGACGGAGCGCCGCCCTGAGCCATATCAGGTTTTCCGCCGCCTCTTCCGCCGAACTCTTCAAGAAGGTTTTTAAGAATGTTCCCTGCGTGGAACTTTTTCTTAGCTTCGCCAGTTGAAGCCACAACTGCAAGGGCTTTGCCGTTTTCCGCTCCTGCAACGACAAAGAGTCCGTTATCGATCTTGGATTTCAGTGAATCGACAAGTGTAAGAGTGTCCTGACGGCCTTTTCCGCTATCCATGACAAATATCTGAGTTCCGTCCTTTTCAAAAAGAGGTTCTATCTTGTCCGCCTGCATTGACGCAAGTTTCATTGAGAGCTTTTTGAGTTCGTCACTTGCCTCTTTATAGTGTTCCTGAAGCTTTTCAACACCTTTGACGATCGCCATTTTTTCAGTTCTTAGCAAGGAGGCCGTCTCTTCGATCATATTCTCATACTCTCTGAAAAGTGCAAGAGCGTTATTTGCGGTAACAGCTTCGATCCTTCTAACTCCGGCTGCAATTCCCTCTTCCTTAACTATCTTGAAAAGTCCGATCTCTCCAGTTGAACCGACATGTGTTCCCCCGCAAAGCTCCATAGAATCGCCCATTGAGACAACTCTCACCGTTTCACCGTATTTTTCACCGAAAAGAGCCATTGCACCGGCTTTTTTAGCTTCTTCGATGGGTTTAACATCTGTCTGAACAGGGTAATTTTTATCTGTCAGCCAGTTAACTTCGTTCTCAATTTCCCGAAGCTCTTCTTTCGTCACAGCCTGATAGTGGTTAAAGTCAAAACGCAGTCTGTCCGGAGTTACAAGTGAACCCGCCTGATTAACGTGACTTCCGAGAATTGATTTAAGTACATAATGAAGCAGATGCGTTGCAGAGTGATTTTTCTTGATCGAATTTCTTCTTGCAACATCATTTTCCTGAAGAACTTTGTCATCCTTTTTAATTTCACCCTCGACCTTAAGATGAACTATTTTGTATTCGTTGACCTTGATACAGTCGTTAACAACTCCGACAACACTTCCGTCCTTTGATATCCTTCCTCTGTCAGCAACCTGACCACCTGATTCAGCATAGAAAATCACAGGATCGATAAGTGCAAAACATTCTCCAGATGAAATAGTTTCGACCACATCGAAATTATCATCAAAAAGAGCTACTATCTTTCCTTCAAGCTCTTCTTTTTCATAACCGTCAAAAACCGGTTCCTCAACTCCTTCCTTCATAAGCGCTTTAATTGCTGAAACCTTCTTTGAATCGAGGTCTTCGCTCCATGAAGCTTTTCCTCTGCTCTTCTGAGCCTCCATCGCCTTGTCATACTCAGCTTCATCAAAGGAAAATCCTATTTCCTGCAGGATAGTAGCCGTAAGATCAGGCGGGAATCCGTAGGTGTCATAAAGTTTAAAGACCAGATCACCTGAAAGAACCTTGGAATCATGTTTCTTTGAATCCTTTATGCCGTATTCAAGAAGAGAAAGTCCTTTTTCAAGAGTCTGTCTGAAACGCTTTTCCTCATCTCTAACAATATTTGTGATAAGTTCAGCTTTTTCCTTAAGTTCAGGATAGTAGCCACCCATAAGTTCAATAAGTTTTGCACAGACCTTATCAAAAAAAAGATCATCAAAACCTATCTTGTGACCATGTCTGATCGCACGTCTCATAATTCTTCTTAAAACGTAGCCTCTGCCCTCGTTTGAAGGGGTGATGGAATCGGCAATAAGAAATGAAACACCGCGTGCATGGTCTGCAATGACGTTAAGACTGGTTTTCAGTTTATCTTCGATCTTTTCAGGAGCAATCGATCTTGTGTAATTGATAAGTTCCTGAAAAATATCTATGTCGTAATTTGAAAGCTTTCTGTTGAGGATCGCCGTCATTCTCTCAAGCCCCATTCCCGTATCAATGCTGGGATTTGGAAGCGGTGTCATAACACCTTTCTCATCACGGTTATACTGCATGAAGACGAGATTCCAGATCTCTACGAACCTTCCGCAGTCAAAGTCAGGCATTCCATCATCAAAAAAAGGCTTTTCGACCTTAAAATCTTCTCCAAGATCATAGTGAATTTCGCTGCAAGGACCGCAGGGACCCGTATCACCCATTGCCCAGAAATTATCCTTTTCTCCAAGCCTGAAAATTCGTGACTTATCAACTCCTGCAACATCTATCCACAGCTTTTCAGCTTCGTCATCATCTTCAAAAACTGTCACATAAAGTCTTTTGGGATCAACTTTATAAACTTTTGTAACAAGCTCCCATGCATATTCAATAGCTTCCTTTTTAAAGTAATCACCGAAAGAAAAGTTCCCGAGCATCTCAAAAAATGTGTGATGTCTTGTTGTAAAGCCCACGTTTTCAAGGTCGTTGTGCTTTCCGCCAGCTCTGACACACTTCTGCGAGGAACACGCTTTTGTGTATGAACGTGTTTCCTGACCAGTGAAAATGTTCTTGAACTGATTCATTCCCGCATTTGTAAAAAGAAGTGTCTTATCTTCGGCGGGAAGAAGAGGCGAACTTGAAACAACAGTGTGTCCTCTTTCCTCAAAATATTTAATAAAAGTCTCTCTGACCTTATCAATTGTCCACTGACTCATAACCATCTCCAGTAAAAAAGCTTTAAACGTTAGAATAGTATTGCCTTATTGAATTTTCTCAAGAAAAAGATAATTTGCTTAATATAGAAAGGCATCATCACCGTCGCTGACCGTAACTATCACGACAGTATCTGCTTTAACAGCTGAATCCAGTGAATCGTAGGCGGTTGCAAGAGACTGTGCATGCTGGTCTGAATAGGCTATAACATGCAGTATCTGCTTTTCCCAGCTATCCTCAGGTGCAGCATTTGCACTGCTTAAAAGAATATCTGAAAGCTTGCCGTCAAGGAGGTCCTCAGCATCAGAAACGGTATATTCCGCATCGAAAGGATATTTCAATGCACGAGTAACACTCACTCCGATCTTAACATCGTCAATTTCAGTCAGAAAATCTGTCTTCTTTCCCGAGGTGTTTTGATAAACTATTTCAGCTTCCGTTTTCAAAAGAGTTGCAAATTCACAGCGGTAGAGAACTTCGTAGGCGAACATTTCGGAATAGATCGAGCTTCCACCCAGGTTGCCATCATCGTAGATCTCTTTTCCACCAGCCGTAAGATACTGATAATCTTCAGAATCATACGGATCAGATGCGAAATCAATGTTGTTCTTGAAATAATGTGCAGCGGTATCCGTCAGCTCAGTATCAAGAAAACCGCATTCACCTGATATCGCTCCAAAACCCGCAAGCGGAACTTCAGGACCATTATCAACATCATCATCAGTTGTTTCATCAGACATCTCAGACTCGTCAGACGTGTCGGACTCCTCGTCGGACTGGTCGGACAACTCGGACTCGTCGGACAACTCGTCGGACTGGTCGGACTGGTCGGACTGGTCGGACTGGTCGGACACTTCGGACTGGTCGGACTGGTCGGACACTTCGGACTGGTCGGACACTTCGGACTGGTCGGACATTTCGGACTGGT
>CAZTKP010000192.1:0-4828 GCA_964614215.1 uncultured Spirochaetales bacterium | reverse complement strand
AGAGTGTGATCAGGTCTTTGAGGAGGCGGTCTTAAAAATCGTTTCTGCTCATCAGGATCTGAGTCTTTTTCCCTTTTGTGGATCTCAAAATCCATGTCTGAATACTCTTCGAGAAGTTTTGAGAAATCGTCCTTTTTCTTACACATTTCACTTCTCTTTAAGCAGAAACTTTATTGTTGAAATATTTGCACGGTTATAAACATCGTTTCCTCCTCCGACAGGAAGGCCGTTGTATGGAACAAAATGATCAAAGTAAGACATGTTAAGAGCATCGCTGATGGTGATCTTGTAGCTTTTTCCGCTTTCAAGAGTAACTTCAAGAAATGATGAATTTCCCCATCTGTCCCAGTTACCATCTCCAAGATGCGGCATGACTATAAAACCTGATGCAACTTCTGAAGAATCAGATTCATCTGTTACAACGACCTGCTTAAAACAAGCTGTAATTCCGGTATCGATCGAACGACCGCTGCCGTATTCAAGCTGAAGAAGATAGGTTCCTGTTGTTCCCGGTGAAAAAGCTGAAGCACTAAGCTGAGCTCCCGGCAGTCCCCAGTCAGCAAAATGAGGTCTTCCGTGATCACTGGCATTGGGAGTCTGATCAAAGGCATTTGCATCAATTGAAATAACTCTCTCAAAACTGTCACCCCAGTAGCAGACAGGATCTGCGTGATGGCTTTCAAGCCCGGCAGAATTTACAGCAGAAACGGAGTAACAGTATGAACTATTGACGTAATCAGCAGAATTCGGATCTGTCCACGGACTTGTCACATTTTCAGCAACTTTAACACCGTCTCGGAAAACATTAAAAGTTACTCCTGTATCACCTGAAAATGTCACCGTCAGCTTTCCATTGTCAACGGCAATACCGTATGGATCTGTCGAAATTGTCGGAGCATGAGGAGCAACACAGTTTGATTCTTCTCCGCAGTCAAGCTTCTTTATTGTCCCGGAATCATTGCTATGCTCAAGAATAATATCTATATCATCATACTCTTCAAGTTCGGAAAACAGAATCTTTTTAGTATGAATCTCTCCTCTTTTTTTAATAGTTTTAACCACATAAATACCGCTATCATTCTTATCATTAAACGGAAACATGACAGCAATTTTCAGATTTTTTCCCTTAATTTTCACATTATCAAGCTGGATTCCGTAACTGTCAGAGAAAAAGCTCTTTTTCAACTCAACCGGGATGATCGGATCAAAGGTGATCGAATCAACATCAACGTTCATTCCGAAAAGTCCGTCCTTAACCAGTGAAATAAATCCTGCAACACTCCACAGCTGCCTCTGAGAGTTAACAACAGGACCTGTCAGATCACGGTTCGCATGATCTTTTCTTGTATCTACATAGTAATTTGAAAGTGTCGTGTATTCAAAATTCTCCATGTTGGAAAGATTAAGTGCAGCTCCTCGAACAAGACTCATGAATGCGTTTGTGTAGGCCTTATCATTCTTTGCGATCACTGCCGCTTTAAGTGCGTAGGCAGTTACAAAAGGCCAGATACCTCTGTTGTGATAAATTCTTGTTGAAGGTTCCTGCGGCCAGATGACAGGAGGACCAGCTTCAGTGACCGGGTAGTTCGCAACAACATCCTTTGCCTTTGTATCGTCAGCAACTCCTGAAAGAACTGCAAGAGACTGACCCAGAAGATCTAATTTTAAAACTGGATAATTATCAAGGTATGTCGTCTTCATTGAGCTGTAAAGTCTGGCTAAAGGATTGTAAAAACCGTTATTTATCGCAGTTTTCAGAGCATCTCTATAGTCGGTATATTTTGTAACTGTAGCCGAATCACTTTTAAGCTGTGCAAGTTTCACCGCAATATCTAAAATGAGATAATGAAGTACATTTGTAGAAAGTGTTTTAGACATTGCGATATGAACAGTATTTTCAGCGGTCCAAACAGGATATGTCTGCTCTCTCCAATCGAGGAACGACTGCTCACCGAAATAAAGTCCGTCATTTGGATCATAGACATGAACTCTGTCATTTTCTATAGTGTTTACTATTGCGGAGTATGCCTTATCAAGAAAATTAGTATATGAACTTCCCTCAAGATATTTAAGTGTCTCATACGCGCCTATTGCCCAGGAAACTCTGTCAGTACTCACCGGCCATGAACCGCCGCTTCCGGTATCCTGAATAATCTGAATCCCACCGCCTCCGACAACGGATTTTTTATCTGAAACCTTAAATTCAAGAGAGTTTTTCGATCTTTCAGGATCAATAAGTGCAAGGCCCAGATTTACAGCGTATGCCGTATCTCTTGTCCAGACGTAATGCCACTTTGCGCCTGTCTCAAAACAGTCACAATTCACAGGATTTCCATTATTAAAACTGTAGTCGGTAATCTGAGAGACGCTGTTTTCCTCCACTTCACGAAGAGCCATTGTAAAAAGTGCTTCAAGCATGATATTTCCGCATGAAAAGATAATATCATCTTCTTTTTGAGAAAAAGTACGCTCTTTTGAAGCAGGAGTGTTGTCACGAAGATCAGCTGTGGTCTTTATAGTGAAAGTTTTAAGATCGTTTCCAACCGCCGTAACACTCGCAGTGTCCCCATTCCAGCTTACTTCACCTGTCCTTATCTCAATATCGCTATCAGGTTCTTCATCATCAGCAACACCATCATCTTCCTCGTCAGCACTATCCGTACTTTCGTCGGACAACTCAGACTCGTCGGACTGGTCGGACTGGTCCAAGTCGTCCTGGCTATCTTGAGTTTCATCCGCCTTCGCGTCAGACGCTTCGTCGGACAAGTCCGTGTCCACTTCCGACTCCGTCAAGACTTCGTCGGATAAGTCGTCGGACAAATCGTCGGTAATAACAAGATCATTATCGCTCGTATCCTCATCATTTTTTGAAGAATTGCCGTCACATGATAAAAGAAAAAAACTTAGAAAAATAAGAACTGCAAAATACTTCATATCATCCCCCGAAAAATTTTATCCTGAAATTATATCAGGTGTGAGAACACTGTCAAAGGATTGTTGGGTAAACCGTTGACAAAAAATGCTGTAACATTAACATTTCATTAGATCCATCTATTGGAGAAAACGATGAAAACAACGATTTTTCTAACCCTTTTTATTTTTTTGAGTTTCTCCGGCTGTTTGTCGGTGAAGCAAAACGAAGTTAATGAAAATGATGAGGATACTTTGACAGTAGTTGATGAGAAGGAAACGATTGATGATAATACGCCTGATGCTGACCAGATAGTGGTAGACGAAACGACAGTTGATAAAGACACCACCGACAATGAAAGTGTTCCAGATAACAGTAAAACTGACATAGATACAATTGATGAAGACACCGAAATTCCGGATGAAGACAGCTCCTGTTCAGATCCGATAACAAGTCCATCGGGGATACTTTCACCTCAACCGGGAGAGCTTTTCTACATCCAGATAGGTCTTGGCGGCATAAGTATGGGAGAGTCAGCCGTTATTGTCGGTCCTGATGGAACGATAACTCTTGTTGATGCGGGAAATGACAGTCACGATAAAGACATTCAAGCTGTAATAAACAGCATTATAACTCAAATGAACACGAACGGATTTTCTGCAAAAGCTCAAGATGAGATAGATAACGTTATAGTCACCCATTTTCACGCAGATCACTCAGACGGACTGCAGGATCTTATGAAAAATGTTACCGTAAAGAATAAGGTTATTCACCGCGGATTTTTTGATATCACAAACGCAACTGAATCGGCAACAGTAACACAGCTTTGTGAAACTCTGGAAGACAATCCGGGTAAGGAACTTGCACTTTGTACAGGTGAGACACGATCAGGCTGCAGTAACTGGGAAAGCGGACTTCCTTCAACTGACTGTCCAGTTCTCGGAACTGATGATTCACAGATAAAAATGGGAGAAAAAAGCTCAATTAACATCTTTGCCGTTAACGGTTACATTTCAGATGGAAACTATGCCGCTGCCGTCCAGCCGTTCATGACAGAAGATTCAAACGGAGAGAACGCAAGAAGTGTCAGCGCTGTTCTATCACACGGCGATTTCAGACTTCTTTTTGCCGGAGATCTCACAGGAGGTGGCTCGGATACCGATCCAGTCGAAGGATTCTACACGGACAAACTTGGCGGTGTAACTGATATTGATGAACTCGGGGTTGATATTCTACACGCAGGCCATCACGGCAGGAATACTTCAAGTTCAAGTGAATGGATAGACAGACTTCTTCCCAAAGACGGAAAGAGCAGAAACATGGTCATCGGAGTAAGCACGGCTCATTTAAATTCGCCCCACAAGGAACCGCTCGACACGACTTTAAATGAAAACAGATTAAATAGTGGGAACGCATGGACAACAACTGTCACAACAGGCGGAGCAACTCACTCTGAACTTATTAACGCCTTCGGTGGCAACATTCTGATCCTCACAGAACAGAACGGAAAGATCTACCATGTTCAGGCAGTTGACACTAGCGGAAATATCCTTATAACGAAGTCTTTTTACTCTGTGAAAGGATGTAAGTGAAACTGATCAAATCCAAACACTTAAGACATTAGTCACAACACCATGCAATCCCGAACTTTTATTTTTTGACTTTTAGATATTTATTAGCTACTTTTTGTTCGATTTATCAACTTCTAGGATATTGAAGCCATGTCAAACAATGAACCCATTCACAACAACTTTTTTATGAAGACTTTTCAGGACTTAAACAACACTCGTGATTTTATAAAGGGTGCACTTCCTAAAAAGATTACAAAGAAACTTGATCTTTCAACGATTGAAATAGAGCCGGGAACTCATGTCGATGAAAATCTCAAAAGTCACCTCAGCGATCTAATCGTTAAGG
>CAZTKP010000191.1:0-4848 GCA_964614215.1 uncultured Spirochaetales bacterium | reverse complement strand
AAAGGCTTAGAAATAAGATACAGGATGAGAAAATAGTCTTCGGAAGGGAAGAAATAAGTGTGACTATGAGTTTCGGGATAGGAGAATTTAATCCGTCACTATCAATAGAGGATAACCTTGAAGCGATCGATAAAAAACTTTACGAAGCGAAAAGATCGGGAAAGAACTGCGTGAAAAAAGTTGAAAATGGAGCATAAAATGGGCGAGAAACTGAAGATAATGATCATTGATGATGAAGATGTTGTGAGGGAGCTTGTTTCCGACATGATCGAAAGTCTGGGGTATGAAGTGACAGGGTTTTCCGATCCTAAAAAGGGGATCGATCACTATAAAAAAAACTGGGAAAATATTGATCTGGTCCTTCTTGACATGATAATGCCGGGACTCAATGGAAGAGAGACGTTCTTTCTGCTTAAAAAGATAAATAGAAACATAAAATCCGTTGTTCTTTCAGGGTTTAGTGTTAACGAGGACATTGAGAAAATTCTGGATGAAGGTTGTTATGCGTATCTGAAAAAACCTGTCAAGGTCGATGAGCTGGAAAGGACTATTCAGAAGGTTTTAAACTCTGAAAGTATGGATGAAAATATCATCGATAACGATAATGATCCGGAGATCATCAGTTTTTCTGAATACAATCTCGAAGAGGGTCTTGAGAACACAGGGATGGATTCGGAAATATTCATAAAAATGCTTAAGCGTTTTATTGAGAACTATTCCGATGCGGGAGAAAGGGTCTCAGCAATGTTCAGAGAAAAGAAGTATAATGAGCTTTATGTGTATTCTCATTCAGTAAAAAGTATAGCTGCAGGAATAGGGCTTCTAAGATTAAAAGCATTTTCAGAAATAATTGAGAGTAGTTGTCTGGAAAAGAATTATTCAGATATTAAAGACAAGCTGGATTTCTTTCACAAAGAGATGGAAAACGCTATGGACAGGATCAGGGCATATCTTGATAAGGAAGATAAAAAAGATGAGGTTTTCAAAAGGGACGAGAAGGAAGAATCAGTTGAAGTGATAATTTCCTATATAGACAAGCTGATCAGATATTCGGAAAAAGGTCGCCCTGTAAAGGTGAAGAATCTTTTTGAGAAAACTATTGTTCCGGTCATTATTCCTTATCTTGATGTGGATTTTAAGTATAAGGTCGCGAAAATGATAAGGGATTATAACTTTAACGATCTTGCAGTATATTTGAAAGAAATTAAGAACAGTATAAATAAAGGAGAAAAGTGATGAGTTACAATAAAAACAGTATCCTCGTCATTGATGACAGCCCTGAGAATCTTGATGTCGTAGTACATACTCTCGATGGTCTGTATGACATTATTGTTGCAAAAGACGGAGAAACGGCTGTCAGACTTGCACAGAACGAACTGCCGGATCTTATCCTCCTGGATATAGTGATGCCTGGAAAGAACGGATATGATATATGCAGAGAACTGAAAGAAAGTCCGGAGACTCAGGGAATCCCTATTATTTTTCTGACAGGTCTGGGTGAGTCTGAAAGTAAAAAGAGGGGCTTTGATCTCGGAGCTGTGGACTATATCACCAAACCTTTTGAGATCGAAGAATTAAAGGCGAGAGTCAACAATCACATCCTTGTGAAAATGGCACAGGACAACCTTTTAAAACAGAAAGAGATCCTTGAAATGAAGGTTCAGGAAAGAACCTTTGAGCTGAATGAGACTACAAAAAAAATGGAGTTCTTTTCTCTTGAAGCTGTTCTCAGACTTTCAAGGGCGGCTGAGTACCGTGATGATGATACGGGAAACCACGTTTTCAGGGTTGGACTTTACAGTGCCGAGATCGCAAGGGAGCTTAAGCTTCCTGAAGAGACAGTTAAAAAACTTATGTGGTCTGCTCCCATGCATGATGTGGGAAAAATAGGTGTTCCTGACAACATTCTTCAGAAACCGGGAAAGCTCACCGATGAAGAGTGGGTAACCATGAGAGCCCACACGGTGATGGGAAAAGAGATTCTCGAAGGCTCATCTTCAGATATCATTAAAATGGCTGAAATGCTTGCAATGGGACATCATGAGAAATGGAATGGAAAAGGTTACCCTGAAGGCAAAAAAGGTAAAGATATTCCGGTACTTTGCCGAATTGTAGCGATCGCTGATGTTTTTGATGCTCTTACAACGGAAAGACCTTATAAAAAGCCGTTCTCGATCGAAAAAAGTTTCGGAATACTCAAAGAGGAGCGCGGAGAGCATTTTGATCCGGAAGTGGTTGACGCATTTTTCAGGATCGAGAATAAGATCCTTGAAATAAAGGAGAAATATTCAGATGTTGAAAAGATAGATTCAAGTGAATTCTGGAATATATGGAATTAACAGATCATTACTTAGTCGTTGCCTCTTCAAGCATGGAGCCTGTTCTGAAGCCGGGCGATAAAATTACGATCGAACCTGTGAAATCTGAAGAGATTGTTCCGGGTCTCGTTGTTGTCTATAACCATAATGATAAGAAAATAGTTCACAGAGTGGTAAGCAGGAAGGGAGATTTTCTTATCACCGCCGGAGATAATTTAAGAAAATTCGATAAACCTGTTCACATTTCTCAAGTTTTAGGTAAAGTAAAAGGGTTGGAAGTGACGAGACCTTTAAACAAATTTGAGAGATTTTTCAGAGCTGTAAAAAGAAGGCTTCTAAGTGCCTGAATAAACTCACGAATTAACTTAGGTCTAAAAGTTGCATAGAAAACGGCCGATTTGGGTGTTACGATTACTTTACATAACTATTTCGGAGGTCAGAATGAAGAAGTCTTTTTTAATGTTTATTTTAATTTTCTTTGTATGCACACTCGCTGCGGAGAAAGTTTACAGACGTGACGGTTCATTTTATGAGCTGAAAAGAAATCCGGGCGTTTTTGCGTCGATAGTTCCACCGAGACTTGCAAAAAGTCCTGAGAACTACGCCCTGAAAATTAACTATGGCGATCAGTTTGTCGTTATCAGAAAGGATGGAACAGGTGAACTTCCTGTCTATCTTACCGGTATTCATCCTTTTATCGCTACAGAGTACATTTTTTACGGTGGCGACAAGAGTGCTGATGTTATTTCGAAGAAGTATGACGCACAGCTTGTTGAAGTTCTTCCGACCTATAAACTCAGTAAGTTCAGAGTTAAGGGTGACAGCGTAAAGATCGCTCAGCAGATCGTTGAAAATGGTGACGGTTTTGCATTCCCGAACATCATCAGAAGGATGGAGTGGAAGGCTAATCCTGTTAAATTTCCTGTCGGTGACAAGTACTACAAGGAAGGTTACCAGTGGTCGCTGAAAAATCCCGGAGAGGGCATTGATCCTTACGGCACGAAAATAGACACACTGGAAAACGCAGATATCCGTTTTGAGCAGGCTATTGAATGGATCTACAATCAGATCGAGGCAGAAGCGGAAGAGCTTGCTGATTTCGCTGAAATGAAAGTAGCTATCATGGATAGCGGTGTCGACAACACTCACCCTGATCTTAAAAATAAGATGGATAAGGGCTGGAACATGGTTAATAAGGAAGAAGGCGGATATCCAGGTGAAATAGAAGAAGGTGGAATGTACGGAACTTCAGGATACTCACATGGAACTAACTGCGCAGGTGTTTCAGCTGCCCAAGGCAACGAGATCGGTACAGTCGGTATCTGCCCATGGTGCGGAATTTATCCTGTCACCTACATGGAAGGCGGAATGGGCGGAGGTGTTGATGAAGCTCAGCTTCTTGTTGTTTATCAGAAGTATGTTGATGATCCGACAATTGTTGCCATTAACTGTTCTTTCGGTCCTATGGCAGGAATGGGAGATGTTCCTGTAACATCAGCTGAAACGGAGAGCCATGAAAATTTTCTTAAGAACGGTAGAGGCGGACTTGGTGGAGCTATTCTCTATGCCAGTGGTAATGACGGCACAGATGCTTCCTACTACAAGCTTCTTGATAAGGAATTCACTTTTGAAAGAAACGGAGAGAATGTAACAGCAAAACCGCTTAGTGTCGGTGCGTCTTCAGCATGGGATACAAGAGTTGCATATTCAAACTACAGTGAAACTCTTGATATTATTGCTCCTTCTCTTTCAATGAATCCGCTTCTTGGAATTGCAACGTCCTATCTTGTAGGATACGGTGATCTTGATGAAGATTACACAAATCAGTTCAGCGGAACATCTTCAGCATGCCCTGTTGTTACAGGATTTTTCGGTACGGTCTTTTCAGTTAATCCTAACCTTACTCTTGAAGAGGCAACGGAAATTCTTTACCAGAGTGCTGATAAGATCAATCCTGAAACTGGTTTCTGGGATGCAAACGGTCACAGTGTAAAGTTCGGTTACGGAAGAGTAAATCTTCTTAAAGCTGTAAGGCTTGCCGCCGGTCTTGATATGTGTGAGACAACAACAGATGAAATTGACAACAACATTGATGACAACTGTGACGGTTATGTTGATGAAGGTTTCGGAAAAGATCTTACGAAAGTCGGAAAACAGTGTTCTGCTGATGCAGACTGTACAAATGATGATTTCGCGGAAGGTGATGTCGAATGTCTTACAGGAGAATACAAGGCCTACAACTTCAAAAGTGGATACTGTACTATCAAGAACGACAACTTTGCATGTCCAGACGGTACAGCCCAGTATTCAGATGCACAGACTGACGTGAACTGTTTCCTTGAGTGTAATGTGGAAAATTCATGTCCTGACGGTTTCAGGTGTAGCGACGATGTTCTCGGTCTCTGTTTCCCTGCCTGTGGCAGTGATGAAGACTGTGCTGAAGGTTCTTACTGTAATGATGATAAGGAATGTAAACAGAATCCTTCAGAGCCGGGTGGCGAATGTGAAAGTGACGAAGGTTGTCTGTACG
>CAZTKP010000190.1:0-4876 GCA_964614215.1 uncultured Spirochaetales bacterium | reverse complement strand
CCACATGATACAACATCAAAAATAACGATAAGAACCAACAAAAATAAAACGTTTCTCATTTCTGCCTCCATTTCTGAGAAAATAAAAACTCCAATCATTGGATAAATCTTACGAATTCCAATTTAGACTGTCAATTTTTCAACGCAATACATTTTGTGGACTATCTCCTACAGACTCTTTGTGTATTTTTTCTAAAATAATTGCCATGGATATTCGTAAGGAATTTGGACAACGTTTAAAACTGCTTCGTAAGCACAGAAAGATGAGCCAGGATGCTGTCAGTATAGCTTCGGGCATTGACAGAAGTTTTCTTTCGGAAATAGAGACCGGCAAATGTTCTCCCACACTTGACACCATAAATAGAATTGCAAAGGCACTGAACGTTCATCCCGGAGAACTTCTAATTTTTACTGTTTCGGAACCTTCAATGACATACGAAGGCAAGAGATCGGATTAAGTATCAAGGACTCTCTTTTTACTTCATACGGGAATTGATTTTAGTAACTACTTATGATATTTTTCTATTCTGTTTTGTTTTAACTAGGGAGAAGCCTTATGAAGAAGTTTCTGTTTTTAATTATCATACTCACTTTCGGGATGGTAAGCGCACAGGATTACGAGGAAACAAGTTATGGCGAAGATTCCTACGGTAGTGGTGAAGATTCTTACGGAGACAGCGGCAGCTCATACGGCGATGAAAAGAGATCAGATAACAATGACGCCACTAGTCTTCTTGGAGAAGAACCGATACAAAATTACGAAGAGGAAAGTCCGGTTAATGAAAAAAAACCTGCAGAAAACCCTAAAAACCCCAATGTTCCCGGTGAAGTTCATAAGTGGCAGCTTGCAATAAGCACTGGCTTTGTACATGTCAATCACTGTGAAACAATAAAACTTACAGACACTACTTTTGGAATTCCTTTTGACCAGACAGGTCTTACTGCAGGATATCAGCTTACATCTCAGATATGGATCATGGCAAAGTTCCATCTTTATGCTAATTTCGTAAATGGAAACGGGCAGGCAGAATTCCTTCTAGGTCCCGGAATTAGAGCTGATTTTATCAGAACAGACCAGATTTCCTTTTTTGGAGGAGCCTTTCTTTCAATTGGAAGCAAAGGAAAAATATTCCTTTTCTCACCTGAGATATATGCAGGAGTTGAATATAATTTAAACAAATATCTCGCAATAGGTGTTATTTCAGAATTCGCCTATATTCTTGGAGCAAATAAAGGTGCAATTCATTCAATAGATTTCATGCTCGGACCTCAGCTTACTGTCTATTTCTAAACTGGAGAAGCTCATGACAAAAATACTCATCATCGGTTCAGCCGCAGCCGGAATCAGCGCGGCGGGATCTGCAAGAAAAACTGACGAAAATTGCAGCATTACAATTCTGTCAAAAGATCCGAAAAACCCTTACTACAGACCATATCTGACTGAATTTATTGGTGATAAAGGTGTTGAAAACAAACCCAACTTTTATCTTAATCCCGACAACTGGTATGAAGAGAACCATATCGATCTTCAGCTTGGAGTTGAGGCAGTTGAGATCGATAGAACAAATAAGACCGTTACTGACAGTTCAGGTTCAAAACATGATTATGACAAGCTTATTCTTGCAACGGGAGCAACTCCCTTTGTTCCATTAAAAGATGCTCTAAGTAAAGATTTTGTCTTTGCCGTAAGATCTCTTGAGGATGCTGAAAAAGTTGAGAGATTTGCTTCAGACATTAAGAACTGCGTTGTTATCGGCGGCGGACTACTCGGCCTTGAAGCGGCATGGGCGCTTGCTCAGAGAAAAATTAACGTAACAGTCATAGAACTTGCGGATAGACTCCTTCCTATTCAGCTTGACGAGGAAGGAAGCAGCTTTCTTTCAAAGGTTATCGCCTCAACGGGAGTAAAGATAGAGACATCCGCTATGACAGAGGCAATTGATGATGACGGAACAGTAAAACTTAAAGACGGAAAAGAAATTAAGACAGACATGGTTCTTTTCTGTATCGGCGTGAGAGCTGAAACTGAACTTGCAAGATCATCTGGACTTGAAACAGATAGAGGAGTTATCGTTAACGAGAAAATGCAGACATCAGACCCTGACATCTTTGCATGCGGAGACGCCGCACAGTTCGGTCGCGGAGTGCCTTTGTGGATGCCTGCCGTTAAACAGGGAAAAGTTGCCGGAACAAATGCTGCGGGAGGCGAAACTCAATTTGAAAAAGAGGACTATCCGGCAGCACTTAACGCTTTCGGGATAAGACTTATATCGATAGGAACAACTTCGGGAGATGATCTCGAAACTTACTCATTGACCGATGAAAATGTTTACAGAAAGCTGTTCTTTAAAGACGGAAAAACCGTTGGCGGAATTTTGATAAACGATCCGAAAAATACCATGAAGGTCATGAACGCCGTGAAAAGCGGTATGGATCGAAACGAAGCGGAGAAGATATTCTAATGTCACACATTACTGTTCCTGACAGATCCGCTGAAACAAAAAAGGAGATAAAGCTTAAAAGACCTTCAAGATACAAGGTCATAATGCTCAACGACAACTACACTACAATGGAATTCGTGATCAGCGTTCTGAGAAATATTTTCGGAAAAACTCAGGCTGAAGCTACAAGAATAATGATGAAAGTTCATACCGAGGGCCGCGGTGTTGCAGGCATCTACGCCTTTGATATTGCTGAAACAAAAAAGAAAAAAACTGAAAGTGAAGCGGCAAGAAACGGATTTCCGCTTAAATGCATACTTGAAAAGGAGTAAAAATGCAGCTTGAAAAAAGACTCAACAATATAATCCTTTCCGCTTTTTATGAAGCGAAACAGGAAAAACACGAATATGTCACAGCAGAACATATTTTCTACAGTTCACTTTTCGACGAAGACGTTGTGAAGGTCATGCAGGAACTGGAACTCAATGTCGATGACCTTAAGAAAGAACTTAAAATGTATCTTGATCAGAATATCCCGAAAAATACATCGGAAAAGGATGTTATTCAGTCAAACGGATTCCAGACATTGATGAATACAGCCGCATCAAAGGCCGCAAGTTCTCACAGAACAGTTGTCGAACTTGGAGATGTGCTTGTTGCTATCTACGACCTTGAGGAATCCTACATCGGATATCTTCTGAGAAGTGAAGGAATCGAAAGATACGACCTTCTCAACGTTATTTCTCATGGAGATTACGAGCCTGAAGAAGAGACCGCCTCTGACGGAGAAAGAACAGAGAGAAAAATGACACCTGAAGAACTTCTTGAACAGTTTTCAGTTGATCTTACAGCCAAGGCGGCTAATGGAGAACTGGATCCGATCATCGGCAGAGAACAGATTCTGGAAAGAACAATTCAGGTGCTGCTGCGTCGAAAGAAAAACAATCCTATTCACGTTGGCGAACCAGGTGTGGGGAAAACCGCTATAACGGAGGGCCTTGCTCAGATGATAGTGGATGGAGATGTCCCTAAACCTCTTCTTGACCACACAGTTCTGAGACTGGACATAAGCAACATTCTTGCAGGAACGAAGTACCGTGGTGACTTTGAAAAAAGAATGAAAAAGATCATTGAAGCTCTTGAAAACATTGAGCATCTCATTCTTTTTATTGATGAGATCCACTCGATGGTCGGAGCGGGAAGTGCGGGTAATTCCAATATCGACGTTGCAAGTCTGCTCAAACCTGTTCTCACCGAGGGAAAGATAAAATGTATCGGTGCAACGACCTATGAAGAGTATAGAAAACATTTTATAAAGGACTCTGCTCTTTCAAGACGTTTTCAGAAAATAGATATACCTGAAACAAGTGTCGAACAGACTTTGGAAATTCTTAAAGGTATCGCCTACCGCTACGAGGATTTTCACAAGGTAAAATACACTCAGGAAGCACTTGAAACTGCTGTGGAACTTTCATCAAGGTACATGTCTGACAGATTTCTTCCCGATAAGGCTATCGATCTGATAGACGAAGCCGGAGCATACAAACAGATGAAGGCCGGACGGAAGAAAACGATAGATACTGCTCAGATAGAAAGAGTTGTCGCCTTTTCAACCGGCAGAAAGGAAAGATCTGTAAGTCGTGACAGGCTGAAGATGCTTAAAAACCTCGAAAAGGAAATAAAGACCGATATTTTCGGTCAGGATAACGCAGTTGATTCAGTTGTAAGAGCCGTAAAAAGAAGTTTCGCAGGATTCAGTGCAATGGAAAAACCGGTTGCATCATTTCTTTTTGCAGGGCCGACAGGTGTCGGAAAAACAGAGCTTGCAAAGGTTCTTGCCGACAGACTTTCACTTCCGCTTCATCGCTTTGATATGAGTGAATACCAGGAAAAGCATTCAGTTGCGAAGCTTTTCGGAGCACCTCCCGGATACGTAGGTTACGAAGAAGGCGGACTGATGACCGAAGCTGTGAGGAAACAGCCTTCGTGCATTCTTCTGCTTGATGAGATAGAAAAGGCTCATGCCGACATTTTCAACTCGCTTCTTCAGATCCTTGATTATGCGACTCTGACAGACAACACGGGAAGAAAGGCGGATTTCAAGAATGCAATTATCATTATGACATCAAATGCGGGAGCAAGGGTGATCGGAAAGGCTCAGACAGGTTTCGGTGAAAGAAGTTTCGATGACAGTTCTTTAGCCGAAGCTGTTAAAAAAGTGTTCTCTCCTGAGTTTCGCAACAGACTTTCAAGCATAGTTTATTTTAACGCTCTTGATCTTAAGGTCGTTGAGGACATTGTGAGCAAAAGCCTGCGTGAACTTAACATCAGAATGGTTAAGAAAAATATTCATATCGATCTTACAAAAGCTGCTCTTAAACATCTTACAAAGATCGGTTTTTCTAAAGAATTCGGTGCAAGAGAGACAGCAAGAGT
>CAZTKP010000189.1:0-4886 GCA_964614215.1 uncultured Spirochaetales bacterium | reverse complement strand
TATCTGGTTTATATGGCTACGGATAAGATCTATCACAAGTCCCATTTTCCATGGGGAACGCTGATAGTAAATCTTACAGGCAGCTTTCTTATCGGTCTGGCATTTGGAGCTGCTGTGAAGTTCAATGTTCTGAGCAGACATACGATAGGTCACTACTTTCTTGTTACAGGATTTCTTGGTGCGTTCACAACATTTTCTACATTTAGCCAGGATAATCTCATCCTTTTAATGGATAAGAACTACATGTCTTTTGCAATAAATATTGCCGCAAACACAATTCCGGGGCTTATTCTTGCCGGATGCGGATTTTTGCTGATTACAAAGTTAGGTTAAAGCAGATCCTTAATTTTCTTGTCGGCGTATTTCAAACCTTCTCTCATATACTCTTCATTGAACTCAAGAGAGGGTGATTTTGTTTCAAATATTCTTTTCGGAAATTTCTGGTTGTCAAAGGAGAATCCTTCATCGAACTTAAAGCGGTATTTTTCAGCGTAGATCTCTTTTCCGATCTCGTTTATACGTTCTTCACTCAGATCCATTCCGGTAACTTTCAAAGATCTCTGAACGATATCCATTGAATAGATACCTCTTGCAAAAAAGCAGATGGTGAGACCTGAAAGAACCTGTCTCCACATTTCCTCTTCCATCAGTTTATCAACAATAGATACAGGCGTTTCCTTTGTTTCGTTTACGATCATCTTCTGGTCAAGTGAGTATCCGGCATTGCAAAGGTGTGAGTGCCTTGCTCCAATTGAATATCCCAGATAACATGCAGGTCCGGTGTGATATCCAGGCATCTCATTTTTACCGAAATTAAGAGCAAACTCCTCTCCGCCGTAAATTGAGGCGGCATAGTTCGTTCCCTTTGCAAGAGCCTTATAGAAATCAGTAGTCTGATCAACAATTTTAAGAATTGCTTCGCGATAGGTCTCATGGTCTCCGAACTTAAATTCAAGTCCGTCAGTATCTTCTTTTGTGATAAGTCCACGCTCGTACATTTCTGTCGCCCAGGCAAGTGAAACACCTGTAGACATGGTATCCATGCAGTAGACCTCAACTTCATCAATGAGCTTAAGCATTCCGATAGGATCACTGATACCCAGAGAGGAACCAAGTGCGTAGATAAGCTCAAAATCGTAACCTACCTGAGTGGTTTTATAAAAGTAAGGTTCGTCTTCATACGGATCTCTTATTGTTGCAATATGTATGCAGCCTACAGGGCAGTGAGCACAGGCCAGACGTCTTCCCAGATAATCTTCAGCTATCTTTCTTCCACCGATCTTTTCAGAATCCTCAAATGTTCCTGACTGAAGGTTTCTTGTGGGCAGTGCTCCGATCGTCTGTAGAGTTTTAACATTTCCTGCTGTTCCCAGATCGTGATACTTCTTCATAACTTCTGAATTTACAGCTGCATTATAGATCTCATCATAAACTTCCCTGTAGAGCTTTTTATCTAAGACAGGGATACTGTTCTTGCCTGATACAGCAATAGCCTTAAGGTTTTTCGAACCCATGACAGCTCCCATGCCGAGTCTTCCGAAATGCCTGTAAGTCTCAGTAGTTACAGATGCGTAGGCGACTCCTGTCTCTCCGGCCTTACCGATTCTCATTATCGCTCTTTCGCCAGTTCCTTCCTCCTGCTCTCTGATTATTGCTCCAACCTGAAAACAGCTTCTCATTCCCCAGAGAGTGTAGGCATTCCTGAAACGAGGTTTTCCGTCTCTGATCGAAATATAAACAGGGTAGGGGCTCTTTCCCAGAAGAACTATGGCTCCGTATCCCGTTGATCTGATAGCAACGGCACTTCTGCCTCCGGCATGGCTTTCACCGAGGTCACCGGTAAGCGGTGATTTGAACATTGCAACAGTTTTTGAAGCTAATGGAAAAACTCCGGTAAGCGGACCGACAGCAAGAATAAGCGGGTTGCCCGGAGACAAGGGGTCGCATCCTTTTTCAATATTTTCCTGAAGCAGTTTAATGGCAACACCTGTTCCTCCGATATACTTTTCAAAGAGGTCAGAGCGGTCTTCCACCCAGTGTTTCTTTTTTGTCAGGTCTATATACAAGACTTTAGATAACGTGTCGAATTTATTCATTATTCACCTCAATCTTTTACAAGTTCAAGAACATCGTGGGGACAGTAGTTGGCGCAGATACCGCACTGAACACAGATAAGAGGTTTGTCCTCTTCTTTATTCCACTGCACAGCTCCCAGAATACATGCATCAACACAAGCGCCGCATCCTACACAGAGGTCTTTATTAAGTTTAACTCCGCCAGTAGGTTTCGGAGTAAGTGCATCGACAGGACAGGCTTTTGCGCATGGCGGTTCTTTACAGGCCCTGCATACGATAACTTTAAATCCTTTTGACATACCTCCGGCTGAAACGACCTTTATTGCGGTGTTGGCAATTCCGGCACTTCCGGACCTTCTTGAGCAGGCGAACATACAGCTTTGACAACCTACACATCTTTGTGAATCCTTAATTCGTAATCTCATTTTTCCTCCTCAAAAATCGAAGAACGACAAACCGAAACAGTATAGCACAAAGAGTTAAAATATCAATGTTAGGAAATGAATATATTATTGACTTAACATTGATTTTTTCTTAGATTACTTCTGTTTTTATCATTTACGGAGGAAGAGAGATGTCAAATCAGGCACCGGAAAAGATCAAAGGGCTTCCCGGAAACGCGTATACTCCACTCAAAGAGGGTGAAGTTTATGAACCGGTAATGT
Source organism: uncultured Spirochaetales bacterium (assembly GCA_964614215.1). Lineage (GTDB taxonomy): Bacteria > UBP6 > UBA1177 > UBA1177 > UBA1177 > CAZTKP01. The sequence continues at coordinate 2,146 of CAZTKP010000189.1, read as the reverse complement.
CTCCTGACAAGGTTTTTCCTGAAATTAATTTAAGGTCGGTTTCTATCGGTCTTCTTATGGCAGTAATTTTTTCTGCTGCAGCTGCTTATCTGGGTTTGAAGATCGGTCAGGTCTTTGAAGCTTCGATTCCGATAGCAATTATTGCAGTTGGTCTTTCATCTGCCTTTAAAAGAAAGAATGCGCTGGGCGAGAATGTTATTATTCAGTCCATCGGTGCTTCTTCCGGTGTTATTGTTGCGGGAGCGATCTTTACACTTCCTGCACTTTATATTCTTGGTCTGGATGTTGCTTTTTATCAGATCTTTCTCAGCTCTCTTTTCGGAGGTTTTCTGGGAATTCTCTTTCTGATCCCTTTTAGAAAGTACTTTGTTGCAGATATGCACGGTAAGTATCCTTTTCCTGAAGCTACAGCGACTACGGAAGTTCTTATCAGTGGTGAAAAGGGCGGTTCACAGGCAAAAGTTCTTCTTATCAGTGGTCTTATCGGTGGTATCTACGATTTTGTTATTGCTGCTTTCGGCTGGTGGAACGAGACTTTTACAAGCAGGGTGATCCCTTACGGTGCTCAGCTTGCAGAAAAGACAAAGCTCGTTTTCAGACTTAATGTCGGTGCTGCTGTTATGGGTCTCGGTTTTATCGTCGGGCTTAAATATGCCGCAATTATCTGTGCCGGTTCTTTTGTCGGCTGGTATGTTATCATTCCCGCTATTGCCTATGTTGGAAACGAAGTTGCAGCCACAGCCGGAATAGCCAGTCCTATTGCTGCAATGAGCGCTGAGCAGATATTCGGCAACTATGTTCGTCCTATCGGTATCGGTGGAATCGCAATGGCTGGACTTATCGGAATATGGAAGTCAAAATCCATCATTGTTCAGGCTTTCGGTCTTGCTGTCAATGAAATGAAGGGTGGAAACAAAGATAAGGGAACTATTCCTAAACATCAGAGAGATCTTCCGATGAAGATAGTTGTTTTCGGAATTCTTGCTACACTTCTCGTTGTTTTCCTTTTCTTCCAGTTCGGTGTTCTTGACAACTTCGGTCATGCCGTTGTGGGTCTTCTCATTGTTGCTGTCATCGTTTTTCTTTTCACCACAGTTGCTGCAAACGCTATCGCTATCGTCGGTGCAAACCCTGTTTCGGGAATGACTCTGATGACACTCATTCTTTCATCCATCATCCTCGTTTCAGTAGGACTTGAAGGTGAATCAGGAATGGTTGCGGCTCTTCTTATCGGTGGTGTTGTCTGTACAGCTCTTTCAATGGCCGGTGGATTTATTACTGACCTTAAGGTTGGATACTGGTTAGGATCTTCTCCATACAAACAGCAGGCATGGAAGTTTGTCGGAACTATCGTAAGTGCTGCTACAGTTGGCGGAGTTATCATAGTTCTTAATAAAACTTACGGATTTGTCGGTGAAGAAGCACTTGTTGCTCCTCAGGCAAATGCAATGGCCGCGCTTATCAAACCGATGATGAGCGGTGCACCTGCTCCATGGCTTCTTTACGCTTCAGGTGCTTTTCTCGCACTCATTCTTAACATGATCGGTGTTCCTGCACTTGCATTCGCACTTGGTCTCTATCTTCCTCTCGGACTTAATACTCCGATCCTTATCGGTGGTCTTCTCAATCATCTTGTCACAACAAGAAGTAAGGATGAAAAGCTCAACAACGCAAGAAGAGAGCAGGGAACGCTCATTGCCTCAGGTTTCATTGCAGGTGGAGCATTGATGGGTGTTGTAAGTGCTGTTATCAGATTCGCAGGATTCAACTTTGTGAACAAAGAGTGGATGGAATCAACAGGCGGCGAAGTCCTTTCGATCGTTATGTTCCTTCTCCTTTGCGGATACACAGTCTGGCATACAACAAGAGCTAAAGTCGAAGATTAAGTTTCAAATTATTTTTCATAAACATTTTTAACTTGTGCAAATTTTGCACTATTTGAATTCACTTGATTATTAAATGGTTTTGAAGTAATCTTTATCAGTTAATACAACTGAGCGAGTAATATGAAGTATCTGATTTTATTAGTCTTTCTGTTGGTCGTTTCATGTGTGGAAAACAAACCCCAAAAAGATGCAGATTCAGACACATTACAGACAGATGTTGAAGCTGATGAGACAGCAGATTTCTCCGATGAACCAAGTAC
>CAZTKP010000188.1:0-4899 GCA_964614215.1 uncultured Spirochaetales bacterium | reverse complement strand
CAAATAAAACAGATAGACCAGCGCCCTTCCTGTAAAGATCGGAACTAGATATTTATTGAAAAAAAGGGAACAAGGTGGCTGATACACAGGAAGAATGATTGGACTGTAAAGTGTATGGTGTAATTGTCAGAAGCAGCCTCAGTATCAGGTGTATTACTGTCTCAGCAATCAGTAGGAGAAGTCAATTTTCAAAAAGTCCAAGAGCAGGGCGCTTAACGCCACCTTGTATAACTTAATATAATCAACAAAGATTGCTTTGTCAAGAGGAAAATGCAGAAAAATTCAATATTTTTAGGCACTTGTGAGCTTTTTGCTTCATTCTGTATTTTTTTGTAAACAATGATATTTGATACAACCCTTTATTCATGAGGGTTTGAAGAATAAAGAACTTTTTCAGAAAAAATTAAAACTTTTTTAAAACTTTTTTTTAGAGATATCTGAGACTATTCCACACCGACGATAGCTTTGATATACTGCTGCCTTTCCCAGGCCTGAGGATCATCGATATTTTTGTGGTTGAGCTTACCTCTAAACTCGTCGATCGAGCTGAATCCCTTCTCTTTCATCCACTCCATGATATCGATGTTCATCTTAGCGATGTATTCAATACCTTCACTGTAAACAGAGCTTACGACCTGAACAGCATCTGCACCTGCAAGAAGCATCTTGATAACATCTTTTCCTGTCTTCACACCCCTTGATCCTGCTATAGAGAGCTTTGTGTCTCCTGAAAGAAGTGACACCCATCTGACAGTTTCAGTAAGGTCTTTACCTGAAGATCTCACATATCCGGGAACAAGTTCCATCTTATCAATATCAATATCCACCTGATAGAATCTGTTAAAAAGAACGACTCCTGCCGCTCCGTAGTTCTCAAGAAGTTTGACTATTCTGCTGATGTTGGTGAAGTTCTGACCCATTTTCACGGCAACAGGAATGTTTATAGCACCTTTTATTGCCTTGAAAGTGCTGAGATAGTCCTGAATGATCTCCTCGTCATCCTTATTTATATCGTGAGTAACGTGAGAGATGTTAAGCTCAAGCGCATCTGCTCCTGCATTTTCTATCTTCTTTGCAAATTCAACCCAGTACTCAGTTGAAATGCAGTTAACGCTTGCTATCACGGGAATCTTAAGTTCGGCCTTTGCTTCCCTTATAAGTTTAATGTAGTTATCCGGGCCGAAGTTCATGCTTACCTGAGAAATGTACTCGAGAGCTTCTGAATGAAAGGAAGCATACATTCCCTGTGCGGCACTTTTAATTCTTTCCTCGATGATCTGTTCTTCAAAAAGAGATTTAAGAACAACTGCTCCCGCTCCCGCTTTTTCGATCATCTTGAGATTTTCAACAGAATTTGTAAGACCGCATGAACCTACGATAACAGGACTGTCGATCTCAAGTCCGAGATAGTTTGTTTTAATTTCACTCATTTTCCCCTCCGTAGTTTGTTAATATTTCTATACCTTTCTTAATCCTTGAAATTGATTCCTCCTTACCCAGAACTGCGGCGATATCAGTTCCGCCGCCTGGTGTAAGCATCTTGCCGCTGACAGCGACTCTGAGAGACCACAGGTAGATCTTTTTGTTTATGCCAGTCTTTTCAGACAGTTCCACTGTTTTGTAGTAGAGACTTTCATGATCCCATTCCTCAACTTTCTCTAGAAACGGAAGAAGATCGTTAAGCGCTTCCAGAGAGTTTTCCGGAGTTGTCTTCATCTTCTTACTGCGATACAGCTCAGCATCATACTGTGGAAGTTCGTCAATGAAATCTATCTGAGGGGGAATATCCTCAAGGAACTCCGTTCTTCTGTGAAGTCCGCCGATAAGAACATCAATGTCGATGTTTCTTTTTACTGCCCTGCTTATCCAAGGCATTGCAGTTTCCTTAAACTGTTCAGGCGTCATTTCTCTGAGATACTCAGAGTTAAGCCACTTTAGCTTGACTTCATCAAAAATAGCCGGAGATTTACTAATTCCTTTTATATTAAAAGCTTCGACAAGCTCTTCAAGTGTAAATTTCTCTCTGTCATTACCCGGATTCCATCCAAGAAGAGCAATGTAGTTCATGAGTGCTTCCTTGAGGCAGCCTTTATCAATAAAATCTCTGTAGCTTGCATCGCCGTCACGTTTTGAAAGCTTTCTCTGAGCATCTCTCATGACAGGAGAAACGTGAACATAAGCAGGTCTTTCCCAGCCGAAAGCATCGTAGATCATGTTGTATTTGGGAGTTGAGATAATGTATTCGCTTCCTCTTACGACATGAGTTATATCCATGAGATGGTCGTCAACGACATTTGCAAAGTTATATGTAGGATAACCGTCTGATTTAATTAAAATAAAGTCTTCGAGTGTCGAGTTCTCAATACTGATCTCACCAAAAACTTCATCAACAAAGGACGATGTGCCTTCTGTGGGCATTTTCAGTCTTATGACAAATGGAATACCACTTTCAAGGTTCTTCTTTATCTGTTCATCGTTCAAAGAAGCACAGAGGCCGTCGTATTTTGTCTGAAGATGCTTCGCTTCACAGTCTTCACGAAGCTTATCAAGTCTCTCCTTTGTACAGAAACAGCGGTAGGCTGCGCCTTTTTCAATGAGTTCCTGCGCATACTTTGTGTATATTCCCTGCGCCCTTCTCTCACTCTGAACATAAGGACCGTATTCACCGCCTACATCGGGACCTTCATCGTGTGTAAGTCCTGTTTCAGCAAGCGTCTTATAAATTATATCGGTTGCACCTTCAACGAGTCTTTCCTGATCGGTATCTTCAATTCTCAGAATAAAGGTTCCTCCGTCCTTTCTGGCAAGAAGCCATGCGTACAGAGCGGTTCTCAGGTTTCCGACATGCATATATCCTGTCGGACTCGGTGCAAATCTGGTTCTTACCTTTCTATAGTTCGTCAATTTCACTCTCCATTTCCTTTTCAGTTTTCATTGGTTTCATAAACAGATAGATATTCAGTCCCATAAGTGTCATAAGTATGGTCATTAAAATAAGCGGCCAGTAATTCTTTCCGGGGATCATTCCGCTTTCGATCATTATTCCGTCCTGGTCTATTTCGATCAGAAAACTGTTAAGAAAGAACTGTCTCATCTTTTCAGCCTGCTTATCGGTCTTAAAAAGATGTGCCCGTCCTTTGATAGTTCTATTTTCAGGGCCTCTGTTCTCATCGTCCTCGACTTTTTCGATCACGATGAACTTTGGAGAACCGGTGAGATAGAACACCACATGCTTTTCCCCCCACAGTCCTTTCTGCAGAGAGCCGCCCTGAATAGAAGTAATCCCCTTTACCTGGACGTAGTCGCCGTCTTTCACTTTTGAAAAGGCATCTTTATCAAGTTCAAGGGCTGTTTTCATGTCAATGGGTTTATCGTCGGCAAAGAAATACATCACACCGTCTATGGTACTGACCATTCCGTAGATGAGTATTGCCGAGGCAAGCAGAAAGGTGACTATGTTTTTCCTTCCGATATAAAATGACGGTTTTTTCACTTTTCCCTCCTGCACAATGTTGTAACGGTTACAGCTATCCCCTCTCCTCTTCCGGTAAATCCGAGCTTTTCAGAGGTCTTTCCCTTTACCATTATCTGATCTGTATTTATTTTCATAACTGTGGCAAGGTTTGCACGGATATGCTCTCTGTATTTAAGAAGTTTAGGCGTCTCACAGATCACAACTGCATCGATGTTCTCTATCTGCCACAGTTCTTCATAAAATTTTTTCATTACTTCTTCAAGCAGAATCACACTGCTTATTCCGCGATACTTTTCATCGCTATCCGGAAAGAATTCACCGATATCTCCAAGACCCGAAGCACCGAGAAGTGAATCAATGATCGCATGGATAAGAACGTCGGCATCGCTATGACCAGCAAGTCCGGGATGATTCTCTATCTTAATTCCGCCAAGATAGAGGTCTCTCGTCTCATCAAACTTATGGACATCAAAACCATTACCGACTCGATAGATCATATTATCCCCGCTGATGAAAAGATTATCTGCATGAAGATATAAAATGTCGTGTAAAGTGTCGCCTTTCTGCTGTCAAAACGGTTAAGAACCTTCCCGCCTTTGTAGACTAGTACTGTTCTCCAGACGAAGCCGACAATATTTCCAAGAACAGGAACAATGCTTAAAAGTCCTGTCACCATAATAAATCCGCTCATTCTGTAGAACTGCGAAAGTCTCGTTTTTGATCCGAGTATCACACTGCCTAGATGAAGAATAAAGGCAGTTATCACAATTGACATCAATGGAGTTATCACAAGCTGAGCAAAAAGAACGGAACTATCCGGATTCATTGAATCAAATATCATTCTGAGCTTTGCTTCATCGGCCAGAAGCTGCGCTCCTATTCCCTGAAGTTTTGAAACAGCTTCCTTAAAAGTTACAAAGTCCGGAAAAAGTGACTTGAAGAACTTTAGCATCCAGAAAGTCTGGAAAAGAACAGCGAGGAATGCTGCAACTATTCCATAGATCGGTATCATGCCAGGTTTTGCGGCGTATTTCATGCTGTGGAAGAACTTTGTCGGTCTTCTGCTTATCTCGACAGTTGTTTTTATGAATGCGTCACTAAAACCAATTTTTCTCCAACTATCCCATGGAGTTCCCTTAAAAAAACCTGTTCCGCCGCCTGGCTTTTTCTCTGTCTTTGATTCAGCTTCCTTTATTATTTTATCGCGCTCCGCTTTCATTTCGGAAGCACTTTTTATCACCTTGTTCTCTTCATCTTTTACAGGATTTCCCACAAAGATAAGCGATGAGCATTTCGGGCAGACCTGACTACCGTAATTTGCCGTCGATATTACCTTTTTGCAGGATGGACATTCCGTTATCATTCCAAGCTCCATAATTAAACCGCATATTTATAACATAAAACTGTTTTTTATCAAGATAATG
>CAZTKP010000187.1:0-4923 GCA_964614215.1 uncultured Spirochaetales bacterium | reverse complement strand
AATATCATTCCGCCGAAACCTGCTTCTCTGAGACCTTCTTCCTTAAGAACAGGAACAAGCTGCTGGCTGAACTGCCACATTGCATCCCAGTAATCGATAACTGCTGTTCCTGCTGTCTGATCGACATTTGTGAACTCATAAGATGCTGCATCAGCAAGAAGGATCTGGCTCTGATAGTTCATGAAAGCACCGTCTGTAAGGTCGGTAGTTCCGCTTGTAAGCTTGATCTTTCCGTCTGTATAGACTGCCGGCTGATACTCACCGTCGTAGTCACCGATCGGACCCATCATCTTGAGGTATGCCCATGATGTCCATGCATTTTCAGGGTTCATCCACTCACTGTCAATACCGCAATCACCGGTATTGCCTTCATCACCATCATCACCAGTGTCACCACTGTCGTCACTTTCGTCTGTGTTCTCAACATCCGTAACGTCCTCATCTGTCTGATCTTCATCAGTCTTTGTACCTGAGTTTCCGCATCCCGCAAAGATCAGAGAGACCATCACCAATACAAAAAGAGTTAATTTTTTCATTTCATCCTCCTGAAACTATTTAAAACGTGTCCAAACTTTTATTGAGGCAGGGCCTGCATCAAGTTCATAGCTTTCTACCGCCCCTGTCTCTATGTTTCTCGCCTTTAAAAATGTCTTTTCCTGATCGTCACAGAAGTAGTAGACCATTCCCGCATCTGAGCTGTAGTCAATGGGATTTGCAGCAAATGCGTGCACTCCTGTATCCTCTTCCGAGATTTTTCCTTCTTTTGTATCAAACTCATAAAGTTTATTCACCCAGTTTGCATTATTATCGGATACAACAATAAAGAATTTTCCATTATCAGTTATTGATATATCAACGAGGTCAACATCGAGAAGCGAACCTTCTTCATCTGACTCACTGAGAACTTTTTCAACCTTATGATCTTTCAGACTTATTCTCACCACAGCACCATCTCTCTTCGCCCAGCTGCCCGAGCAGGTCGTATAAATGTGGTTCTTATCAAAATCAGGGTTGTATTCGATCTTTCCATTCGGGTTTTTAACACCCAGATCAATAAACTCGGCTGAATAATCATTCATATCCAAAACAGCCAAAACCGCCTTTTGACTGTTCCACTGTTCATCCAGATACTGAAGAAGAACATAGATATTTTCCCCTATCGCCGTCATCCTGACAGGAAAAATTCCTGTATCATCAGTGAATTTCTGTCTTCTGAAAACGCCGTCTTTTAAAACGACAAGCTCATCCATACTGTGAGCACTTATGACATATTCATCTTTGACTGAGTTGTATACCATATCCTGGAAGTTGATATAGTCTTCTGTAGTTTCCGAATAAGTGTCAAAATTCATTGTGATCTCTGAAACATCTTTTAAGAAGTAGACATCTTTTCCATAATTTCTTGCAAGAACAGAAAAGGTGTTGTCAAAAACAGCAAGAGTAGTATCGCTTCCTGTCTCACTACCGAAAAGGTCATCCGGACTTTGAGTTATCACACTCAGATCTGAAAGATCAAATTCATAGACTTTACCACTACGGGGAACATCATAACCTTTCACTGTTGCAACTAGAAGCGATGAAACAGTCTCAGGAAGACTGTCCTCATCATTTATATCCTCATCTTCATGTTCTTCTATATCAGCATCCTGACCATCATCATCAACAGATATCACATCCCCATCATTTTCAGATTCAGTTTCATCATCGACATCCTCGACATCATCTTCGGCTTCACTATTAAGATCATTAAAAATAGCAGTATCAACGTCATTAATTGTCTGATCCGTATCAGGAAGAGGCGGAAGAAGATCTCCTTTACATCCGAAGATCAGAAAAGACATCATGAGCAGCAGTAATTTTTTCATTTTTCTCTCTTAAATATCCAGTTTTAAACCAAGCCAGGGAGTGATCCCCGCAGTACCGTACTCAACTGAGTAGGCATAGTCGTCGTCATCAAGCATATTCTCTATTTTACCAAGTATAGTCAAATACTTACAAACCTTAACAGATACTGCCAGATGCAGCAGGACAAAGTCATCCACCTTGACAATATAGGGCGTTTTAGGATAGTTGTAGACCTCGTCGTATCTTTCTCCGACATAGTTCATTATCAGAGCAACATTGAGTATCTTTCTGAAGTTCCAGTTAAGAACAGCGTTAACTGAATGTTCAGGTCTCCTGAGCATCTTTATTCCTTCTCTGAACTTCTTTCCGTCAAGTTCAACAACCCTGTATTCCTGCATACTGAAGATCCATGTGTAGGCGGCTTTAAGACTCACACCCCAGAAAGGTTTTGTTGCAAATTCAACTTCAAGACCGTGGTTCTCTATCTGATAACGGTTGCTGAAAGTTCCGTTCTTATCGAGATCTATCTGATCGTTCTTAAGTTCATAGAAATAAACTCCTTCAAGATAGATACGCCTCTTTGCAAAATACTGTCTGTAACCTGCATCAAAACCCCACGATTCTTCAGGTTTGAGCTCTTTATAAGGATTTGCGTAACGGCTGAAACGCTGAAAAAGGGTCGGCGCTGCAAACCCTCTTCCGCCTCTTACACGGACAAGTGAGTCCCACGGCGTTTCATAGGAAATTCCACCGGAAAAAAGAGGCTCCATATATGTTCTTGTCTGTGATGAAAGCATTTCATCAGTCTGCTCATCAAGAAGTCTTATCTCGTATACTCCTCCGTATAATCTGACTCCGCCGGAAATCTCCAGAGAATCAAAAAGCAGAATAGAATCATACAGATACAAAGAGCCTGAAGTATCAGGAGAAGGTGAGAAACTAAGGTCAAAAAGATTTCCTTTTGAATAATCCTCATACTGCGCCTCTCCCCACTCTCTGCCAAGTTCCGCCCCGAAGATAAGCTTGTTCCATTCAACTATCTGGATATCGTTACGCCATGAAGCTTTAAATCTGTTAGCGTTGTACTGACTTTCCATATCTCCCGCCATTTTTCCGGGATCCTGAGGATCATCATCACTGAGAGCACTATCAAGAATTGAGAAATTGAGCTTCATGTCCCATTTTCTGTCAAAGAACTTTGTCCGGATCTCCGGTCTGAACATGATGGAACGCGAATCAACGACCCTGTTGACATCATCCATTCCCAATCCGGGCCCATCATCTATCTGCTGCTTTCCGGCATCAAAACGAAAGATCACATCGAAAGTAGTAAATTTATCAACATCAACTCCGGCTCTCAGATTCGCACCACCTTTAAGCACTTTGTCAAGATCAGGCTCGTTAGTGTACAGATCTTCCTTAACCCCTGCATAACTATCTGCCATCGAGATACCTTTTGTGTAGAAGAAGGAGGCCCCGCCGTTATAGAAAAGATTATCGTTACCACCTGAAACACTTAGGGAACTGTTCACTGTATCCGGTGTAAACCTGTCCTCACTCATATCAAGAACAGCGGTCGATACGGTCGAAGAAAGTTCAAAAACCTTGTGACTTCTTTTAGATGTAATATTGAGAACTCCGCCAATTGCTCCATTTCCATACAGAACAGGGTGCGGACCTCTGAGAAGTTCCATCTTTGCAATTGAAGCTGAAGAAAAAGATAGATCCGTAGCTCTTGTCGGACTGAGCGGATTACTGACCTCAACACCGTCGACAAGAACAAGCAGGTCGGAAGCTCTAAGCCCTCTGATGAGTGCGAACTGTGACTGCCCGGTTCTTCCTTCTCCGTTAACATAGACGCCCGGAAGTTCCTTTACAGCATCTCCCGCCGTGGGAGACTGTTTCTGCTCTATTTCCTTTGCTGTAACTTTTGAGGACGTACTGCTTGAGTCACCCTTACATTTTTTCTTTCCAGTAATATTTATGACATTATCATCACCTAGACAGACGGAAACCGCCAGAATAATGGCAAAGATAGCAGAGAATTTTAATTTCACAAACACCCTCCTCGGAGTCACTTGATCCAACCAGTGTATCTGGCTCAGCTTTCGCCTCACAGTTGCGGGACAGCACCGGATTCTCACCGGTTTCCACATGATCGGACATACAGATGTTGTTTAACTCTAAAAGTGACTAATGTCAAACAAAAAAAACAAAATTGACTTAAGTAGAGGGCACCATTAAAATCGTGTGTATTTTTTAACAGAACTGGAGGAAGTTATGCTTAAGGAACTGATTCTTAAAAACAGAAGCTACAGAACTTTTGATGAAGACCATAAAGTTGAAAAAGAAACATTAAAAGAGCTTATTGATCTTGCCAGAGTATCCACTTCATCCATGAATCTCCAGCCTCTCAAATACATAATCAGCAACGATAAGGAAACCAACGATTTTATCTTTAGAAATCTGCGCTGGGCCGGATATATAAGAAAATGGCAGGGACCAGTTGAAGGCGAAAGACCTGCATCATATATTATAATGCTCATTGACAGAAAGGTACGATATACCGGTGGAAGAGTTGACGCAGGTATAGCGATGAACAGCATCATGCTCGGAGCGACAGAGAAAGGACTCGGCGGATGTACCATTTCAGCCATCAACCAGCTTGCATTCAGACAGAAATTCAACCTTCCAGATCATCTTGAGATCATGCTTGTTCTGTGCATAGGAAAACCAAAAGGCGATATAATCATTGAAGAAACCGATGATGAGGTTGTCTATTACGTCGGCCAGGACGGAATTCCCAGAATTCCTAAAAGAAAACTTGAAGACATTATCCTTGACCCGAAAGAGCTTGCCAAAAAGGAGCAGACGCCCCACTCTTTTTAAATAAGATAATTTTTCTTGTATCCTCGAAAAACGTCATTTCATCTCTTAAAAATAGTTTAACCCAGATGTTTTGCGTTAAGTTTCACCTATGTCTTGATGCAGCTTACTACGGTGGCACAGCCTATTGCAATTCCACGTGTGACGGATACAATGAAGACAGTTGCGAAACAGATGACGGATGGTAACTCA
>CAZTKP010000186.1:0-4923 GCA_964614215.1 uncultured Spirochaetales bacterium | reverse complement strand
CCTTTTGGGGTTTGATCATGAAAACTGCATCTTTTTCAGTGAAAAATGGATATGTACTGCATCAAAAGTTGCATCTATAATAAAAAACATTACATTCTTTAAAGACGACAGACAGTTTACAATAAAAAGAGAATATGAAATTTTAGGGAGGAATGAGAAATGAAAAATTTACTTATTGTTCTGCTCCTTGCTGTTTTTTCTTTTTCGCTAATTGCCGAAGAAAAAAAGGAAAAGCCTGAGCAGAAAAAAACTAAGACGGAAAAAGTTTCGAAAGAGAAGAAAGAAACCGTAGCCAAAAAAAAGACAGAAACAGAAAAAACAGAAAAGGCCAAGACTGAAAAAAAAGAAACCACTGAAAATAAGACTTCTGAAACTAAAGAGGTGAAAAAGCCCGAACCAGAGAAAAAACCGGAAACAGCAGAAGAGGCTGAAGCGCCGGAAGCAGAAAAAACTGTAGAAAAAAAGGAAGTTGCAGAAAAGAAAGCAGTAGTTCCTGAAAAAACTGCTGAACCTGAAGAAAAACCTGAAGCTCCCAGAGAAGTTGCGGCAGAACCGGTAAAAGAAATAAAAGAAACTCCTGAAAAAGACCTTAAAACTCTCACAAAAGAGCTTGAAGATCTCAAGGCTGAAGTTGCAAAAATGAAAGCCGTTGAAAAGACTGAAGAAAAAAAGAAGGACGAAAAACTGTCCGGCGACCCGATAATGTTCAAACCATATGGATTTATTGAACTTTACGGTTGGGCGAATGATGCCAGATTTGTTTCTAACGACCTTACTATCTATGTAAAAGATGAAGCGGACTCAACAGCAAATTTAAGCGCAAGAAACTCAAGGTTCGGTCTCACAATAACAGTTCCTTACATTACCGCTGTGGAGCTTTCTGCAAAACTTGAGATCGATTTCTTCGGATCACTTCCGGACGGAGGATACGCTGTTACAAGTACAGGGATCAGAATGCGTCACGCTTTCTTTAAGCTTGCAAAAACATTTGAAACAGGCACTACTCTTGCTCTTCTTGCCGGCCAGACATGGGCAACAGCTATCATTCCGGTCTTCCCGAACCTCATCAATCCTGCTGCAGGCTGGGGAAATGGAAACCCCTGGAACAGACTTCCTCTTGCAGAAATAACTGTTGCTCAGAAAATGGGTAAACTTTGCGGCGGACTTAAACTTGCAGCTGCAAAACCGATCTCAGGTGCAAGCTCCAACAGAAAAAACTTTATTGAAGTCAATGTTGACTCCGGAGATATTTCAAACTGGCCAAGCCTTCAGGGACAGCTTTTCCTTAATGGAAAATTCGACAAGATCAGTTTTAATTTCGCAGCAGCCGGATCCTACGGAAGAGAAGATTATACCAAGGGAATTAAAGTGAACAACTCTGACACTCTTCTTTACGGAAATGAAGTCCACACCTGGATCTTTAACACCGCTCTTGTTATTTCTCACAAATACGCTGACATCAAAGGTAAGTTCTATATGGGTGAAAACCTTGATATGTACGGTATTTTCGGCGGAAGTCTTATCAAAGACGATGACGGTATTGTCAGAGACTCAATGGAAGCAATGGGTTACTGGGCTGAACTTTCTCTTAAACCTTTTACCGGGCTCGTTCTCTCGACAGGTCTCGGTGCAGAGATGATGGAAGATTGCGACGATGCACTTTACAAACAGAACGACTCTTTCTGGGTAGCTGCATACTATACTTTCTTTAAACATTTCAGAATAGGTTTCCAGTGGCAGAACACCATTACTGACTACGAAGATAAAGGAAAACTTAAAGGCAACTCATTTATGGGAAGTCTGAGATTTACTTTTTAATCCTTTCTGACACATCTTACAAAATTCTGCTCACTTTTTCTCATGTTTCCCACGTAGGAATTAACAAAATTTATCGTCCAGACATAATTAACATCTTCAGAATCTTCAGACAATGTCCACAGGCATTCTGTATCATCAAATCTTGAATATTTCCCTGACACATCCCTTTCACATCCGGCACACGGATCTTCCCAGCAGGATAACGACAAACAGTCTTCACTCACTGGACACGTAGTCAGTGTTTGTGCTTCAGGGCATTTTATAAGAAGACTTCTGAGTTCTGTAAAAGAGGGTAGTCTTCCGCCAAGGTTCTCACAATATTCAACAGATGAATTCCAGTTCATTGCATTTTCAGTAATTCCTGACCATTGCAGATCACCTCTTTCAAAACAGAATGGTTTTTCTTCAGGACAAACTTTATAATGAAGGTTGTCACACCCTGTAGAAAGAAAGAAAAACAGAATAAAGAAGAGGAACTTATTCATTGTCGGAACTCTCCGTCCGGTAAAACTTCTCAATGCTTAGAGATTCAATATTCATAACGGCAATATCCTCTCCATTTATCATACCGAGCAGCAAATTATCTTCGTCTTTAGAGAACATGATCTCATCTGCCTTGCAAAATTCAGGGGAACCGTAATATAACCCGCAACGCAATTCAACTTCTTTAAGCTGACCTTCCGACAGATCAAGTCGATAAAGTGTTGAATCCTTTATAAAAAAGATAACCCTTCCTTTTGACATAACGGAAAACTCGGTCAACAAGCTGTCAAGGCTTTCCACATCTTGAATTTCACCGCTTTTGATATTGATCACGCTACCGTAAAAATCTCCCTCAAGCGCTTTTCTTCTTATCGCAAGAACTGTTTCAGTATTTGGAACTATGTACCACTCTACACTATCCATACCAAGCCCAAAAGCAGTTACTGTATTGTTATCAATGTCAGTTACAACAAGATTGTTAACTGAAGGATCTTCAATATTATCGTCTAATTCTGTTCCTTTAGCTGTATTTAATATCAAGCTGCTATCAGGCACGAACTCCACCTTTCTTGATCCATTGAGTGACGTTGTCCACCGATGTTCTTTCAGATCAAAAATTTTAATTATTTCAACACCGCTAACAGATGGTGATACGGCAGCATATTTTCCATCAGAAGATATTTTTAAAAAACCTTCATCAATATCACACAACTCATCCACAGTTCCTTTTACAGGGTTGATAAAATACATTTTAAAGCTTGTGATAACAATAAGCTCATTTGCGATTGGACTCCAGCGAACATCATAAATACGATTAGGATAAGAAAAGGACTTTTTAGTATCTGTGACCGTATTAACGATCAAAACTTCATCTTTATTCCAGGTGGCAACAATTGTTTCTGTCCTGTCTATTGAAACTCCCACACAACCAGCACCTGTCCAGCTTTTGCCATACTCACCACTTTCAAGGTTAAAATCCCGGACCATACAGTTATCTCTTGACTCATCATCGTGATAACTTTGTATTATGTAAATTGTTGACCCCCTGCCAAAAACAAGTTTCTTTGAACTTCCTTCGATTTTAAAAGTCTGATTTGACTCGTTGTTCATATCTACAACGTTTAAAAGGATTTTTCCTCTATCAGAATTTTTCCCAACAGTCCCCCTAACAGCAAATCTGCCGTCAGCACTCATTGAAAGATCTGTAACAGGATTTCCCCACATGTCATTTCCGGGACTTTCTTCACTACTGTTTCGATCCTGCAAGGGACTTTCATAACAACCGTTAATAAAGAGAGTAAGCAGTAAAATTAAAGCGGTTTTTTTCATTTTTGCCCTAAAGGTTAAACAATATCAGACTTTTTGTACCCAAATTTGGGTATTTTTATTATTTATATTATTTAGAAAGCTCTTCACACCACTTATCAACTTCTTCAAGCTTAACAAGATCAAGCGGAGTATCACTACTGATGCCGAAGATCAGCCGCATCAGCAAAGGCATTTTGTCGGGAACTCTTCCGGCAAAAACTGTTGTCTGTTTTTCAGGGTTTAATTTTTTTTCAAGCTTTCTAAGGCTTTTATCCATTGCTTTACGCCAGAATTTTCTGCCGTCATAATAGATGTAAGCTACAGGAAAAATTCCAAGAACCTTATCTTTAAGTGAATCAGCATTGTCCTCAACGAATTTCATGAAATCAGGTGCCATCTTCATTCCATAGATGGGTGATCCGAGAACAATTTTTGAATAATTGTTCATATCTTTCACTTCAGACATTTTAACAACTTCATTTTCCAAACCTTTTTCAGACAAGTTCTTTCCGATCCTTTCAGCAATTTCCTTTGTGGATCCTGTTTTTGAAAAGTAGGTGACAAGAATTTTTTCCATGCCGATCTCCCTTAATCTCTATCGTTCTTTCTTACAAAATAATTATTTTCAATTAGCAGTGATTCTTTTTTAGACAGCTCCAGGTCACAAAGAACCATTTCGCGCGCCATTTCTTCAACTGTCGTCTGTGCTTTCCAGCCGAGAACTTTTTCAGCTTTGCGAGGGTCACCTTCAAGATGATCCACTTCCGTCGGTCTGAAGTATTTTTTATCGATCTTTAACACGACTTTCCCTTCTTCAAGACCGCAACAATCAAGTCCGGTAGCAGCTTTATACTTTTCACTGTCGATTGACTTGATAAAACCAACTTCTTCTGTTCCTTCACCTTTAAAACCGATCTCTATGCCCGCAACTTTAAAAGAATTAACTGCAAAATCTCTGATCGTCATCGTTCTTCCGGTCGCAATGACATAGTCATCAGGTTTATCCTGCTGCATCATAAGCCACATCGCCTTTACATAATCTTTCGCATGTCCCCAGTCACGTTTTGAATCAAGATTTCCAAGATAAAGTGCCTTCTGAAGACCGAGAGCAATTCTGGCAACTGCTCTAGTGATCTTTCTTGTTACAAAAGTTTCGCCTCGTCTTGGAGATTCATGGTTAAAAAGAATACCGTTACTTGCATGAATTCCGTAAGCTTCTCTGTAATTTACAGTTATCCAGTATCCATATATCTTTGCTGCAGCGTAAGGACTTCTGGGATAAAAAGGAGTCTTTTCACTTTGCGGAACTTCAGC
>CAZTKP010000185.1:0-4948 GCA_964614215.1 uncultured Spirochaetales bacterium | reverse complement strand
CAAAAACACTTCAGTCAAATGTAAGAAGCTTCGACTTTGTTTCCAGATGGGGCGGCGAAGAATTTGTTGTTATTCTCCGTAATATTTCAACGGAGTTCCTTATTGAAAGAGCGGAATTGCTCAGACAGCTTGTGATGGAAAGTTTCATTTTTGTCGGTGAAAAAAAACTGAACGTCACCGTTTCAGGCGGTGTCACAATGCTTGTTGACAACGATGAGATAACGACAGTTATTGAAAGAGCCGACAAGCTCATGTACGAATCAAAACGTTCAGGAAAGAACAGGATCACATCTGATTGATATCAGCATCCAATAATTTGGCATTAGTACAGTTTTACTATATTATATGCAATATGCTTTTCGGGAGGGAACCATGACAAAAGAACAGATCGACAAAAAATTAAAGGATGAAGAAGATCTCGATCTTGATGAAGAGGACGATGATCTGGAGAAACGGCCTGTGTTTTTACGTTTTTTCTCTATACTGGGTGACTTTTTCTCCTTTCTGCTTAAGCACTGGATCATCACATTGACAACAGTTTTCATTGTCCTTCCAATGCTTTTCGGGATACTTTATATGGTAGTTGAAGATACTTCGTTCCCGCAAACTGACACAGCGATTCTCTCCGCTGCCGAAAAGGCACAGCCCAAAGGCGAAAAAGAAAAAGGCGTAGTTGTTTCAAAGTCGATCTATCATCAACTGGACAGAGAGCTCAACTCCTTTTTCGGCTGGTCTGTAAATGATCTGTTCTTCTGCCCCACTTCCTGGCTAGACAACCGCAGTAACCGTCAGCAGGGAGTTGTTTTTGCAACGATGATGTTTGAAAGATTCTTTTCAACTCAGGTTGCCAAATACGGTAAAGGTGAAGGAGAGAATGATAACTTAAAAAAAGCACGGACAACCTATTTTGTCTTTCAGCCCGATAAATTCTGGCTTCCAGCATCTGAATCTCAATACCGCAAAGGAATTGACATGATGCAAAAGTATGAGAAAGAGCTGCTTGCGGGAGATGCGACATACAATCTCCGCTCTGACGACCTTTACTCTCTTTTTCAACTACTGATCAGTGAGAATTTTCTCGGCGAGCCGCTTGGACGACTTAACAGTGACCAGTATAAGTCGTTCACAACTTCCGATGATGCGATCTACTATTCTCAGGGCGTTGTTCTTGTTGTACGTGACGTTGTGAGAACTCTGTACATTCTCTATCCCGGCATACTGAACAAAGGAAGTGAAGAAAACTTTGTTAAAGCATTCAAAATGATGGATGATCTTGCCTCTTTCGATCCTCTTCTTGTCGTTAACGGAACTCATGATTCAATGCTTGTCGACCACCGTGCAAAAACCGCGACCTATCTTTTCAACTTGATAGAACGTCTGCGTGATATCGCAAATTCACTTAACAGGTGATTTAATATAATTTTGCTGACCTGACCCCTTTTCCTTGTCTTGATTTTTATGTCATTAGAATAGCAAAAATAGGTCGACTATTCGGATTCAAGACCGGTTTTATTAACAGTTAAGCTCAAAGCCTTGCTTTATTTCAATAAATAGTATAAAAATTCAGCGGTTTGTTGTAGGGAGATGTCATGAAAAAGAGAAGAATACTGATAATTCACACGGGCGGAACGTTTGCGATGGATCTCAACGAGAAAGGTCTTCTTTCTCCGGGAGAATATGTTCACCAGTACATTAATTCGACCATTAAGCCGCTTTTTGATGCAGAAATTGTTCAGACTTCTCTTTTTAATATTGATTCTTCTCTTTTCAGACCGCTTCACTGGATAAAGATCGCGGAACTTATTGACGAGGTTTATGACCAGTTTGACGGTTTTGTCGTTGTTCACGGCACGGATACGATGGCGTTCACAGCTTCAGCTCTTTCATTTATGCTTAAAAACCTCAACAAACCGGTTGTTCTCACAGGTTCCCAGCTTCCCATGAAAAATCACAGAAGCGATGCGTATCAGAACCTCGTTGATTCTATTGAAGTCGCTATGGACAGCGGACTCAGAGAGGTTGCTGTTGCTTTTAACCATACAGTTTTCAGAGGAAACAGAGTTAAGAAAAAGGATGCCTGGGATTTCGATGCTTTCTACAGTCCCAACTACAACTCTCTCATAAAGCTGGGTATCGGTATGGAGAAAAAACTTCACAGATTTCTACCGAAAAGAAACGGAGTTTTTGATATTGATACGAGACTTAACGAAAAAGTTATTATAATCCCCTTCTATCCCGGTATCGACTTCTCAAGTTTTTCGATAATGATCAAAGAGAGTAAAGTTAAGGGAATTGTAATCGAAGCATACGGAAGCGGAAACATTCCAAGTGACAACACTGGTCTTGTGGAACTTTTCGATGAGGCATCGAACAAACAGATCCCGATCGCCGTGTGCAGTCAGTCGCCCATCGGGAAAGTCAACTTAAGCCTTTATGAGGCAGCTTCTCAGGCTTCATTCTACGGACTTATCAGTGCTGTCGATATGACAAGGGAGGCAACTCTGGTGAAACTCATGATCGCTCTTGGCAGATATAAGAAAATTCAGAAAATCAAAAAGTTCATGCTTGCCAATATTGCAGGTGAAAAGGAAGACGAAGATGTTAGGCAGTCAACTTAAGTTCACGGGTTTTGCCGCCCTTATCGGCACACCGAACTCAGGAAAATCAACATTTCTCAATGCACTGTTAAATGAGAAAATATCAATAGTTACGCCCAAAGCTCAGACGACGAGAAACAAGATCCGAGGAATTTATACTACTGAGGATACTCAGATAGTTTTTACCGACACTCCGGGGATCACTTCAACTGACTGGGGCAAACTTCTAAACAGCTGGATGAACAAGTACAGCTTTTCGGCGTCAAATGAATCCGATCTTACACTCTTTTTTGTGGATGTGAGCAAACAGCATCCCGAGCTTGGTATCGGTGAAGAGGAAAAGCACATTCTTGAAAGATTAAATAAAAAGAATCCTGTAATTCTTGTTGCCAATAAATGTGACATCGTAAAACCGATGAGAGTTGATGATACAATTGCGATCTATTCCAAGTTTTTCAAATTCGCAAAGACCTGTAAGATCTCAGCGCTCAAACGTGAAGGAATTGATGAACTTATTGAATTAATTAAGGAATACTGCGAGCCAGGCCCGATGATGTTCCCTGAAGGAGCCTCAACAGATCAGGATGACAGATTTCTTGTTTCAGAAATAATCAGAGAGAAACTTTTCTTTAAACTTTCCCAGGAACTCCCCTACGACACCGTTGTCACGGTCGAAAGAATGTCCGACCATAAAACTAAGAATATTCTGCTGATCGACGCAACTATTCATGTCGCCAGAAAAAGTCAGAAAGGAATTGTTATCGGCAAGCAGGGAAAAACTCTCGGCGAAATTGGAAAAGAATCCAGAAAAGAACTTGAAAAGATCTACAGCTGTCAGGTCGGACTTAAACTCTTTGTAAGGATCGAAGAAAAGTGGTTTGAAAAGGAAAAACTGCTTAGAAAAGTCGGTTTTGAAAAGGATTTTGAGAATTAAATCTAATAAGTGATATTCTTAATAAAAGCTGAAAGGAATGTGACAGCATTCTCTGTTCTTAAGATTGGAGTTTTCAGAGAAAATATCTTGAAGTTCTTTTCCTTGAAAAATTCAAATTCCTCGTCTGAGAAGCCGCCTTCAGGGCCTATCCAGAGGACTTTGTCATAAATATCAGAAGCTTGGAAATCCATAATGTTTTCAGGTGAATAAGGATGCAGAACTATGTGTTCGGCTTTCATTTCAGCTATATCGTCTATGGTTGATATGCTGACTTCAGGAAGATGCCCTCTTCTGGACTGGGATGCAGCTGAGACAACGATGGTCTTTATCCTTTTTATTCTCTTTTCGATCTGCGCAAGAGACATGTTGGAGAACTGCGCTCTGAAGAAAAGGAACTCGTCAACACCTGCCTCGACTCCGTTGCGTACGGATTCTTCTACAGAATTGATATCGGTTGCTGCGACTGCGGCAACAATGTTAACCGAAGAATTCTTTCTCTCCTTTTTATTCATGATCTTAAAGCGGGGTTCCGTCCCTTCCATTTCAAGTTCAGTCCTGTACTCGTGACCGTTAGAACAGAAGAAAACCTCGGCACCCTCTTTTAGACGCCTTACCTTCATAAGATATTTAGCTTCATCCTCTGAAACCACTATCCTTGAATCATCATCGATCGTGATGTCGTCAGTTACAAGATATATCAAGATTTCCTCACTATGAACTTCATAAGTTCCTTTTTCTGATGCTCATTCTCAAAGATGAACTTTATGCCTGCCGCGGCATTCTTGGGTGGCTCACCTTTTCCTTTTATATTCCTTAGTATCACAGCTTTAAGCATAAACTGTTTTTTTGCGGAAAGATCTTCAAAAAGAACAAGAACCTCTTCGCCTACAGGAAGTTTTTCTTCTGACAGGATCTTCATTCCTAAAAGACTGATATCCGAAGTTGTGAATTTCTTTGTTACACCGTTAATAAAAAGCTCGATCTGGAGATTAAGTGATATTCTGGGTTGAGCTCTTTTTTCGCTGAAATCATCATGTTTCTTTTTGATCATGTTATATTTTTCAGCAATATCTGACCTGACACGAATGTAGTTTCCGCCAACCATTTCACCGCCGACAGCACTGAGTTCCCTTGCAAGTTCTTTAAAATGAAGCTTCAGGACTTCCATTGAAACATCATCGAACTTTATTCCCACTCCAGCAGGAATCTTCTTTCCCGGAATATTAATGGATTTTGTTCTCTTCCACTTCACTTCTCCGGCAAGCTCAATATTTCTATGGGTTTTTTTAACAATAACCTCGATCTCAACATGCTCTCCGGTTGCAATCTCATCAAGATTGTCAAGATACTTTATAGGAACAGAAACTTCATTTCCGCTTCTTAAAAAAGTTTCTTTAAAAACTTCAAGATTCTCTAC